>CAJBTU010000426.1 GCA_903958625.1 uncultured Ignavibacteriota bacterium | reverse complement strand
TCCTGTGTGAAAAGATTGTCTCCATCCCTCTACAATTGAATTATTCTAGTGCTCCGCACCGTGCGCTTTTAATACGAAGAAGTAACAAAAAAGGGATGGTGCGGGACGGAATTTTTTAACGATCGCCAGTTTCTGCTTTTCGAATACGTCGAGAATCTTCGCCATGCCAAAATTCCGTTTCCCCAGTTCCCAATAATGCTGACCGTCAAATTTGTGTTTAATCCAGTACGGCACACCTAAAAATAATCCGATCGGTTTAATGCCGGGGAAATTAATAAGGGTGGAAATCCCGACGAACGGTGCCGGCAGCGTAACAATCACATGGCCGCGGCTCACCCGCTTCAACTCCGAAAGCACCTTGCCGAACTCTGAAAATGGAAGATGCTCGAGAACTTCGGCGGCTATAACACAGTCAAAGGTATTGTCGTCGCAAGGAATTTCCGTTACATCACCGACAATATCAGGTTTCACTGAGGCATCAAAATCGAGTGTTGTTACGTTGAATCCCCTATTTTTCAGCAACCAGGTGGTGTGTCCGGAACCGGGTCCGATCTCCAGAATCTTTCCCCCTTCGGGAGTAACCTCTGCAATAGAATTCGCCTGGTGCCAATGTGTGATCAGGCGGGGCAAGCTCATGTATTTGCTCCGATACGCTTCAACAGTTACCTGGACGGGTCGTTTGTTCATGTGATTTCCTCCATTTATTTTGTTGGTGAAAAGGGTATGTATCACTCAATGTATTGACACAAACATATGAAATGGGAGTAGTTTTTTTGGAATATTTCGACGAACGGGGTTAATTTGACGATGAATACTTGTGTGAATCGGACGGATAAATAGAGAAAAATAAATGTGTTATGGAACAAATCCAATGTTCGGCACCCACATCCAAGACCAACCGGTAACCGATATTTTTTGTTTTGCAGGAATCAAGAAGCGGTCAGAGCGACGAAATAATAATTTCCGTAGCCCCCATTTTTTAGCTACTTTTAGTCAATATTTGCAGAAAAGCAATTCCAGTCGAATACCGCCGGCTATTGCATTTGAGAACGAAGGATTTGCCGAAGGGTGAATGACATATTGAACATCATATTGCACAACGAACCAGTCCGCTAAATTTATTTTATATGTTACTTCGTGCGATATTTCCGATGAATTTTGCCGGATAAATTCTGCCAAAGATCTTTTCATATTTTTGACGTATTGGTGTTACCGAGTTGAAATACGTAGATACCGGAATGATGAGACGGGAATACATTCGGACATCTTCATTTTACCAATATGGATACGATAATCTCTCCGACCATTGCGCGGAGCAAAGCTTCGTCCTGCAATTCACTGATCACGTTTTTCACGAAATTACCGGAACCATAACAAAAATTCTTTATCCGGAGTATCCTATCTTAAATGGACGAATTATTTCTGTATTTTTCCTTTTTCATTTCATATCTTAATTGAAGAATTTATCAACATCGCGAACAAGAGCCAGTTAGTTTCCTCATTTTCCCTGCCGGTCATCACGCAACTACTGACAACACTGCTTCGCAGTAATTTAATGTTGCTCTTAAATAATGCTCTCTTTGCATCGACAAATATTTAATCCTTATTAGCCATGATCACTCTTCAACTACGCACCCTTCGTTTCCTGATCGATAACAGTGCCGCACAATATCCGAACCAAATTGCACTCTCCATGATCGGGGGTAAATCGTATTCCTATTCGGATCTTCACCAACAAATCAAGACGATCTCCGCTGCATTGCATGAGCGGGGGATCATCACGGGAGACCGTGTGGCGATCCTTGGCGAGAACAGGCCGGAATGGGGCATTTCTTATTTTTCCATAACAACCATGGGTGCGGTTGCGGTGCCGATACTGCCCGATTTTCATCAGACCGAGATACTGCACATTCTGCGGCACTCGGAGAGCAAGGCGGTTTTTGTCTCGAAAAAATTTCTGCCAAAGATCGAGGAGAACCTGCCGGCCAACATTACGACGATCATTCTTCTTGACGATTTCACATTGGTGCCGAACGGTAAGAAAAAGAACATTATCTCGGATCTTTTGGAGCAGGGAGAACAGGAGTTTTCGATACTAAAAGAAGCGGCTTTAAAGTTTATGGGAAAACTTCCGAACAATGTTACACCGGACCTACTTGCCGCCATTGTCTATACATCCGGTACGACCGGTCACTCAAAAGGAGTGATGCTGACCCATAATAATATCGTTTCGGATGTGATCGGAACGACGCATATTGTTGACCTTCAATCGTCCGACAGGCTTTTGTCCATACTACCTCTTGCACACACGTATGAATGCACGCTCGGTCTAACCACGGCACTGGCCGTTGGTGCAACAATCTATTACCTGGACAAACTGCCGACAGCTAATGCGCTCCTCCCGGCAATGAAGGAAGTGAAGCCGACTGTGATGCTTTCCGTTCCGCTGGTGATCGAAAAAATCTTCAAAATGAGGATCTATCCTCAGCTGAACAGCAGCTTCATTAAACGGCGCATCCAGAAGATCCAATTCCTGAGAAAACGGATCAATAAAATTGCAGGGAAAAAACTGCTCACGTCGTTCGGCGGCAAGCTGCGGTTATTCTGTATCGGCGGCGCACCGCTTGCACCCGATGTGGAGCAATTCCTCCGGGAAGCGCACTTTCCATACGCCATGGGTTACGGCCTGACGGAAACTGCACCGTTGATAGCCGGAACGAATTCAGCACTGACAAAATACCGCGCCACGGGAAAAACACTGCCGGAGACGGAGATACGCATTACTGATCCTGATCCGGAAAACGGCGAAGGTGAGATCATCGTGAAAGGTCCGACGGTGATGCGGGGATATTACAAGGACGAGGAACGTACCGTTGCCGCGTTCACAAAGGACGGGTGGTTCAGAACCGGCGACCTTGGTGTGATCGATAATGAAGGGTATATCTATATTAAAGGCCGGTCGAAGAACATGATCCTCGGATCGAACGGCAAGAACATTTATCCGGAAGAGATCGAATCGATCATCAACGAATTCGATCTTGTGCTGGAATCGCTCGTCTTTGAAAAGGAACATCAGATTGTTGCGAGGATCTATTTGGATTACGACAAGGTGGAAGAAATTTTAAAGGACGATCAATCGTCGGAATCGAAGACACGGGAAGGCATTGACGGTTTGATGAAGCAATTGAAACAACAGATTAATGACCGGCTTCCTTCCTATTCGCGAATCATTGAGATTCTTGAACAGACCGAACCGTTCGAAAAGACGCCGACCCAAAAGATCAAAAGACATTTGTACGCATAATCTTGCTTCCCCGGGATCCGTAAGATCCCGGGAACAGCGGGAACCGAATTTATTTCAGCAGCCCCATCTGCCTGTACTTCTCCTGATATTTTTTCCATAGTTCCGTGTGCCGGCTGCGCAAGTCGATATTTTTCCCCTGAATGAATTCAATCTCAACATTCGACATGATCTCCAGCGGATCACCGGTGGAAACAATGAGCGTCGCATCTTTTCCAACCTCAAGTGAACCGACCATTGCATCGATGCGCAGCAATTTTGCGGCATTGATCGTGATCGACCGTAACGCCTCTTCTTTCGGCAATCCGTATGATGCGGCAGTCGCCGCCTGAAATCCGATGTTCCGTTCCGCCATGGTAGAATTGCCGCCGCCGGAAATCGCGAACAGAACTCCTGCCTCGTATAATTTCAACGGCACGGTGAACGGATTGTCGTACTCTTCCCACCGCCTGTTCGGCAGATCGTGAACCGGTTCAACAATAACACCGACATTATTTTCTTTCAGCAGACCAGCCACCTTCCACGAATCACGGCCGCCGTGAATGATGAGCTCAACATTCTGCTCTTTTGCAAACTGCACGGCTGACTCTATCTGCGACACTTCATTGGCGCCAACGATCAGCGGCATTTTTTTCTCGAATAACGGTGTGAACGATTCCCAGCGCAGATCGGTATTATGGTTAGCCCCGTCCGCTTTTTTTGCTTTCAGATATGCCCGGGCATCATCGAACGCATCACGCAATTCATTGATGCCGCTTTCGATCGCTTTCTTCTGCTCTTCTTCCGATTGCCGCGAAAACGGGGAACGATTGATCCGGAGATTCGGCCAGTTTACATACAATCCGCCAGGCGCTTTCAGCATCATTTCTTCAACCGTCCAGCCATCCATCATTATTATGGCAGTTTTTCCGGCGATCAAACTTCCGCCCGGCATCACATGCGAGATTGTGATACCGTTGGCGCGTGTGGTAGGAAAGAGCTCGCTTTCCGGATTTACGGCAACTTCTGCGCGCACGTTAGAATTAATGCGTCCTGTTTCACTGATGTCAACGGTCGGACGGGCCGCCTCAATTTCGTTCAGCCCGATATTCGATGCCGGATTGATGAGACCGGGATAGATGTGTTTACCTGTTACGACGATCTTTTCTACATTTCCCGGAAGAGTGATATCCTTTCCAATCGCCGTTATTTTCCCGTTCTCGAACAAGATCATACCGTTCTCTATGATAGCGCCGCTGACGGTGTGGATCGTACCGCCGGTAAGCACAATCGGTTTCTCCTGTTTCTTTGCCGGCACGGGAGTGGAAGCAGTGGACAATTGAACACTGACAAGACTTAAGGAGAATATGATAACACCTATCACAATACCATCAAAAATATTTTTTACAAATGATGATTTCTTTCCGCTGTTCATTGTTGTTCTCATTGTCCCACCTCGTTCTCAAATGTCTGTGAGTGGTTCTCATCGTGACAGGAATAATTTGACGGCCGGCGCACCACCGGCGGTGAGCCGGAGCCTTTCTTCTTTGACTTCAGCGCCTTTTGCACCAACTCCGCCTTTTTCTTTTGAATGTCCTGCCGCATTATTGCATCGTCGTCGCGGTCGAAGAATCTTCTTCCGTCAATCCACGTCTGTTCGCAGATGGTGTAGGTCGAGAGTGGATGTCCGCTCCAGATAACGAAATCTGCATCCTTCCCTATTTCGAGAGACCCGACACGATTATCAATACGCAATTGTTTTGCCGGATTGATCGTCACGAATTTCAACGCTTCGATCTCGCTCAGTCCGCCGTATTTCACTGCTTTAGCGGCTTCGGTGTTCAATCGCCGCGCCATCTCATTGCTGTCGGAATTGTAGGAGACAAGAACACCGGCATCGTGCATCAGTTTCCCTGCATACGGTATCGCATCGACCACTTCATATTTATACGCCCACCAGTCGCTGAATGCCGAAGCACCGATTCCGCGTTTCGCCATTTCGTCGGCAACTTTGTATCCTTCAAGAATATGCTGCAGCGTTCCGATCTGGAATCCGAAATCATCAGAGACTTTCATCAGCATCATGATCTCGTCCTGACGGTAACAATGCGAATGAATGAGCCGTTTCCTGTTCAGGATCTCCGCAACCGTTTCCAATTCCAGATCACGCCGCGGTGGGATAAGATTTGGATTCGTTTTTGCCGCAGCCATCGTTCTATCATATTCGCGGGCCGCGGTGAATTCATCACGGATGATCTGCTCAACGCCCATTCTCGTCTGCGGATACCGGGTGGAATATTTGTCCCCCCAATTCGCCTGTTTCGGATTCTCACCGAGCGCGAATTTAATTCCGGAAATTGCTCCTTCAAATTTCATCTGTTCCGGAAGCATTCCCCACCGGAGTTTTGACGTCTGACTCTGTCCGCCGATAGCATTGGCCGAGCCGTGCAATTGATTGATCGTGGTAACACCGCCGGCAAGCTGCCGGTAGATGTTGATATCATCGGAATTAACAACGTCACCGATACGGACTTCGGCAGTGATCGCCTGTCCGGCTTCGTTCACTCCTTCGGAGATTGCCGTATGTGAATGAGCGTCGATCAAACCGGCCGTAACGTGCTTTCCTTTTGCATCGATAATTCGCGTACCAGCCGGTGCCGTAAGACCTTTGCCGATCTTTGCGATCTTTCCTTTACTGACGAAAAGATCGATCTCTTCAAGATTTCCCTGCGGACCGCTCGTCCAGATGGTTGCGTTCTTCACAAGAACATCCTGCTGTTTTGGAATTTCCGTCCGACCGAACGCTCCGTCGGGAAAGAGAAGTTCATTGGTTGAACAGACCGGCACAGACGGTTTAACCGTATCCGGTTTTTCCTCGAACACCTTAAGACGAACGGCACTCCAGCTGCCTGATTGTCCGTCCGGCATTTCGACCAAACCCGCAATGATATTATCGTTTACAGAACCCGACAGCCGGATAACACCCGACGTTCCGAGCGAATCGCCGTCGTAGGAAACCGAGAATTGTTTTTTTGAAAATGTTGCCGTATTTGCCTTTACTTTATGCGATCCCTTTTTCACGCTCACCACAACGCCGTCAATTTCCCCAGTGATATCCAACGATCCGGTATCGATGTTTGCATCGGTCCGTTTCAAAGAATATTTCCACAAGCCTCTTACATCGGCTATGGGAACTGCCTTCACTTCGTAGCGGTTCCCTTCGATCCACGACTCGCGGATCTTTGTTTTTTCTGCAAAGAGGTCTCCATCGGTCAGTATGATATTGGCGATCTTTCCTGCATCAATCGTTCCGAGCTGTTTCTCCATCCCGGCGATCTGTGCCGGAATAGTTGTCACGGATGCAAGCGCATCGTCCGAACTCAGTCCGCAATCGATCGCCGTCTTCACCATCGTGCGGAATTTTGAAGGATCCTTCAGTTGATTCGCGGTCAATGCGATTGTTACGCCGGCCTTCTTTAAGCGGGAAGGATTTTCCGACGCATAATCCCAGTGACGAAGTTCTTCATAGCCGGTATTGAAGGCGTCTTCCGGCGTCTCTACATTCGGTGCATCGGGAAAATTCACCGGAAGTATGACCGGTACGTTCAGCGCACGGACGGCTTCAATGCGGCGATATTCATAGCCGCTGCCGCGAAGAATCCATTGCAGAGAAAATTCCTTCGCGATGTTCTCTGCGCGCAAGGCTTTCAATTCATCATTTGTTTCGATAACAAGCTGCTGTTTCCCGCTGACAATATTTTCCAGCGCCGCAAGCGTTTTGTTGTCATCCGGACGTGGCTGGTTCGGATTCTTTGCATAGATCTTCTGTGCATCGGCGTACCATTTTGCGTCGATGAGTGTCTGCCGCATCAGGGCGATCGTTCCCATATGCGAACCGGGATATCCATCGCCGAAATTCTGGTAAGCCAGATTCGCATGCTGAAAAACGTTCGACCGCAGCAGCTGCGTGTTCGGCAGGTCATCACCAAGATTCACCAGTGCACTGCGTCCTTTAAAAACGCCGTTTAGCGGAACGGAAAGCACCGTTGTAAAACCGGCGGCGCGAAGTTTTTCCGCCCCCTCTTTTTCCGGAAGGAAATTATCGGCAACGGAATAATCCGCTTTCACATTTGCATTCCAGTAATTCGAACCGCGGGAAGGCTCCGGTTGTCCGCCCTGCGGTTTTGATTTTGATTGACCGTAGTCTGAGTTGAGATCAATCATTCCGGCATACGCCGTCAATCCCGTACAATCCCATTCGCGCGCATCGGCCGGGATGGAAATATTTGCTCCAACGGATTGAATCACGCCGTCGCGGATAATGATGGTCCCTTTTTGGATCTTCTTTCCCGGCGACTGAATGATGGTGAGATTTTTCAGTGCATGAACAGCGGGAGTATTCTTACGGATCCCCTCCGGCGGCACTGTTGATTGTGCGAACGAAGAGGTCCACATAATACAGATCAACAGCAACACGAATAGTTTTTTCATAGTGCTCCTTGGTTGAACGATGTCAGAGAGATTTTCTATTGTTCTTTATGGGTCGGGATCATGACGATGTGGATCGTGACTCCGATAGCGATCGCCAGCAAGATCATGTGGATCAGCGGCGAATTCGTTACGAATATAGAGTAAAGAATTCCTCCCCACAAGATGACAATTGTAGAGATCTTTGAGGAACGGGTGATCCCTTTTCCTTCACGGTAACTCTTCAGGTGTTTTCCGAAGTATTTGTTGTGGTGGAGCCAGTCGTAGAACCGGCGCGAGCTTCGCGCATAGCACCAAGCCGCCATTAAGAAGAAGATGGTTGTCGGCAGCAACGGGAGGAATATGCCGAGGATCCCGATGCCGACCAGTACGGTCCCGGCAAACATCAGCGTCCAGCGCACGATGGGTTTTTGAGATATGCGTATATCTGAGATTGTCTCTTCGTTTTGCATAGATTGAATTGCTCTGATGGAAACCGCGGGCAACCGTAATATTATGAATTATTGAACTTCAGAGTGTCGCCAGTCCGAAGCGTTGCGGCGCACATAATTTGTCCCACATAATACGAAAAATGTTCCATAATATGAAGAATTGGTTCAAGAACGGTAACGTTCCGTTACCGCTCAAACCAGCTTGTTCTGCCTGTTGAAAGGTTGGGGGCAACGACAGGAACGGGATATTTTTTTGAAAGGGGCTGCAGCCACGACTTCGCATCGAACCGGATGGTATTCCATTCCGTTGCAGCGCTGTCGGAAACGGCCCAGGAATTATCCGTTGCAAGCACCTTCGTTGTTCCGGCGGAAGAAACAATCTCACCGTAAACATTGATCCCTGCGGAACCATTCTCCTGATAATTCTGTGCCTCCACACCGATCACATTCGCCGAATCGGTCAGGAACGGTGCAATATCAAAGATCTTTGCGCGCTGGTTCTCAACCGTTAATGAAAGCGACCGGCGCGCGGCCACTTCGCCGACAGCTTTTCCGTTCACCGATAATTTCACCCAGGTGTCGCCCAGCAGCTGCACAATTGCCGATCTCACATTTTTATCCGCGATGAACGTTGCGCGGAAGAATGCCTTGGGAACCTGCAGCGAATCCTTCACATTCGGATTTGCCTTGGGATGATAGAGCCATTGACTTTTGATCGCCGGATCAACATCACCGCGCATTACATTGTCCGTCAGTTCATTCCAGTACGCCGCCTGACGGTCGTACCGGTTCAGCAAAAGCTGGATCGTCTGAGCCTTGTTCGATGTGTGCCACACTTTTTCAAATTCCGTCCTGACCTTTGCCAGACCTTCAACGACATTCCTGCTCACCGATGATATTTGCCCTGCGATCTCACTTCTCGACCGCACGGTGTCTTTCAGCAGAAGACGTATCTTTTCCTGCGCTTCGATCTTAGCCGCAAACCAGAGATTCAGTTTTGCAACGAACGTAAGATACTGCAGATGATCGTTGTTCCGTGTTATTGTCTTCGATGCGTCATCAAGAAGTTCCAGCACCAACGGCATGGTTGAATTGATGCTCTGCATCCTCTGCGTCAGCGGAAGACGTTTTTCCCAGATCATATCGTCGCGGTTCGGCAGCATGGGATGACGCCACAGTTCGTACCAATGGTATTGATTGGCAGGATCGCTCAACAGCGAATACACGGACCGCATATTTCCGGTCTCCTGTGTGCCGAAAAAATCAGCGAAGAATTTTTTATTGAAGGACTCTTGATCCGCAGTCAAAGGATTCCACGCACATTCGGCATTCCAGGCGTATCCATAATAGTTCAATTCGCGCAGCGCCTCACCGCCGAAATCATTCCAGTTGGAACAAAGTATTCCCTGAGAACCGTTTTGAAATCCATCCGCATTCAGGTTCTGAATATTCAGGAATGTATTAAGGTAATTCGGAAATGGTCCGGTAAAATTCCACACGGCCGGCGAAACAACATACGGAAATCCCGCATTCTTAAAGATCTCGGGACTCGGATAGTCGAACGACGTACCGTAATGCCAGTCCACCATAACAATGTCCTGGGGAATTTTTTTCAGTATCTCCGGATGGGCAAGAATGATATCGCCGTACATCATCACCTTCTTTCCGTGTTTCTTCACGATATCGAAAATCCGCTGGTAATGTTCGGCGTGTACGGTTGCAAGATCGCTTTTCTGCACCCGCTCTCTATTCACTCCCAACCCGACATCCCATGATTCGTCCGCAGCGATATTGAAATACGGCGAACTGAAACAGGCGGCGATCTCACCGATCATTTCATCGAGCAGAGCATATACCTTTTCATCCGAAACATTTACCGTGTGTGCACCGGGAAATTCGGCATATTTCGCGTATCCGGACTGGAGAAGGATGTTTTCCCAGTGTCCAAGCGTTTCGAAGATCGGAATGACCTCGACAAAATACTGCCTGGCGTAGGCATCAAGTTCTTTACATTCCGCCGCACTTAATGCGCCGCGGTTCTTTCCGATCTCCGGATGTTTCCTGAACTGGAACACATCTTCGATGTACGGAGAATAAACATTCATTTTGTACCGCGCGCAGTAACTCACGATCTTCTTGAAATTTTCCAATGTCGATATCTGTCCGCGGCTGATATCATCCGTGATGCCGCGAATCTTCTGCAACGGATAATCATGGATCGCCGCTCCGCTTACCACCAGGCTCCGTTTCTCCAATCGCATCATCTGGATCAGAGACATGACACCATAGAACAATCCCTTGTCCGACTCCGCAATGATGACGATCCCTTTCGGATCGACATCCAGAAAATACCCTTCGGCCTTCATCTCCTTCGTCAGCTTTCCCTTCCGTTCCGCAAGGAATTTCTTCCCATATTCCGTTACCGGTTTCCCGATGAAGATGTAATTGGAGGTCAGTTTGCGGACGGAATTTTCCCCGGTTATTTTCAGCTGTGTCCCCTTTTGCAGCGTAATTTCTTCATTCAGCTTTTCGGCAATGAATTGTTTCACCTGGTCGTCGGCCCCGATGACGATCTTTGTCGCAGAGGTGATCTTGAACTGAACTTTTTTTTCAATGATCGATTGCGGCGCGGGAATGATCTGCGGAATTTCGGCAAAGACGACGGAAGAGAGAAAAAGAACGGAATAGAGAGGTTTCATAATGTTCCTTTGCTGGTGACATTCAAAAGATAGCCGTATTGGATCTTCGGTTCAACAAAATAGTATTGACCGAATGGAACCTCGATTCCCTCTATGGTGATGTTATTCTGTTCCGAAGGATATTGTAAGATCGGGGATTCGTGAGATACTTGTTATGGTTTCTTGTATTTGCTCATTACGTCGCCGTACAGCGCTTTCATGCAATCCGGACAAATGCCGTGCGAGAATTTCACTTCGCTGTGCTTCGAGATATAGTGTTCTATCTGTTCCCATCCCCCCTGGTCGTCTCTAATCTTTTTACAATTGGCGCAGATCGGAAGCAGACCGGTAAGAAGCTGTATCTCACTCATTTTCTGCTGCAGCTCTTCGTTCAACGCTTTTAGTTCTTCATTCTTTAGTTCAACCGTTTTTTTGTTCTTGTAAGCCCGGCGATTGTTATAAACAAGATATCCCATCATCACAATGGACAATATGACACCGGCAAACAGTACCTTAGCCTGAAGGTCTTGTTTTTCCAAGTTCAATTCGGAGATCATATGTTCCTTTTGAAGAAGTTCTATGACCCGTTGTTGTTGGGCAATCTCATGATTGACGACAATTTCAGCGATCCTTTTCGATTCGTTGGAAGTAAACAACGAATCCTTCGCTTCTGAAAATAGCCGGTAGAATTTGAACGCTTCCGACATCGGGCCGATTTTATTATAGACAGCATAAAGGTTCTCATAGCTGATCTTCGACTGGTCCGGCGCATTGATCTGTTTCGAAAGAAGAACGGCGCGATCGAGATACTGAATCGACTTTTCATATTGTGCCGTTTTAAAATATGCCGTTCCGAGTGCATTCAAAAGCTGCACGATCCCGTACTTTTGTCCAAGCTCTTCGTAATTGTTCAACGAACGGTGAAGGTAATCAAGTGCTTTTCCATAATCCTGTCTCTCGGAATGCATGATACCGAGATTGAAATAGATATACGCCAACATCCCCGCATAATTTGATTTCTCCGCAATGGCAAGCGCGTCCGAATGGTACTTCATAGCAACATCATAATTTCCCCGCTTGAATTCGGAGTATCCGATGTTGGTAAGATAGTGCACCCTGCCGAGATCGCTTAATGAAGAGCCGTGGCGTTCCTGCGCACGTTTGTAATATTCAATTGCCTTATCATATTGACCGATATTATGGTACAAAATTCCGATGTTGTTCAGTGTTGCCGCGGTCGGTATGACGAGATTTAATTGTTCACGCAGACGAAGTGCAGCAAGATGATATTCAAGCGCTTTACTGTACTGTCCGAGATAAACGTAAGCGATGCCAAGCGTGCTGTTTGCGCTGGCGATCTTCTTCTTATCCTTAATCTTCGAGCTTACTTCGAGCGATTGATAACCATATTTCAGTGATTGAGCAAAATTTCCGAGTTCGCTGGAACTGTACGCCAGGGACGAATAGAGTGTTGCCAGCGAAGCGGAGTCGCCCAATTCCTGTGCGATCGATACGCCTTCCCTGCCGTATTCAAATGCCTGTTTGGGAGCAATTCCTTCCAATTGATTGGAGAGCGCATACAATACTTCAAGCCGGGCTTTTCCGTTGACAGTCGGAAGTACTTTCTTTAGCGAATCAAGCTGCCGCGTCTGTGAAACGGCAATAGCGGAAAATAGAAGAAATAATATTATACGGGCAGAAAGGAAAGAACGCATTTTTTTATTCGTGTCAGAGTGGGTATAAATAATTGGGTTTGGAGTGAATTTCTTATCTAATATAGAGCCTTTATAAATCATCGGCAAACATTCAGGGATACAAATCACATTTCGATGGAAAATCCTAACGTATTGATGATACGGTGTTGTAAATAAAATTGCCCGCGTTCATCCAAACCGGTCCTGTATTGATATGAAACACGAAGAATTTTCCCTTTCTGCATTGGCATTGCAATGCCCAGTTGCAGCGTATTGGTTGCGGCAAAATCCGCTTCCTGGCGCACTTTACAATCGGCGGCTGCGTAAAGGGTGAAATGAGGATACAACTCGGCAAGCGATATTTTCCCGCCGGTCTGCAATGTCCACCGCTTGAAGGTCCGTAAGCCATTGACGGTAAAAATGTATGCATAATCGGCACCAAGATAGAATTGGTCGTTCACGCCGGTTTCCCGGATCAAGAATAATTTAACGTAATCGCGGGAGTAGCGGACTGCCGTCGTCAGTTTCAATCGTTCGTACCAATTGTCGCTGAGATGATGGCTGGTGTGTCCGGTGACGAACCGGGCAAAATAATTTTGGCCCACCGGAACATCAAGAAGAAGATAATCGACATAGTAATCGTTGGAAACGACATGGGCTTGTCCCATCGGATGCAGTTCAAAATGGATCGATGCTCCAAGATTTGCCTGAGCGGTTGTTCCGAACATTTCCACGGCAAAGATCGGGAACAGACCACCCATCGATGCCCGCTCGTTTTTCGTCAACACAATGTTCTCAACCACCATTCGATGAGCATGAGCATCCGCGGTGAACGCCGAAATGTATGTTGATTCAGGAAAGAAGTGAAACCGCTCCAGTAGCTGAGCAGAAAGAGTATTGATGCCGGCAGTATAAATGACGGCGGCAAGGAGCATGTTCTTCATAGAGTTTATCCGTGATGGATGAAATGAGTGATCTGTCCGTTGATCGTCCGCACCATTAATGCAGAAGGCCTTTTTCTTTTAAGATATTTTGTGCGGCATGAGAATCTTCAACCGTAAATCCGCTTCTGAACCATTCATGTTTCAGCGTAATGATAAATATCGTCTCTCTGGTATTCCTTGCATTATCAAGCGGGAACCATGTGCGGATATCACCCGTGCCGAAGAACCTCCATTTTCCCGTCCATATCGTCGGCCGTTTCGCTTCGATCTTTTCTATCCTCTGGAATGGAATCGTTCTGTCTTTGAATCCGGGAAAGGTATATTTCTTCAGAAGGATTGCATCATTCGTGATTTCAACCAAGGTATCGCGATAAATAATTTTACCGTCCATAACACACCGTAAGGTTCAGGTTCCGATTATAACAGCTGTTTGCTTGGCTGCTGCCGGATCAATAATGTTACCATTGCGAAGATTGTATCGACCCATCTGTCGTTTTGAAAGTAAGCATTATACGGCTTTTCAGCAATCAGATAAATACCCGGCAAGGATTACTTCATCCACGTTTGATGGAACTGCAAATGCGCCTGCTGATCGTGAAGCGTCTCTTTTGATGGATCAAGCGCAGTGACAACCTCGTTCGGGTAACCGCTTTGAATTTCAATGATGGAAACATCCGTTCCTGTAATGGTGTACAGCACACGCCACGATTTTATGGCGATCACAAATCCGCCCCCATCGTGTTTCATGATCCTGCGGTAGGAGTGCGGAAGCGGATCGAACGACAGGATGTCGACCGCCCGGTCCAGCAGATGAATGCCGTGGTTCTGTTTCAACCACTCCGCCTGTTCGCCCGCTTTCAATGAAACGCTGACCTCATACGGTTTTTCTTCCGTGTTCTCCACTTCTGCCAGCCAGCCGATTTCTGCATCAGGGAACGCTTCGGCATACGGGATATATGGTTTGATGTCGAGGATAGGCGTACCGTCAAGCAGATCGGGATTCTCTACGCGCACGATCCTTCCCTTCACATCGATCAATTTGCATAACGAAAGTCCTATGGGATTCGGCCGGTGTGGCGATCGAGTGGCAAAGACTCCGCGCTTGGTTCTGCCGCTGCGCGGCGGAAGCACTTTCGGTTTCCAGTCGGAATTCTTATGGAACCACGAAATGATCCAGACACGCTCGAATCCGTTCAGATATTCCAGCGCCTGATCGAAATTCTTGTCGGGATACAACTCGATGGTGCCGATCACGGATGTCTTATCGACACCCGGCTGACGCGGTGCGTGCTGTTTTTCCTGGTACGGCGTGCGGATGATACCGATGGGCGTAAGAGAAAGTGTGTCGGACATATTAAAACTTAAATTTATAACCGACGGAGACCGAATAATTGTTCACCAGAAAACCGGGAACGACCTCTTCATATTTGTAATCCATCGACAGATCCAGCGTAGAGGTCATATCGATCACCCACTGGAATCCGGTTCCCGCACTTTGCGATTTCAACAGATTGATATTCGTCCCCGATGTGTCGATGTAATGATCCTCGTCCGGCGACGATCCGGCTCCCCCTTTGATGAATGCATACGTTCCATCTCCGCCGAAATATTGCCGAACGGTAAATGATAATGAACGGGAAAGCGAGACCGTACCGGGCGTGACATACGTTCGAAGTGAGAACCAGTAATCACCGTAATAATATCCCACCGAGGCGGTATAGATATCGACCGGACTTGAACTGAAGAACAGAAACCTTGTTCCCACTGATGCCTCGAAGCTTTCCGGCAGTTTGAAGAACGGTTCAAGTCCAAAACGGTGTTTCGGATAATTCTTTGTCCATGAATAAGCGTATTCCGTATACGCATAGATGCCGCTGACGATCTTCGGATATGCCTCCACTTCCAGCTGATACCCAGTGTTGCCGAACCGGCGGGAACTGTTCACCTTCATCATTGCCGAACCGTACGGCGTGACCCGTGAATACTGCAGCGTGTACTGGTGCCGCGGATCGTAACGCGTGGTGGTGAACCAGTCGTACGCATAGGAAACACTGATGCTGTTAAGAAGCGTTTTTGTCTTGATCGATTCACGCAGCGGAACGATATTCGGATTCGACCGGTTGAGATCTTCCAATATGGAAAGGGTGAACAATGCCTCAACATCCTTGTTCATATCGCGGTAGATCTTCACCCGTTTCACCAAAAGTTCCTCGCTGTTCGGATTGAAGCGGAGACCCGCGTTACAGAGGATCAGCGCATCGGCGAGCTTATCATCCCACATTTCTACATCAACGGCCGCAAGATACGCATCAAGATATTTCGGCTTTGCCTCCAGGACAGTCTTCAGTTCTGCGCGCGCTTCGTTTCTCCGCCCGTCCCATGCATAGGTCCGCGCCAGCAGTATCCGGATATCGGCATAGTCCGGACTTTTTTGAAGTGCCAGTTTCAGCAGAACTCGCGCAGAATCGCGCCGGCTGTTGAAGGCAAGATCGCGCGCACGCCGGAACAATTCTTCGGCGCCGAGCGAATCCAACGATGTCTGCGCCGGGACGAATTGCACCGCCGTCAGCATCATAAAAAGAATGACAAGTTTAATTTTCATAATTGCACACTGAAATAATAAAGAACATGTTCATGCAATACATCGTGACCAGGAAAACAGCGGACGGATCATCGTCTTTTTATTGCACCGGCGATCTTTTGTTCCAACGCTTTCGCTTCAGCAAGCTGCGGAGACCGTTTGAGAATTTCATTCACTTCCCGTCCGGCATCGGCGTTCTCTCCTTTTTCGAACAATAGCTTTGCCTTCAATACACGAGCATAAATATTTTCGGGAAGAAGATCGACGGCATGTGTTGCATGTTTCAACGCTGCATCGGGATTCCCGGACCAGTAATCGACCTGCGCAAGACCGAAATATGCATCAGAATAATTCGGGGAACGGCGGATCACTTCGGTGAAGGCTTCGGTTGCATCGGCATACCGATGATCCCAGGCGAATGTCCTTCCCATCAACGTCCGCACGTCGTGATAATCGGGATTGATGGCAAGCAGCCTTCGGCATATTCCGCGTGATTCCTCGTGAAATCCTTTGAATGCGGTATCGCGCGCGGCAATGAACAACTGATCGCTGTTCTTCTCCATCCGGTCGATCGCCGCGAACAATGAATCGTCGTTCGTTGAAGCGGCCGTAAATCGTTTTAAATTTTCGGAAGGATAGATCTTGTTCGAGAGACAGACGTAATTACACAGCGATACAAAGGCGGAACGCTTCGTATCCAGAATTTTTCGGATACTGTCGTTCTGGATCTCATTGATCTTCAAACCCTTAAATACTTCGAACAGACGGCCGCCGGAAAGGAAATATTTTCCGTCCAGATAATCCGAGATCTCTCCTTTGAACGGCATGAATGCCTGTGCGCGGTTATTCCGGAATTCCCTAACGGTATCCATCAATGTTCCGATCCAATGGGATTCTTTGGGAAGGTTCATCGTATAGTTTTGTTTTAGGAATCCGAGGATCGTCGGCACGAAATCGGCATGCGATGAAACGGAAAGGATCTCCGCCGGATGCTTGAGCATCGGCGAATAGATAACGAACGGTACGCGGTACCGGTCGATCTTCGTGTCCGCCGGTACCGGTATCAGCCGGTGGTCGCCCGTGATGACAAAGATCGTATTGTTGAAATCGCTTCGTTTTTTATAGGCTTCAATAAAATGCCGCAGAGCATCATCGGTATATAATAGTGCGGAATAGATCTCCTTAAATTGTCCGTACTGTGTTCTCTTCTCCACGCTCATATCCATCGTGTCGAGCATTTGTTCGAACAATTGCTGATACAGTTCCCAATGCGGCGGTTTGAACGGTTCGTGGGTGGAAAGCGTCAGATACACATCCAGGCGCGGAACAAAATTCGCCTCGTTAATGTCCTGCAGCGAGCGTTTGAAGAGATCGTCATCGGCATATCCCCACGAAAACCCGGCTTCTGTTGGCGGGGACTTTTCATACGGCGGAAGAAAATCCCCTTCATCGATGATATTTCTGATCTGCTGACGTTCAAGAAAGATGTTCATCTTGTCGAAATTGATCCGTCCGCCATAATAGAATGACGACCGATAACCGTTCTGTTCCAGCAGCGTGAACAGAGAGCGGTGATCGGGCATGTCCGATGCCAGTTCCATGAACCCTTTTTCACTGAACGGCAATGATGCTGTCAGCGAAGGAAGAACGCCGAACGTGCGTCCGGATGTGCTGAGGAAATTTTTCCAATTCAGACTTTGCCGTGAAAGTGAGTCGAAGAACGGCGTGAATCCCTGGTGGTTCCCTCCGTTCACAAACGAACTTCCCAGTCCTTCAACAATAATAATGACAATGTTCGGTTTCTCCCGCTGCACATTCATGAAATTCCCGAGAACATCGCTATAATCTGCCGTGCGCTGGAACGGATATTCCTTATCGGAATACCCGCTGCCGCCAAAAATTTTGCGCGAAAAGAACTGCATTGACTCGCGCGTAAAATGGAGTGCCTTATTTTCGGCAATATTGTATTCCAATTCTTTCCCGAAATCTTCCGGCGATGGTTCAAAAACGAACAATAACGGGAACGAAAGAACGCAAAGTCCGTAGAAACCCTTCATGATGAATTTCGGCGAAGGAAATCTCAGCGCCAGAGCGGGGAGATAAAAAACAATAACTCCGATCAAAGCAAAGACAATAAAAAGAAATGGACTGATCCCGCCGGAGGCGCTGACGGTTTCACGAATATCGCCCAAGGAATATCCGTAGAAGTCCGAACTGAGAGGAAGCAGTGTAACAGTAAAATATTTTGAAACTCCTAACGACAGGAAAACAAGAAAAAGCAGCAGCGCCAAATGCACGCGCAGCGCCACACCGTCATTGGCAACCTTCGCTATCAGAAAATAGAGCAGTGTAAGAACGAACATCGCACAGCCAAAGAAAAGGAGATCGTTAACAAGGGCCATGACAATGAGATAACCAAGGGAAGCGTCTTCCGGAACAGCGTGAATGACCGAGACAAGTTCAAACACGCGGATCAGAAAAAATAATACTGCCGCAAAACCATTCACCATCACAAACGGATGCGAGCGATACAGCAAACGGTTCCAAATTCCTTCGACCACAGACTGAGCAGACATAGTTTCGCAGTTTTATAGTATAATAATATAAGTCTTGCCGTTATTGTTTCTTAAATCCTACGCGTGTCATCGCGCCCCACGATTGTACTCCGCGGGCATAATCCCAGAACGCTTTTATCCTCCACCAAACCGTTATCTGACGGTATCCAAAATTTTCAACGACAGCAAGCACCAGCAATTTCATCAGGTCCTGCGGACGCGGATAGCGGTGAAAAGAGATCTCTTCCAAAATAACCGAACTGACCGAGAACATTACACCGTAGATGACCGAGACAACAAAGAAGAGCGTGAATATCTCCACATTCACCATGCCGAAATAGAACCCCAAACCGACGGCAACATACCCTATCGCTTCAATTACCGGACCGAACAATTCAATGAACGCAAAGTACGGAACGCTGACAAGCCCGAGCACTTTATACCGCTTATTGAACAACATTTTCTTATGGATCAGCAGTGTGTCGAGCAATCCGCGGTGCCACCGGTTGCGCTGTCGGCCGAGGATTTTCAGTGTTTCCGGCGCTTCCGTCCAGCAGACCGGATCGGGAACGAATTCTACGCTGTACGGAATGTTGTTCTCCAAACAATACCGGTGCATCCGCACGACCAATTCCATATCTTCGCCGACGGTATCATGTTTATATCCCCCCACTTTCAGCACGATCTCACGGCTGAACAGTCCGAACGCACCGGAGATGATCAGCAGTCCGTTGATCGCTCCCCATCCCATCCTGCCCGACAGATATGCCCGGTAATACTCGATCACTTGAAAGGACGGGATAAGCTT
>CAJBTU010000425.1 GCA_903958625.1 uncultured Ignavibacteriota bacterium | reverse complement strand
GATCACAGAATTGAAGGATTGATTTGTTGTCGAATATAAATCGGAAAGAGGTTCCTTGCTAATGAACTCAACTTTATCATCCCAGGAAATCGTCGAACTAACGGCGCGATATACCTACGGAACATGGCGTAAACAAAAAGGATGGAAACCGCTTCATATTGTCGATGCTGAAGGATGTTATTTTATCGACTCGAACGGAAAACGCTATCTCGATTTTTCTTCGCAGCTCATGTGCTGTACGCTTGGACATAAGAATCAGGCGGTGATTGACTCAATCGGTGAGCAAGCAAAGAAACTTGCATACATCGCACCGGGATTTGCGACCGATGTTCGCGTTGAACTCAGTAAACTGCTTTTGGAAGTTCTTCCTGAAGGATTGGAAAAATTCTTTTTCACAACATCCGGTACCGAAGCAAATGAAGCGGCATTCAAAATTGCGCGGATGTATACCGGCAAGACGAAGATCATTTCACGGTACCGCTCGTATCACGGATCAACTATGGGTTCAATTGCTGCAACCGGAGATCCGAGGCGGTGGGCAATGGAACCGGCCGGGAAGATACCCGGCGTTATATTTGCTCCGGAAGTGAATTGCTATAAATGCCCTCTTCTTCACACTTATCCGGGATGCGGAATAGCCTGCGTAGAGTATATCAATCACATGATAGAGAATGAAGGTGATGTCGCCGCAGTTCTTATTGAACCGATCGTCGGCACGAACGGTGTGCTGATTCCGCCGAACGAATATCTTCCGAGACTCCGTGAGATTTGCGATACACATAATGTCTTGCTGATCGCCGACGAAGTGATGAGCGGTTGGGGACGCACCGGTACGTGGTTTGCCGTCGATCATTGGAACGTAAAACCGGATATTCTCGTAACAGCAAAAGGGATCACGGCAGCGTATGTTCCTCTTGGACTCTGTGCCACAACAATGAAGATCGCATCATTCTTCGATGAAAACTTCTTTTCACACGGCCATACCTATGAAGCACATCCGATTACGCTGGCTCCGGCAATTGCTGCTATTGCGGAAATGAGAAGAATGAATCTTGTGGTAAGAGCGAAAGAATTGGAAGGATATTTTAATGAAAAGCTGAATGCGCTGAAAACAAAACATCCATGCATCGGTGACGTCCGCGGACTCGGTTTGTTCTGGGCTGTTGATCTTGTCAAAAATCAGAAGACCCGCGAACCGTTCAATACGAAACTGGATAAGGTCAGCGGCGTGCAGTCTGTTGTGGAGAAAGTTGCTGCGGAAATGATGAAGAACGGTGTGTTTCTTCAGGCATGGGTGAGCCATTTTGTCATCGCTCCGCCTCTGATCATTTCGAAGGAAGAGATCGATATCGGCATTGCTGCTTTGGATTCTGCATTGGCGATTGCCGACGCACTAGTAACTGCATGATGTATTGAATCGTGAAGGAAAAACAGTATGAACAATGTTGCTCCGAAACTCACTTCAAAGGAATACGAAGCAAATTTTGCTGAACTGAAACCGGCTCTCACCGATGTTGCTGCGCTGGCGGAAGCAAACCGCTGTCTCTATTGTTACGATTCCCCTTGTATGACCGCCTGCCCGACGCATATTGATATATCGACATTTATCAAAAAGATCTCCACTGGGAATATGAAAGGATCCGCTAAGACGATCCTTTCTTCAAATTGGGTAGCATTAACCTGCGCTAAAGCGTGTCCTGTGGACGTGCTTTGCGAAGGCGCCTGTGTGTATCACGGTAAAGGTGAAAAACCGATCCAGATCGGCAAGCTTCAGCGCCATGTTATGGACTGGTATGTTGAAAAAAAGATGCCACAATTGTTCTCTCCTGCTGAGAAGAATGGTAAAACAGTCGGCATTATCGGCGCAGGTCCGGCAGGTTTGGCATGTGCGGCTGAATTGACTCTGCTTGGATTCGATGTGACGATCTATGAGGCCAGCAAACTTGCCGGCGGATTGGACACACATGGTATAGCACCATACAAAATGCAGCAGCAGGACAGTTTGAATGAAGTGAAGATGATCAAACGTCTCGGGGTCAAGATAAAGACCGGAGTTCGGGTTGGGAAAGATATTTCATTCGGGAAATTGGAAAAAACGCATGATGCCATCTTTATCGGTGTGGGACTCCCAATGCCGGCAGAACTGCAGATTTCCGGAGAAGAAATGAATGGTGTCGTTAACGCTCTCGATTTTGTCGAGAATGTTACGAAACGGAAATGGAAATCCGTTGATGTCGGCAGGCGCGTTGCTGTCATTGGTGCCGGAAATACGGCGATCGATGCTGCCACAGAAGCAAAACGCCTTGGGGCGGAAGAAGTGTTTATGGTCTATCGACGCGGCCGTGAACAGATGTCCGCCTATGACTTTGAATTCGAACTGGCGAAACGGGACGGCATATCATTTTATTTCCACGCACAGCCGAAGAAGATCATCGGGAAAAAGAAAGTGCAGGCATTGGAATGTCTTGAAACACGGATCGTGAATGGAAAATTGAAGACGATACCCCGTTCTGAATTCAAGATCCCTGTCGATATGGTGATTAAAGCGGTGGGGCAAAATATCGACGAGACGTTGCTTGTCTCCATTCCAAAACTGAAGATCAAAGACGGCATGGTGGTTGTTAATGCAAAATCGTACCAAACATCGAATCCTAAATATTTTGCCGGAGGCGATTGTATCAACGGCGGAAAAGAAGTTGTGAATGCTGCGTTTGACGGAAAACGTGCGGCGTACGGTATCCATAATTTCATTTTCAGGAAAAAATAATTTTTGAGGAACCTATGGTCGATTTACGCATTAACTGTGCAGGAATAAAATCACCCAATCCGTTTTGGCTTGCCTCAGCACCGCCGACGAATTCAGGATATCAGATCTGCAAAGCATTCGAAGCAGGTTGGGGCGGTGCCGTATGGAAAACGATCGGCGCACCGGTGATGAATGTTGTCAACCGCTATGCTGCTGTTGATTTCAACGGACAGAAGATCATCGGTCTGAACAATATTGAACTCATCAGTGATCGATCAATCGAAATCAATTTGAAAGAGATCGCCGAGACGAAAAGATTATGGCCGGACAGAGCGATCGTTGCTTCGTTGATGGTAGAATCCGATCGGAAAATATGGCATGATATTGTCAAACGGACGATTGATGCGGGTGCTGACGGTATCGAGTTGAATTACGGTTGTCCGCACGGGATGAGCGAACGCGGCATGGGTTCCGCCGTCGGCCAAGTTCCGGAATATTGCACAATGATCACAGAATGGGTAACGGAAGTTTCTACCATACCGGTTCTTGTTAAACTCACTCCAAATGTAACGGACATTCGTTTCCCCGGTCGCGCGGCAAAGAAAGGGAAAGCAAATGGGATCTCGCTCATCAATACGATCAATACGATCATCGGCGTGGATCTTGATACGTTCCAAATTGAACCGTCTCGCGGAGGAAAAGGAGGACACGGCGGTTATGCCGGTCCGGCAATTAAGCCGATCGCGCTCAATATGGTCTCCGAAATTGCACGGGATCCGGAGATCAATTTGCCCATTTCTGCAATGGGGGGAATATCAAACTGGAAAGATGCACTTGAATTTATTTTGCTTGGCGCAACAAGTGTTCAGGTATGCACGGCAGTGATGCATTATGGATTCCGTATCGTTGAGGATATGATCGACGGAACGACCAATTGGATGGAAGAAAAAGGATATACGTCTCTGGACCAGATCCGCGGAAAAGCATTGACGAATATTGCAAACTTCGGCGATATGAACCTTCTTTCCAAACATGTTGCACACATTGACGAACAAAAATGCATCCACTGCAATCTTTGTTATATCGCCTGTGAAGATACCGCTCATCAGTGCATCGATCTACATCAGAAGAAAGGGAAGAAACAGCCGACCGTTCGTGAGCCGGATTGTGTCGGCTGCCGCTTGTGTTACATCGTCTGCCCGGTTGATCATTGTATCACGATGGTTCAAAAGGATAACGGCGCTCAGTCAAAAACATGGAACGAATTGGTGAAAGAACTTCCTCAGCCTCTATCGATAGAAGATCTTCGCAAATTCCAACACAAACACGGAATAGACGTTCATTAAAAAATCAGGAGCACATTATGTCAGTATTAATCAAAAATGGAAGAATCATCACTGCAGATGAAGATTTTATAGCCGATATTTTCGTAGAAGGAGAGACTGTTTCCCTCATTGGAAAAAATCTTCAGGTAAAAGCGGATAAGACCATTGATGCGACAGGGAAACTTGTCATGCCCGGCGGTATCGATCCGCATGTTCATCTCGACATGCCGTTCATGGGTACATTCTCATGCGATAATTACGCTACAGGTACAAGCGCAGCACTGTTCGGCGGAACAACAATGGTGATCGACTTTGTTCTGCAGACCCAGGGCAAATCGTTATACAACGCGCTTGAAGCGTGGCAGGGAAGATCGAACGGAAAAGCCGCGTGCGACTATTCATTCCATATGGCGGTGACTGATTTCAATGAAAGTACAAAAGCGGAAATTGCCAAAATGGTGAACGAAGAAGGGATCACCTCTTTTAAGACTTTTATGGCTTACAAAGGTGCCTTGATGATCGACGATCGCCAAATGGTAGGACTGATGCAGGAAGTGAAGAAACAGGGTGGCATGGTTACAGTGCATGCCACGAATGGAGATGTGATCGATTTTCTTGTCGCCAAGCATCGTGCGGAAGGGAAATTAGCGCCGGTCTATCACTATCTTTCCCAGCCTGAGATTACAGAATCAGAAGCATCCGGACGCTTTTCCGATATGGCGTACTACACAGGAGTTCCGTCATACATCGTTCATATGACGTGTGAAGGTGCAATTAATCAGGTGCGCCGTGTTGCGCAGCGAAACCAAAAAGTGTACGGTGAAACTTGCATCCAATATCTGATTCTCGACGCATCGCTCTACGAACAGAACTTTGAAGGAGCAAAATGGGTGATGTCTCCGCCGCTTCGCCAGAAAAAAGATCAGGAAGCATTATGGGGTGCACTCAATCAGGGAACAGTACAGGTCGTCGCCACGGATCATTGTCCGTTCACATGGGAACAAAAGTTGATGGGCAAAGATGATTTCTCCAAGATCCCGAACGGTGCTCCCGGTATTGAGAGCAGAATGGAATTGCTCTTTTCAGAAGGTGTAAATAAGGGACGGATATCCCTCAATAAATTCGTTGAGGTTACGTCAACCAATGCTGCCAAGATCTTCGGTATGTTCCCGAAAAAAGGATGTGTGACTGTTGGTTCAGACGCGGATATCATCATTGTCGATCCGAACGAAGAGCATACGCTGTCGGCCAAGACGCATCACATGAATGTGGACTATTCCGGATACGAAGGATGGAAGATAAAAGGAAAGGTGAAATCAGTATTGATGCGCGGTCAGGTTGCGGTTGAGAACAACCAAATCAACGTGAAACCCGGATATGGAAAATTTGTAAAACGAAACAAAGTCAATGGAATGATTTAGGTTTCATGGGTCATTTTTATCCGCTAATTACTAGTGCCGTTTCAATATAATAAGATTTTAAAATTAAATAAGATAAGTCATGCTGAGCAAGTCCCGATGTTTTACAATCGGGACGCGTCGAAGCATCTCAATATTTGGGAAACAACAACTTTAATTAATTGAAACTGTACTTGTGCCGTGTATATCTTTTTCATCGATACACGGCATATTTATTTCGCCGCGAATAAAGCACTGGGAAATATTTTTGACCAAACGATAAAATCGAGGACATCGAATATCATTTTTTCAGCCACAATATAAACGGATCTATGAAAACACTTTTTTCAGCAGAAATCGTCGAGACTGATCTGATATCAGTCGGGAACAGTCCGCTTCTCAATCACGATCTGGCTCCGACGACGAAGGCAGAACGGAAATGGGGGACGTATAACATAGCCGCACTGTGGATATCAATGTCGGCCTGTATTCCAACCTATATGCTTGCGTCTGGATTGATCGCTGAAGGAATGAATTGGTACCAAGCGGTGATAACGGTATTTCTCGGAAATCTTATTGTCCTGGTTCCGATGATCCTCAACGCACATGCCGGAACAAAATATGGAATTCCATTTCCCGTTTATTGCCGCGCATCGTTCGGCGTTCATGGTGCGAATATTCCTGCACTTCTGCGAGCGTTTGTTGCCTGCGGTTGGTTCGGAATCCAAACGTGGATCGGCGGCTGGGCCATCTACAAAATTATTACAATTTCCATCCCTGCGTGGGATGCATTACCTGTTTGGTCTGCCGGAATCAACATAGCACAGTTCGGATGCTTTATCTTTTTTTGGAGCATCAACATGTTTGTTATTTATAAGGGAATCGATTCCATACGTTTTCTTTTGGATATCAAAGCACCTCTATTAATTGTTCTTGGATTAGTATTGCTCGGGTGGGCGTATCAGCAGGCCGGCGGATTCGGTCCGATGCTTTCGCAGCCGTCGCAGTTTGCACCAGGCGGAATCAAAGAAGGACAATTTTGGATGGTATTTTTTCCTTCGCTTACCGGTATGATCGGTTTTTGGGCAACTTTATCACTCAATATTCCTGACTTCACACGGTATTCAAAGACGCAACGGAGTCAAATGCTCGGACAATTACTTGGCTTGCCGTTGACAATGGGATTGTATGCATTTATCGGTGTTGCAGTAACATCGGCAACCATCGTTATCTTCGGCGGATTTCCGATATGGGATCCGGTTATTTTGATAACCAAGTTCACCAATCCCATCGTCCTTGCAGTTTCCTTGTTCGCACTCTGCCTCGCAACATTAGCAACGAATCTTGCTGCAAATGTTGTAAGTCCGGCAAACGATTTTTCCAACATTTGGCCATCGAAGATCACGTTTCGGATCGGCGGATTGATCACTGGCATAATTGGTATCCTGATCCAGCCGTGGAAACTTGTCGCTGATCCGAGCGGCTACATCTTTACCTGGCTTGTCGGTTATTCAGCGCTGCTCGGACCGATAGGCGGAATATTGATCGCTGATTATTTTGTTGTCCGGAAGACAAATCTGAACGTTCAGGATCTTTACCGTACGAACGGTGAATATACGTATACTAAGGGATTTAATAGCGCGGCAGTTGTTGCTCTCATCGTAGGAGTTATTCCAAATATTCCCGGTTTTCTTGGAACAATTTCTGTGATCGATCCGGCAATGGTTGGTTCGTTCTTCATGCATCTCTATAGCTATGCATGGTTTGTGGGATTTATTGCAGCGTTTCTTGTCTATGTCGGAATGATGAAAGTGAAATTGTTCAACAGCTCTGTGCAGAGATAAGAAGCTATAACCATTCCGGATGTACGGTTTGGATGCCGCCAACTGATATCGAGATAGAATTAGATTATCTTATTCATTCAACTCATCCAGTTCTTTCTCGCTTCGGCGTTCCATTTGGTCGTAGTTTTTTTCGGTTTAGTAAAGAACTCGATCGAACTTTTTCCGGTGATGTCTCCGGAACCGAATTTTGATTCATTCCATCCGCCGAATGAGAACGGCTCACGGGGAACGGGAACTCCGATATTCACACCGATCATTCCAGCACTGGCATGCTCTGCAACATACCGCGCGATCCCGCCGCTTTGCGTAAAGACCGATGCGGCATTTCCGTACGGATTTGCATTCTCAATTTTCAATGCTTCATCAACGTCATTCGCGCGCATAATGGAAAGCACGGGTCCGAACACTTCTTCCTTTGCAATTTTCATCTCCGGCGTTACATTATCGATCACCGTAGGACCAACATAATATCCGTTTTCTTTTCCCGCAACTTTTACTCCGCGTCCGTCAAGAAGTATCGTTGCTCCTTGTTGTTCAGCTTCTGTGATATAACGCTCGATTCTTTCTTTTGCAGCTTTTGAGATTACTGCGCCAAGATTATTTCCGGGGATGATCTTCTTCGATTCTTCCACCAGTTTTGCGATGATGTGGTCTACGGATCCGACAGCCACCATAGCTGACGCAGCCATGCAACGTTGTCCTGCACATCCGCTCATCGACGCTGCAACATTCGATGCGGTCATCTCTTCGTGCGCGTCCGGCATAACGATAAGATGATTCTTTGCTCCGCCAAGACACAATGCTCTTTTCAATTTGTTTGTTGAGCGCTGATAAACGATCTTGGCAACTTTCGTAGATCCGACGAATGTGACGGCATGAATTCCCGGGTGATCGCAAAGCGCTTCGACAGTTTCTTGTCCGCCATGAACAATATTGAATACTCCGTCCGGCAGTCCTGCTTCTTTCAACAGTTCGGCTAATCTGCACGAACTCAAAGGAACAAGTTCGGAAGGTTTCAGCACCATTGTATTTCCAAGAACGAGCGCATTCGGTATTGTCCAATTCGGCACCATCGCGGGGAAATTGAACGGCGTGATGCATGCAACGACTCCGACAGGATAACGGTCGATGCGGCACTCAACACCGCGGCTCACTTCAAGAATCTCACCGGATACCAGTTGCGGCATTGAACAGGCAAACTCCGTCAACTCAATACTTTTTTCAATCTCTGCCATTGCTTCACCGAGAATTTTTCCATTTTCTTTATGAATGAGTTCGGCCAGTTCCTGAGAATGTTTTTCCAGCAATGTCCGGTACCGGAAGAAGATCTGAACCCGTTCTTTAATCGGTGTAGATGACCAACCGGAGAGGGCCTTATCCGCTGCGCTCACGGCTGCATCAACATCATGTGCTCCCGAAAGAGGGACATAGGCAATAACTTCGCCTGTGGATGGGTTTTCAACGGGTAATGTCTTGCCGCCCTTGCCATTTTGCCATGTTCCTGCAATATAATTCGATAATGTTGTTGCGTTCATACGGTCTCCATTTCTATTAATCTGCAAAAAAGTAACGATGTGATCAATGAAATGCAAGCAATACTCCGGGATGAACTTTGTTTTGGATAACTATTGATTTTTCCTCGGAAAAAGCATATATTTATTCCCTATAATTCAGGCATAATTTTTTAGGAGAGATAAACGTGGCTTTTGTTGATAAGAGTACTACATTTTTTAGAGAAGGCGATATTCCGCAAAAATGGTTTGTTGTTGACGCCAATGGAAAAACATTGGGCCGGATCGCTTCACGCGTTGCACACATTCTGCGCGGAAAACATAAACCGCAGTTCACACCCAATTCAGATATGGGCGATTTTGTCATCGTGGTGAATGCTGACAAAGTGAAGGTGACTGGAAAACGGACAGAGTTGAAAGAATATTTCCATTACACAGGATATCCCGGCGGAGCAGTGTTCCAGCAGTTTAAAGATGTGCTGAAGAATCATCCGGAACGTATCATTGAACATGCCGTGAAAGGTATGATACCGCATACGAAACTCGGACGTCAGATCATCAAAAAATTAAAAGTGTATGCCGGCACGGAACATCCGCATGCCGCACAAAAACCAGAAATCATCGAATTCAATTAAGAAGGACCTCCATGCAGCAAATGATCAACGCAGTCGGTCGCCGCAAAACTTCGGTAGCCCGTGTGTTCTTAAAGAACGGCTCAGGAAAAATCACTGTCAATGACCGTGAATTTGAAAATTATTTCCCGCTCGAAACACATCGTAACTCAATCACCAAAGCGTTCTCGATAACGGACACGCTTGGGAAGTATGATGTGAATGTGAATGTAGAAGGGGGCGGACCATCAGGTCAGGCTGGCGCAGTGATCCTCGGTGTTGCTCGTGCATTGGTAGAGATCAGCGAAGAGAATCGTCCGGTGCTGCGCAAGAATGGTCTTATGACCCGTGATCCCCGTATGGTCGAACGTAAAAAATACGGTCAGAAAAAAGCACGTAAGAGATTCCAGTTCTCCAAACGTTAAAATGTTGTACCAATCTCCCGATATTCTTCGATACCGGGAGATTAAGTTTCACTAAATCAAACATACTTCCGGATTGATGCAGCGGTGTTTCGCACTGCGGAACTCTGCATCAAGATGAAAGAAGTAGAAGAACACAAACCAAATAAAAGGAACACTATGCCTCGTGTAGAACTCGCGGAATTACTCTCTGCCGGTGCCCACTTCGGTCACCTTACCCGCCGTTGGAATCCAAAAATGCGTCCATATATTTTTATGGAGCGGAACGGCATCCACATTTTCGATCTTAAGAAAACACAGACTCTTCTCGAAGAAGCGGCGACTGCCATTTCCAATGTCGTTGCTGAAGGAAAGAAAGTGCTTTTCGTCGGTACAAAAAAACAAGCCAAGGAAGTTATTCAGGCGGAAGCAGTACGCGGTCATCAGTACTATGCAACCGATCGCTGGCTCGGCGGAATGTTGACGAATTTTACAACCATCCGTAAGAGCGTAAAACGGCTGACGAACATCGAAAAGATGGAGACAGACGGAACGTTTGAAAAGATCACAAAAAAAGAAACTCTGTTCCTTTCACGCGAAAAAGAAAAACTGCAAAAATCACTTTCCGGCATCGTTGATATGACACGCCTTCCGGGCGCATTATTCATCGTTGACGTGAAAAAAGAAACGATCGCTGTTCAGGAAGCCAATCGTCTTGGCATACCGGTGTTTGCGATGGTCGATACAAACTGCGATACCGATGGAATTGATTATATCATTCCGGCGAACGACGATGCGTTAAAATCGATCCAATTGATCGCGCGCGTGATCACTGATGCGATCGTAGAAGGAAACGCACGTAAGGTTGAGACCGCACCGGAATCAGAGGAAGCGGAAAAACAAGAAAAGAATGATAAACACGATCGTCGTGAACGACGACCCCGACGACCACAACAAGAAACGGACAAAGCATAATTATGGCAGTCACTAGTGAAATGGTAAAACAACTGCGCGAAAAGACCGGCGCAGGGATGATGGATTGTAAAAAAGCGCTCGATGAATCCAATGGAAATCTGGAAACGGCGATAGAAGTGCTTCGTAAAAAGGGTGCGGCAACGGCGGCGAAAAGAGCCGATAAAGCAGCCAATGAGGGCACGATCGTTGCAAGAATTTCTGAAGACGGTAAACACGGAATTCTTGTTGAAGTGAATTGTGAAACGGATTTTGTTGCACGCGGCGAAGATTTTACGTCGTTTGCACAATCCATTGCCCAGATCGTTTTCGAAAAATCTCCGAAGACGGTTGAGGAGCTGCTCGCAATGCCGCATCCCGGTGCAAAAACCGTTGCGGTGGCACTTTCAGATTTGATCGGCAAGGTCGGCGAAAAATTGGAAATCCGACGCATCTTCGATCTGAACACCGACGCCGGATTCCTGCAGCAATATATTCATATGGGAGCAAAATTAGGTGTCATCGTTGAACTTGGTGCCGAGATGAATCCTGCGAACAAAACGCTGGCTCGCGATATAGCCATGCAAATTGCAGCGATGAGTCCGATCGTGGTTTCCAGAGAGCATGTCTCCAAAGAATTGATTGCGAAGGAAATTGAGATCTACCGCACTCAAGCGAAGAACGAGGGGAAACCGGAACAAATCGCTGAGAAGATTGCGAATGGACGCCTGGAAAAATATTATCAGGAAGTTGTTCTTCTTGAACAAAGTTTCATTAAAGACGCCGGAAAGGCGGTAAAAGACCTCCTTTCTCCGAATGTCACCGTGAAACAGTTCAAGAGATTTCAACTTGGCGAATCGATGAATTAATATCTGAAAGGTCTCATTTGAGACCTTTCTTTTTATTGGGGGAGACATATGGCAGTGCCAAAATATAAAAGGATACTTCTTAAGTTGAGCGGTGAAGCATTAATGGGCGATCTGGAATTCGGCATCGACTCCAAGATCCTGGGACAGTATGCGGAAGAAATTAAAAAGATCCACAGCCTTGGAGTGCAGATCGGCATTGTGATCGGCGGGGGAAATATCTACCGCGGAATCGAGAACTCGTCCGACGGCATCGATAAAGTGACCGGCGATCATATGGGTATGCTGGCAACGGTGATCAATGCCCTGGCGCTGCAAAACACGCTGGAACACCATGGTATGTACACACGCTGCCAGACAGCCATAGATATGGCCCGAATTGCCGAGCCGTATATCCGACGTAAAGCCGTTCGGCACCTGGAAAAAAATCGTATCGTAATTTTTGCAGCAGGGACAGGAAATCCGTATTTTACTACCGATACGGCCGCCGTGCTTCGTGGAATTGAAATAGAGGCGGATATCATCATCAAAGGGACGCGTGTGGATGGCATCTATGATTCCGATCCGGAAAAGAATCCGCAGGCGAAGCAATTTACACTGATCAATTACGATGATGTGTTCAAAAGGAATCTTAAAGTGATGGATATGACGGCAATTACTCTCTGCAAAGAGAATAAATTGCCGATAGGAGTTTTCAATATGAACATCACGGATAATCTCCTGAAACTCATCATTGGAGAGAACGTAGGCACAAAAGTGATGGAATCTGCTCCATCGTTGTCATAACATTAAACATCGGAGGTGCTTTATGCAGTTAAAAGAGATACTGAAAAATTGCGATACGCGAATGCAAAAAGCTGTGGAAAGCGTACGGCATGAGTTGGTAAAGATCCGGACCGGCAAGGCGACAACCGCTCTGCTGGATACGGTAAAAGTTGATGCGTATGGTACAATGATGCCGATCAATCAAGTCGGATCGGTCAGTGTTGTGGACGCCCATATGCTTGCTGTGACACCGTGGGATCAGGGGATGCTGCAGCATATCGAAAAAGGAATCATCGCTTCGAATCTTGGATTGAATCCGAGTGTTGACGGAAAGATCGTCCGGGTTCCGATTCCGATGCTGAATGAAGAACGGCGCAGGGAACTGGTAAAACTGGTGAAAAAATTCGGAGAAGAAGGGAAGGTCGCCGTCCGTAATGTACGCCGCGATGAGAATGAACAATTGAAGAAATCCGAAAAAGAAGAACATTTCTCGGAGGACGACCGTAAACGCGGTGAACAAGAAGTTCAGAAGTATACCGACAAATACATTAAAGAAATCGATAATCTTCTGGCAATAAAAGAAAAAGAAATTATGGAAGTGTAGGTTGATTGAAAAGTACAGTCCGTCCCGCCGCGGTCTATGACTCGTTGAGCGGGACTTTTTATTTATGAAAGAATTTTTGTCTGTGTTCTATGATAAGTAAAACAGCGTTACGTGAGGAATTAAAATTACAACGCCAGGCGCTTTCCAAAGACGAAGTGCGGCAGCGTTCAAAACAGATCGTGGAGCAATTGCTGTCACTGCCGGATTTCTTCCGGGCCGATGTTGTTCACACCTATATTTCGTCGAAGAACCATGAAGTCGATACCCACGAACTGATCCGTGTGCTGGTGAAACAACGGAAGCGCGTTGTTGTTCCCATCGCCGACAAAGCGACCAAGACAATGAAGCATTCGGAACTATTCTCGTTGAGCGAACTTGTCGGAGGCGCTTACGGCATACTTGAACCGAAAATGTGCCGGCCCGTTCCGGTTTCTGAACTGCAGGTTATTGTGGTACCTGCGCTTGCCGTGGACAGAAAAGGGAACAGATTGGGATTTGGAGCGGGTATCTACGACCGATTCCTTCAAGATCTCCATCTGCCCACGATCGCATTGGCCTATGATTTTCAGCTTATTCATGAGGTTCCCGTCGAAAAAACCGATATTCCTGTATCATTTATTGTTACAGAACAAGAGATTATTCGTTGTCGCAACTAATTGTCCGGAATGCCGTAACAATCTTAGTCAGACAAAGGAGCAAAAATGAACAACCAAAAATTGTACCGTTCGCGCACCAATAAAGTATTTGCGGGTGTTTGCGGCGGCGTTGCAGAATATTTTGACGTCGATCCGATTGTGATCCGCATTTTATTCATCTTGATGGTACTCTTCGGCGGAACAGGTGTAGTTCTTTACCTTGCGGCTATATTTATCGTTCCCAAAAAACCGCTGATGATTCAAGATATTCCTGTCGAGCAGCAAACGTCACCAGCTTCTCCTAAAAATGAAACGGTACGGAATTGGTTTGGCATTGCTCTCGTGGTCATAGGGGTATTAACGCTTCTTGCGAATATGCAGATTTTTCATGTGTTCAATTTTTTTGAAGATGCCTTTGAGTATGTCTTTCCAGTATTGTTGATCATTCTTGGCATGGCTATAATTTATTACCGTCAGACCCAGACACAAACCAAAAATGAAACGACAGAAGGGGAACCGTCGGCAACATCATCGGATTATTCATCTCAGGCACGATCGTACCGGCAATATCGCCGGTCGTCATCCGATAAAAAGATCTTTGGTGTGTGCGGCGGACTTGCGCAGTACTTTGGCATTGATTCCAGCCTGATCAGGATGTTATATGTTGTTTTGTGCCTTGCATCCTTCGGCGCAGGATTGGTTCTCTATGTGTTGATCGCTATCATTGTTCCGTATGACCATATCTTCAATGCGAGGGTATCATGATGGATAAACAACAACTCAATCGTATACCATTTTTTGGGATCATTCTTGTTGTCGTTGGAGTAGGTTTACTATTGCGCCAATTGCACATCGTTCGAATTGATGGACCGTCACTCTTGCTCTTCGGTCTGATCGCCTATGGGGCTGCTATGGTGATCCGTTCATTTTTAACGAATGTTCGCCAGTCATTGTTTTTCGGTAGTTTGTGTTTTTTTTCAGGGATACTGCTCTTATTGGGAAAGTATGAACTGATCGAAAATTCAGCATATATCTATGTGCCGGGATTTCTTATGGCATTCGGTCTTGCATTTGTGATGCTGTTCCTGTACAATTTCAAAGATTTTCATCTTCTTCTTCCCGCAGTGATCTTCATTGGTCTGGGAATAGCATTTATGATGACGGAGATCGGCTATCTGTATCCCAGCGATGTGAAAGAAGCGATCAGTCAATATTGGCCTGTTGCCATTATTCTCTTTGGTGTGCTGATGCTGTTCCGGAGAAAAGAGAAAAGAATCAGTTAAGAACTAAAAACCCAAATCACAGAAGATTTGGGTTTTTAGTTTTGGTACAATCGTCGGTTCAATGCTAATGCGCTTCCAGCCAATTCTTTCCGCAGCCGATCTCAACTTCTACCGGAACGACTAACGGCATAGCTTCGCACATTTCTTTCTCTACAATCTTTCTCATAGTAGATTCCTCTTCCTGTGCTATGTCAAAAACCAGTTCGTCGTGTACCTGAAGCACCATTTTACTCTTCAGCGTTTTGGCTTTGAGTTCGCGGTGAATATTGATCATTGCAATTTTGATCATATCTGCCGCTGTTCCCTGGATCGGCATATTGATCGACTGCCGTTCTGCATTCGAACGGATGTTTTGGTTCTTGTTGTTGATATCCGGAAAATACCGCCGTCTTCCTTTTAACGTCTCAACGAATCCGTTCGAATGTGCCGAAGCGATCGTGTCTGAAATATACTGGTTCACTTTCGGGAAACGCTCGAAATATTTTTGGATGATCTCTTTAGCTTCGCTTTGTGAGATATCGAGTCGCGAAGCTAAGCCGAACGGACCGATGCCGTACATGATACCGAAATTCACCTCTTTTGCTTTGCGCCGCATCTCCCTTGTAATATCCTTTTGATCGACGCCGAAAACCTTTGCAGCCGTAGAAGAGTGGATATCTTCGTGGTTGTTAAATGCATCGATCAATCCTGCATCGCCGGAAACGTGCGCCATGATCCGCAGTTCAATTTGGGAATAGTCGGCAGAAAGGATGAGGGATTTTTTGTCCGAAGGGATGAACGCTTTGCGCATCTTTCTTCCCAATTCCGTGCGAATCGGTATGTTCTGCAGATTGGGATCACTGCTCGAAAGGCGTCCGGTTGCCGCAACAGTCTGATTGAAGGAGGTGTGCAGTTTCCCTGTCAGGGGATGGATCAGTTTCGGAAGTGCGTCAACATAGGTCGATTTTAATTTCTGCAATTGACGGTATTCCAATAAATGCTCAACAATGGGATGTTCTCTGCGTAACATTTCGAGCACTGCAACATCGGTTGAAAATCCTGTTTTTGTCTTTTTCACGGAGCGCAATTTCAATTTCTCAAAAAGAATCTTTGCGAGCTGCTGCGTTGAATTAATGTTGAATTTCTCGTCGGCAAGTTTATAAATATTCTTTATGAGTTCATCCAGTGTCAATCCGATCTCACCGGACATTGTCGAAAGGAACGGAACGTCGATCTTCACGCCGCTGATCTCCATATCCGTCAGGACTTCAATAAGCGGAAACTCAATCTCATTGCAGAGCGTTTTCAGACCGTCCGTTGAGACTTTATCGTGGAGAATATCAACTAACTGCATCGTTATGTGGGCGTCCTCTGCGGAATATTTACCTACTTCATCGACCGGTATCTCGCGTATGTCTCTCTTTCCATCGTTTGTCAGTTCATCGAATGAGACCATTTTGTAATTCAGGTGTTCTGCGGCGAGGGCATCAAGCGAATGCTGACGGTCCGAACGGAGCACATATGCGGCGATCATCGTGTCAAACGAAACGCCCAACACGGAGAAACCTTTTGCGGCAAGGACAAGAGAATCGTATTTAATATTCTGACCGTATTTTTTTACTTTTTCATTCCCCAAAACGGGTTTCAGATCCTTCACAATCCGGTCGATCGGGAAACCTTCGCGCGCTGTTTCTGATTTTCCACTGAATAAGTCGGCGGTTTCCGCTTGAACGGCATTGTCAATAACCGGGAGATAATAGGCAATGTCTTTCTGAAAACAGAAGGCGATTCCAACCAGTTCGGCACGCAATGCATCCGTTGAAGTGGTCTCCGTATCAAAGACAAACGCTTTCGCTTTTTTCAATTCAGCGAGGAATTTCAGATATTCCGCATCTTTTTTAATGATCCGGTAATCGTGTTTAGCCGTTGTGATGTTCTGCATTTCCGGCTGCGGCACAACATCTTCAGCAATTTCTTCCTTAACGATAGAAATGCTCTCTTTTTCTCTCAATCGTTTCGCAAATGTTTTGAACTCCAACTGGTCGTACAGTTTAATGAGCGCCGGTATATCTTTCTCTTTTGCCATTAACTGATGGATGTCGACCTTGATCGGAACATTGATATCGATCGTGACAAGCCGTTTGGAGAGAAGGGCAAGTTCCCTATGCGTACGAAGTTTCTCCTGCAATCCTTTTTGCGGAATATTATCAATATTATCGAGGATCTTTTCGATAGTTTTATATTTAAGGACGAGCGGAAGAGCTGTTTTAGGACCTACACCCGGAACGCCGGGAACATTATCCGATGAATCGCCGATCAAACCAAGCATATCGATGACATGTTCCGGGGTTACGCCGAATTTTTCCATGACCCCTTCTTCACCGACAATCTCATCGTCACTTCCAAATTTACCCGGTCTGTAGATTTTCACCCGGTTCGACACAAGCTGCAAAAAATCCTTATCCGAGGTGACAAGGTATGTATTGATATTTTCCTTCTCCGCTTGTTTTGCCAATGTACCCATGATATCGTCCGCTTCGAAGCCATCCAATTCAAGAACGGGAACATTGAACGCTTTCACAACATCCTTCAAGTATCCAAGCGATGCAGCCAGTTCATCGGGCATCTTGTTGCGGGTTGCTTTATACTCTTTGTAGGCAATGTGCCGGAATGTCGGTTTGTCCGTATCAAAGACAGCGGCGATATGATCCGGTTTATGTTCATCGAGAATTTTGTTAAGATAATTCACGAAACCATAGATTGCGCTGGTATTTTCACCTTTGGAATTTATGAGAGGATTCTGGATGAACGCGAAATAACTTCTGTACGCGATACCCATTGAATCGATTAAGAAAAGAGTCTCTTTACGTTTCATAGTGAAGTAAAGTTAAAGTATATTGAGGCAAAAATTATCGTAGTTGAATATACCAAAAGTTACTGAACGAAAGAAATGAAACCAAACCTGTGGATTTTTGTGATCGAACGGTCAAAAAACTCATGAATATATACTTCGTCATCATCTTTCAGCAATTGCTTGCGGCCGGAACACACCTTGTGGCTAAGACGGTCACACAGGAGGTGCATCCTGTCGTTCTGACTTTATTGCGGAATCTTTTTTCGTTATTTGCTATGCTGTTTCTGTTCCTGATGAGAGAGAAGCGCGTAAAAGTTGAAAGAAAAGACATAAAACATTTGTTGTGGCTTTCATTCCTTGCCGTTCCGATAAATCAGTTCCTGTACCTCTACGGAATCAAATTCACACTTGCTTCCAATGGTGCACTGCTTTATGCAATGACCCCGGCATTGGTTCTGATCATGTCGTATTTCATACTGAAAGAAACACTGACCCGTAAAAAAATCCTTGGAGTCATGGTTGCATTCACCGGTATTTCCATTGTTGTGTTCGAAAAAGGGATCGATTTTTCATCGGATTATTTTTATGGTAATGTGATGATCTTTTTTGCCGTCATCTCATGGGCTTTATTTGCAATTCAAGGGAAGCAACTGGTAAAAAAATACGGTGCATTTCATATCACTGCATTATCAATGATAGGCGGAGCTATCATGTTCCTGCCGATTGGGATTTACTATATGGCATCCGTTGGTATTCCAACGATCACCACACAAAATTGGTGGGGTATTTTGTATCTCAGTCTGGGAACATCCGTTGTTTCATACATACTTTGGTTTTACACTCTTGCACGGATGGATACAACGAAAGTCGCGGTCTTTGCCAACGCGCAGCCGATATTGACGACGATCTTAGCGGTGATATTCTTGAATCAACCGATAACGGCCGCATTTCTGATTGGTGGGACTATTACGATAGCAGGTGTTCTTTTAACTCAGAGGAAGTAGTTACTTTTTCTTCTGCTGATTGAACAGACAAACTATTTTTACCAAACACTCTTCGCACTTTGGATCTGTCGGTCTACACGTTTCTCTTCCTAGATACGTTAGCGACATACCCAGAATATGCCAGTTCTTTTTGTGCACACAATCCATCAGCATTTGCTCGATCTTTTTGGGATCTGTTCCTGCGGCAATCCCTAAACGCGGTGCAACGCGAAGCGTATGCAGGTCGACGATCACTCCTTCTGCCGGCAAACCGATCTGACTCATATACACATTTGCAGACTTTCTGCCGAATCCTTTCAATTTTGTCAGTTCACCAATTGTTGCCGGTATGGCCGGTAACTTCTCAACCGATTGAGCTATATCGATGATCCACTCAGCCTTTTTTCTGAATCCGGGAACCCGCAGTAACGGAAACAGTTCCGCAGGCGTAGCTTTTGCAAGGCGACCGAATGTCGGATAGCGTTTGAAAAATTCCGGCGCCAGATTGTTGACCATGACATCGGAAGCGCGGGCGGAAAGAACGATCATTACCATCAACTGATATGGATTTTGGAATTGGAGCGGGTGTTTTTTGCCTTTGTATTTTTTGAAGAGAGGAAGCAGTTCTTTATTCCAATCAATAGCTGCTTCCCGAACAGATGTTTTTCCGGATTTTTGTGATTGTTTTTTTACCATAGGCTGTTACCTTTGCACAAGTACCTTCTCAGGAGGGGAGAGATAATTGTGAATTAGTTTTTGTCTAATAATTTGCGTGCTTTAACGGCAGTTTTTATTATACCGCTGGTCTGTTCTCCAACCTGTTGACGCCACATAGCATAATACAATCCTTTCGCTTTAACAAGTTTCGCATGTGAACCGGACTCCACGACACTTCCTTTTTCCAATACAAAGATCGTATCGGCATGCATTACCGTTGAAAGCCGGTGAGCTATCAGTATCGTGATCATGTTTTTCCGGTCGGAGATACCGCGAATCGTTTCGCTGATCTCTTCTTCCGTTAGAGAATCGAGGGATGAAGTCGCTTCATCGAATACCAGCAAATTCGGATTGCGCAGCAGTGCACGGGCAATTGATAAGCGCTGCTTTTCGCCGCCGGAGACCTTCACGCCCCCTTCACCGATGATCGTATCAAGTCCTTTGTCCGCTCGCGCCAGTAACGATTGACAGGCTGCTTTATTCAAAACGTCAAGACAATCCTGATCGGATGCTTTCGGATTGACGAAGAGAAGGTTTTCCCGGATCGATCCGGAAAATAACTGCGTATCCTGTGTGACGAAACCGATCCGTTCCCGTAACACATCGAAATTGATCTCGTCGAAATTCTTTCCGTTATAAAGTATCTTTCCCGATTGCGGGCGGTATAATCCCACCAGTAACTTTACGAGCGTTGTTTTTCCGGCACCGGAAGGTCCGACGAATGCAATCGTTTCACCGATCTTCGTCTTGAAAGAAATTTCATTCAATGCTGATTTGTTTGCGGACTGATGCTGGAAGGTAACCTTGCTGAAGGCAAGTGTTTCCACATTCGATACCGTAACAGGTGAGGTCGGTTTCGGTTCTTTCGGAGTATTGAGTATTGTCTCAAAATTGTTTAGGGAAACCTCTGCTTCACGGTAGATATTAATAATGTCGCCGAGCTGCTGAAGCGGTCCGAAAATGAAGAATGAATAGATCCACAGCGAGAAGAACTGTCCGACGGAAATTTGCTGCGTGAAGATCAAATACAGCATGGTGAAGAGAATCATCGTACGGAGGAAATTCACGGATGTTCCCTGAATGAAACTCAGTCCGCGGATGTACTTCACTTTTTTGAGCTCCAGGGCAAGGATCTTCTGCGTGGTGGTGTTCAAACGGTCGATCTCCTGTTGTGCGAGTCCAAGACTTTTTACCAGTTCAATATTTCGCAATGATTCTGTCGTTGATCCAGCCAGCGCGGTTGTTTCACCAACGATCGTTTTTTGGATCTTTTTAATTTTTTTACTGAGCGTGGAACTTAAGAATGCCAAAATAGGTACGGTTGAGAAATAGAGCGGCGCAATAAACCAGTGGACTGAAAGGGAATAGATCATTACAAATAAAATTCCAACCAGCGATGTGAAGAGAATATTGATCGCCGCAGAGATGAGCCGCTCAACATCGGAGCGGACCTTTTGCAGCTTGCCGAGCGTTTCGCCGCTCCGTTGATCCTCAAAGACAGAATACGGCAGTTCGAGAGAATGCTTAAGACCGTCAGAATAGATCTGTGCCCCAAGACGCTGAACAATGACGTTGATATAGTAGTCCTGAAAATTTTTAGCGACGCGTGAAACGAAAGCAACTCCCATGGCTAATAACAGCAGGCCGACCACCCCTTGCAGGAATTGATCGGTTGTATAGTGACTGAATTTCATTGCATAATTGTCGATCACATAGCGAAAGACAAGCGGATCGAGCAGTGAAAATGTCTGGTTGACCGTTGCAAGGAACAATGCCAGAAGTACAAGTTCCCAATAGTTCTTGAGATATGAGTAGAGCAGTTTCATAAAATATCCTTTTGTGTTCGAGAAAGTAACGAAACTATGGGTAAAATGCGAAAGGTTGTTGTAATTGAGGAAAGATTCATTTACAATTCATTCATGATACCATCACCTGTCTATAGAACGATTATCATCCTGTTATATTGTGCAACACTGCCGCTTTTTTCATTCCAGAATAAAGAGAGCAAGGCCTTCAAAACGAAAAGCTCTCCATTCAGGATTCTGGAGATACGGCAATCCGACGTTACCTACCAATTGTGGGAAGGATTCCAACTGATGCGGAATGCGAATGCAGGGGACGCACCTTCTCAACATGAACTCAGCCTGCGGTACCTTACCGGAAAAGGATTCTCGTTTGACACAGTGAAAGCGGCACAATGGATGAAAAAAGCCGCCGATCAGGACTATATTCTGGCAAAATTCAATTACGGAATATTTTTGAACAACGGCTGGGGAGTTGACTGGAATCCGTTTGCCGCGTATCGGTATTTTCAGTTTGCAGCAGACAAAGAGATGCGTGAAGGAGAGTATGTGCTGGGGCTTTTTTACACGGATAATCTTGTTGTACCGAAAAATTATCCTTTAGCGTACGAATGGATAAAAAAATCTGCCGATCAGAATTATGATCCTGCTAAGGATGTATTAGCTGAACTTGACAAACGGGGACTCAATGGTGCGAAAGTACCGGAAAAAGATTCGGTCAAAGCGAAACCGGTCGCTTCAAAATCAGGTAAATCCCAACAGCCTTCACCGCAAATTATTCAACCCATTCTGCTCGAATTTGAGGATGACAAAACAGTGCAGGTCGACGATCTGACCCTCTTGAAAGAACTCTTCAACGAAGGGAATGAAGAACTGCGGAACACCCTTGGCGTATCCAAGATTTTGAGTGACAGTGTGCAGACGGATTCCACCGGGTTTTCTCTTATCAAACAGGCCTCTGACATCGGTAATCCGGAAGCTATGACCATTGTTGCCAGATGTTATGAGCGGGGCATCGGCGTAAAGAAGGACAAACTACAGGCGGCAGTGTATTATATCCGCGCAATTCGCCTTGACTCTCGTCGTGCTCCGGCGTTATTGTGGAGGCTGATCAATGAAAAGAATATTCAGACGGTATTCAATCAGCAAGCGGGGAAAAACGTACCTGATGCATTGTATGTGATCTCGTCATTGCATGCATTGGGATTGTCCGGATCGTTGACCGATGAACAGGCGCTTCAGTTCCTGCAGATCGCTGTTTCCACTTCCTACATCCCGGCCGTTCTAGATCTTGGAAATTGTTATTCGCAGGGCCAATGGGTGAAAGCGGACAAAAAGAAGGCAAAGGAATTCTGGAAGTATGCAGCTGACCGCGGTAACACAGAAGGAAAGATACGCGCTGCCGTAGCGGAAGTATTTGACGGAACGATTACCGATGCTAAGCGGTCGTTTGAAGAACTTCAGAAATATTCCGAACAGGGTTCAGTGCTTGCTCAGACTGCACTCGGATATTGTTATGAAAAAGGAATTCTCGTCCCCATCAATTATACTCAGGCGGTATACTTCTATCGGAAAGCAGCACAACGGGGAAACCAGTCTGCGCTGACCGCATTGAACAGAATGTATGATGAGCGGAGACCGAAGGAGAAAGAATTTATGATTACAGAGGAGTAATCATAAATTCTTTCTTAGCACTGATGGGAAATCAATTTTTTTTTGTAGTTGTTCTCTGATGAAATAGACAATTATTCCCAGCAGCGTCATCCCTAATCCTGAAAGTGCAAATTTCCATCCCGTTGAGAGCATAATGGAGAACCAGAGAACAATGGCGATCAATGCAGGAAGTGGATACAACCACATCTTGAAGGGGAGATGCTCTTTGCCGATTCGATTCCTCAGTATCATAACCCCAACCGCACCGCCGATGAATTGAACAAGTATTCTCATTGCAAGTATCGCGCTGATCACATCACTCAACCGGAACAACAGACTGAAGACAAAAGCCGCACCTCCAAGCCATAATAAAGAAATGTGCGGAAATTTTTTGGTCGGATGAATTTTTCCCATAACGGAAAAGAAATTTCCGTCCAATGCCGCTGCATATGGAATTCTTGAATATCCCAGCATCACTGCGAACAACGAAGCAAACGCGATCCAAAGAACGAGCACTGTTGCAACGGCCGCAGCTGCAGTTCCGTACAGCCGTTCGATGAGCGTGCTGACAATAAATTGTGAATCTTTTGCTTCCTGCCATGGTATGACGCCGATGACCGCAAACTGCATTGCAAGATAAATAAATGCGATACCGATAATCGAAATAAAAATTGCACGGGGGATATTCTTTTCGGGATTCTTGATCTCGCCGCCAAGATGATTCACATTATAATAGCCGAGATATGAATACATTGTTTTTACCGTCCCTTGACCAAGCGCAACCCAAAATGCCCACGTGAAATCCCATGCTCCATCCGGATAACTAAATGCCAGTTTCGGGTCGAAATGAGAAAGTCCGCCGATGATGAACCACGCCATTGTTCCCATAACGCCGATCCACAATGCAACGGAGATCTTTCCGATGGTGGAGATCTTACGGTATAAAATAAATGTTAAGACGATAACTAATGTGCCGGAAGCAACGCGCCGTGTGACATCGTCGAGTGGGAGAAGATAGGAGAGATATTGAGCAAAACCGATCGATCCGGAAGCAATCACAAGCGGCGCCTGAATCATTGTTTGCCAGATAAAGAGGAAGGACATCAGTTTTCCCCATCGCGGACCGAACGATTCACGAAGAAAAACATAACTTCCGCCGGCCTTCGGCATTGCTGCACCAAATTCCGCCCAGATGAATCCGTCGATCAGTGCCAGAATTGCTCCGGCAATCCAGGCGGCGATATGCTGAGGACCTCCCATAATGCCGATGACAAGCGGGAGCACAACGAACGGACCGATGCCGACCATGTCGATCATATTGAGCGCTACGGCCTGGGTGAAAGAGAGATCGCGTTTTAGAGATTCCTGCTGCATTATTCCCCGCTGATAAAGTTTGTATATGCACGATCGCCGAAGAATGTATATTCCCTCTCTTCGAACACCGTGTTGAACAATACAGAATGGATCAATCCGTTTTTTTCGACCAGTACCGTGTGGAGAATGAGAGTATCCGGATTTGAATGGACAAGAAAACGCGACCGATGATGCCAGCATTCATATTCAATGATCATTGAATCCTGGAATGATTTAATATCCGTCACTTCACGAAAATATTTGACCATTCGTTGAGTTGCGCGGTATGTTCCGCCGGTCGGTGAGACGACCTTTTTGCCATTCAATGATATTTCACGGTCATCGTATGCGAGCACGGATAAGTGATGAGTTGAATCCGAACGAAGCCATTGCAGCAGTTTCATTCCATGGCCCAATGAGTCATCGTAACTGTAATTGGCATCAAGATACGCAATGCGGGAAATATAATCCGGAATCGTATCATAGGCATTGATGAATCCTGTGATGAAACTTCCGCCTCCGCTGTGTCCCGAAAGAATGACCGATACGGGATTTCCGGTCTGAGACCGGACCTTTTTTACGATCCGAGCGATCTCACCATCATTGTATTTTTTTCTCCACGAAGGCCAGCTTTTCTGAGCAGATTCCAGGTATGCAATATGAATGGTATACTCTTTCAGCGTATTCCGCAGGAACCGGGTCTGCGCTGCAATATGCTGGATATCGTAATGCCAATCGTCGCCGCTCTTCATCTTTTTTCCTGCCGTCATTTCGATGGTGTTGCCGTTCGGCAGGGCGTATACGATCAGCAGGGGAGGTTTTGACTGGTCGATCTCTTTTGGCGAATTGACCATGATGCGGATTTCGGGATCGAAAGAATAGAATACATTCATTTCATTCGCGGCAAGATTTTTCACCGCACTACAGGAATAGAACAGAAATAAAAAAGCGCAACAGAAAACTGTCACGCTTTTTCCATCAATGAGCGGTTTCATCGATTATTTTTCCAAAATTTCAAACAACTCGGATAGCTTCGGGATCAGGATGATCTCCGTACGCCGGTTCTTGGCTCTTGCTTCGGACGAATTTGCGGGATCGATGGGGAAGTATTCGCTACGTCCTGATGCCGTAATCCTTTTTGGCTCAACTTTTCCTTCTATCGCCAAATACCGGACCACTTCGGTCGCACGCATAACGCTCAGATCCCAATTATCTTTTATCGCGCCAAGATTGGAGACCGGTTGTTTGTCCGTATGGCCTTCAACAAGGATGCTCAGGTCTTCCTGTGTATTCAATACGCGTGCAAGGCCGAGCAGCGCATCTTTACCGTGCTTATCGATGTCGGTTTTTCCCGTTGAAAAGAGCAGTTGGTTGGAGAGCGATACATACACGCGGCCATTTACGATAGTGATCGACAGTCCGCTGTTCGTAAATCCAAACAACGCATCGTTCAATTTTGATTTCAATGCATTCAATGCGGAATCACGTGCCGCCAGACGTTTCTCGAGGTCGCCGACCCGCTGTTCGCGCCCGATCAGATCGCGCTGGATTGCGGCAAGGGTGGAATCACGCACTGCCAGCGCTTCCTCGTAATCCTTTAATTTCTGTTCGCGCGTGGCGACATCTTTTTGCAATGCCTCAAGATTTGTCAGCAGTTTTTTTATCTCGGCTGAATTCTTCGCTTTGGACTGATCGTAATTTTGATTTGCGATCGTGAGATCGTTCTCCAATGTACGGATGCGGTCTTTCAGCGTATCGGTCTGATGCTGCAGGTCAGTGATTTGTTTTTGATATTCGCTGTTCTGATTTTTCAGAAGAGCATTATCCGTCGTTAAATTCTCCATCCGTGACTGCATGGATCCGACGACATTTTTCAGTGAATCGACGGAGATCTGTAACGCATCACGGTGTGACTGCATTTCTTCAAATTTACCGATGGAAACGCAGGCGGGGAGGATTAATGGAAGTATGAAGAGTACGAGAACGCGGAGATTTTTCATAGAGCCCTCTGTCTAATGTGTCAAATATACGAATCCGGAAGGGAAATAAAAAAGGGACGTTGAAGAACGTCCCCTTTTTTTAGTTGTCGGGGTGAGAGGATTCGAACCTCCGACCTCGTGGTCCCGAACCACGCGCTCTAACCGGGCTGAGCCACACCCCGAACAATTATTGCGGAGAAGGAGGGATTTGAACCCTCGGTACAGGTTAACCCCGTACGGCGGTTTAGCAAACCGCTGGTTTAAGCCACTCACCCACCTCTCCGTGGATTTTTGCTTAATTGCAGTCCAAATATACGAACGAAACGGTGATTTTCAAAGATGTTTTTACGTCTATGAAATGAAATAAAATTTCTCAGGAAATATATTTCATCGAACATTTTCCTTGTTCAGTCAGTCGGATCGTCACTGAAACAAATTATTTTGTAAAAAAAAGACTTGACAAGTTATTCAAAATACTGTAAATTTATACAGTGTAAATTTATACAGCAAAAATTGACCGGCAATACTACGGTGAAATTCTGGAGAACAGGGCGAATATGACGAGCGGTGATTATACAATAGAAGAGCGGGAAAAGATCAACTCGTATCTCAATAAAATATTGGACATCCTGAACGTGAGATCTCCGGAGGACCATTACGGCGGCATACAGATTTATTTCCCGCGCGAGGCCGGAAAAGTTGTCGGGGATATAGAAGTTTCATTTCGGTCGAAGCATAAGTTAAGAAAAGTGATCTAACGTATACGGGTGTTGAGACCTTCAAGCCCGATAGCGAAAGGACGAACAAGTCCTGCGCTGTCGGGCTTTTGTCTTTATGGAAACAGTCATTCAATCATATAGAACGATACAACTGGCAATGGAAACATCGTCGCCGGCGATCAATTTTCTGCATGGCAATTACGGCATCTATCATACCGCTATGCTTGTTGCCGCTGAACTTCTGCGCAAGAAAGAACCGGTGGTGATCGTTGATGCGGCGAATACGACCGATCCGTTCTTTATTGCGGGCATCTTCAAGACGGCAGGCCTTGAACCGGAAGAACTTATGCAGAGGGGATTCATCAGCCGGTGCTATACATTCTATCAGGTCGATGTGGCAATCACCGACGGCTTGGCCGCATTCATGAAAAAGACGAATGCAAAAACAGTGATGGTCTTCGGACTATTGGACCTTATCGACGATGAACAAGTTTCCATTCCGGATATTCACGACATCCTTGCAAGGATCAAACAGACATTCGATCAACTGAAAACGGAGAATATCTCCACGCTGCTTGTCTCAACGCCGCTCCATTTTCAATTGAAAGAACGGGAAGAGTATTTCAACGCATTCAAGGGGATCAGCGATGTCACTTACAGGATCGACAAAGAATACCACCACTCACCCGCCAGACGAGGAAGAAATGGGAAGACTGATAGCGACCGCAACAAGGCTCATCGACAAGGAACGGGAACGGTGGGGAAACTTCCGCCGGGCGCTCCGAAAAGAGCAGCAGGAGCACTTCGATGAGATATTTCGCATTGCTAAACGGAATCTTCCGTCGATCGCGTTCCAAACGACACCGATCACGATGGATAAGATCACGTTATCCGTCCTGGTCAAACTCGTTGGAGAACTCCACGAACTGAAAGAACGCTTACGAAATTACGGGGAGGAGATATGACACTGCAAGGATGGCTGTTTGACGCGTATGTGAACGATACCGGGATGACGGTCTGGATCATCGATGCCGACGGGAAACGGCATAAGACAGCATTTCCTTTTGCCCCCTGCTTCTATCTGCACATTTCGGAGCAGGAAGCGGTCACGCTTCGCGAAGTCCTTCTTCGTCTTCCGTATCAAGTGACGATGACAAAGACGGCGAAGATGGATCTGCTCTCCAATAACGATGTTGACGTTTATGCCGTACATGTTCACAATCCCAACCTGCTTCAAAAGACTGTAAGGACGCTTTCCAAACAATTTAAGTTCTATCAATTCTACAATGCCGACATCAAAGCGGTGCAGATGTTCTACTATACGACACAGTTATTTCCGCTGGCGTACGGAGAATATACGATAGAGAACGGTCTTCTGAAGTCGTGGAATCTGCTTGAAAGAATGGAGGCGGAAACGTATAATGTTCCGCCTCTGACGGTTATGACACTTTCTCCTTCGGCAAAACTTCTGGCGCCGAAGTATCAGCGTTATCTGGAGATCGAAATAGAAGTGGAGGGAAGAAAGAGCGTACTGCAGCAGGAATCGCCGCGGGAACTGATCAATCAGATAAACTATTACCTTTACAAATACGATCCGGACGTAATTCTGACCGAGTATGGCGATGCAACATTGCTGCCGATGCTGCAGCAGACCGCATCGGAACTGAACATGCCGCTCTATCTTAACCGTGATGCGGGTGCAGGATTCATGTTCTCAAAAGCGATCACCTATTTTTCCTATGGACAAGTAAAGCAGAGGGACGGCACGTTCGCCCTCTCCGGCCGCTGGCATCTGGACAAGGAGAATTCATTCATTATCAATGAGGGGGATCTTGACGGATTGTATGACCTTGCACGAATGTCGCAGATAGGTGTGCAGCAGCAGGCGCGCACGAGCATCGGTTCAGCATTGTCATCCATGCAGATATCGTGGACGTACAGGAACAATGTTCTTGTTCCGTACAAGCGTCCGATCAAGGAGGCGTTCAAATCGCTGACAACATTGTTGAAGTCGGACAGGGGCGGACTTCACTTTATGCCGGAGATCGGATATCACGAACAGGTGGCGGAACTGGATTTTGCTTCGATGTATCCGACGATCATGAGAAACAATAATATCTCCACCGAAACGCTGGATTGTCCCTGCTGTCCTGATTCCCGGCATCTTGTCCCCGAGATAGGTTTCCGCATCTGCGAAAAACGGAGAGGATTGGTCCCGGCAACATTGGATCCGATCATCAAAAAACGGGCGCGGTATAAGGAACTGAGAGCGGATGCGCCAACGGAAGAAGTGCGGAAGAGGTACGACAATAAACAATCCGCGTTGAAATGGATACTGGTAACCTGCTTCGGTTATCTCGGCTTTAAAAAATCGCGCCTCGGCAGGATAGAAGCGCATGAATCGGTGAACGCGTTTGCACGTGATACGCTGCTTCGCGCCAAGGAGATCGCCGAGCAGGATGGTTTTGAACTAATCCACGCGATCATTGATTGTGTCTGGCTGAAGAAGCAGGGTGCCACACACGAAGAGTATGCTTTGCTTGCCAAAAAGATCGAAGAGGGAACAGGCATCAAAATATCCGTTGAAGGAATATATAAGTGGATATTGTTTCCCGTCTCAAAAATGGACGAAGAAATTCCGACGGCAACACGCTATGTTGGTCAATATGATACCAATGAATTCAAGGTACGGGGAATTGAGGTGCGGAGAAAAGATGTGCCGAAGTACGTTCAGAAAGCGCAGCAAGCGATGCTGAAAGTGCTGTCCGGCGCGGATGATATTGCCGGCGTGAACATGCTGGTGCCGGAAGTGCTGAAAGTGACGAAACAATACATCAATGATCTGAAACAAGGGAATGTTTCACCGTTTGAACTGGTGATCCGGCGCCGCATTTCGAAAGATCCGTTTGAATATGAGAACAACAGCGTCAGCGCCATCGTGTCGCAGACTCTTGCGGAAGCGGGCGTTCAATTGATGGCGGGGGAAAGCATTCAGTATATCATTACGGATTCAACCGGAAAGAAAGACCCGATGAAAGCGAAACCGCTGGCGTTGTATGCGTTGGATGACGGCTACGATGCGGAGAAATACTCCGAGATGGTGCTGGAAGCGGCGGAGACACTGCTGCAGCCCCTGGGATACTCAATGGAGGTATTGAAGGAAGAACTCGATCTGCAGTCCGTTACGGAGAAAAGGAAAGCGGCTAAAAAGAAAAGGCCGGCACAACTTGCCCTGCTCTTAAGATAAGATTCAATTATTGACTTGCACTACCTGCAGAGAATTTGCAACAGGCCTTTCGCCGGAAGCATCGGAAGGTGAATTGACCACTTTTCCGTGGATGACCATTGTTGAAGATCCGCCCCCATCAAAGTTGAAGGCATTGGTGACATTAATGAAGTGAAGGAAGTGCGCCATTTCGGGAAATGTCATTCCGACACTTTTTTCCTGACGGCCGTCGACGATGCAAAGATATAGCTTGGTTGTGTCGGCGTTGATTCCTAAAAATGTTCTGGGGTGCCGAACAGCCGTGAATTTTCCCGTCAGTCCTTCATTCGTGTCCGCTATCGCAGTAAGATTCTTTCCATTATCCAATAACCTGCCCCAGCCGCCGATCAACTGCGCAATTTTTGTTGCAACCGGATGTGTCTTTGGCTTGTAATCCATGTAGATCCTGACGGTATCTCCGCGGGAAAAGGCCGAAAGGAATTTTAATGAAGTGTCCGACCTCCCAAAGGATAGTACGCCGCCTCCTTCGGGGATGAGGGAATTTCCGGATATTGTAGAAACTGATGCAACGACAAAACGTAGCGTATCTTGCGCAGTAATTTTTTTGCTGACCGGTCTTAAAATTATTTCAACTCCTCCAGAATCCGTTTTTGTCGTTGTTCCGCGGTACCGGGTATAGAATGTGATCTCGGAGAGAGTTCGCGTACTGTTTAGCCGTTCAAATGTGAATACCGATTTCGATTTTGTGAGAACCGTTCCCGAAAATGTAAATCCGTCGATGAGCAGTTTTTTTTCGGCAGTAATTGCTAATTGTGATTTTTGCGGAGATGAGTAACCTGTGACAGAAACGTAGCCTGTTATCTGATTGTTCACCGGGCTGCTATCCTTGAAGCTAAAGAAATCTCCGTTGATCGCGACCAGTGCGTTTTTTCTCTCCGACGAATTCTTCCGGACCTCCTCCGATGTTGTCACCAATCCGTTATGACGCACACTTTCAATGGATAATTGCGGATTTCGGAGGTCGATCTCAGCAACATGAATTTCCTGCGGGAGTGCACTCTTATAAAAAGTATAGGTCACGCCTTTGGCAATGGATTCGCTTGAAACAGTGTCGTACGAAATTGCCTGAGAATGGAGCGAAGAAATAAGAAGAAAAAATGCAGCAGATATCGAAAGTACTCTCATAGAAGGTCGACCGATGAGGAATCCCTGCCTGGTTAAGTAAACCTTAAATTTCCTTACAGGCCGGACGGGCAGGGACCCGCTGACCTTAACAATAGTTCTTATTTGATGATCAAAACGTTGTGGACCGTAGCGGGATCGAACCCCGCAGAGCGGGATTTCACAAAAAAACATTCAACCGCTGACCTTCCCGATGTCCCGTTGCCGGGACATCGGGAAGGTCTCCCAGCTATTAATTCTTTTTTATCAGATGAAGGATGTATGTTCTGCTTTTCATTGCCTTAATTTCATATTCTCTCTTCATCGCATCAGATCGAGTTTGGTATTCTTCGGTATGAACGATTTCCCACGGAACACCTGATTTTGTCGACTTGGAATATCCGCTATTATGATGGTTGAGCCTCTTTGGAAGATCCAAGGCATGACCAACATAGAATTTGCCGGATTTAATGCTTTGAAGAATATATACGAAACACATCTTGTGGACCGTAGCGGGATCGAACCGCTGACCTCTACAATGCCATTGTAGCGCTCTCCCAGCTGAGCTAACGGCCCTAAATGAATTAACTAAATATAGGAAAGAAATTGAACAAAGAAAATAATTTCTTTATACTATTGTAACTATTTGGGGTTGCAATGCAGCGTTACGTTCCGGTCATTATACTCTCATCAGCGAATCCATCCTTATCGGCGGTGCTTTCATATACCCCGTGCTTCGAATTCCATATCAGTAAATATTCCAGAATAAAATATCAGGTAACAGAAGCGCTGCTTGAATCGTCGGGGAATGTCATTTTCCCGAACTTCCGTGTTGTGCGTGAACTTGCCTATTCCATCAACACGATCCGCGGCACTGCGGGAAACCCGGAAAAAGAGATACGCGCTGGCTTTCTGAATGCCGTTGGTCTGTTCGACGAGATCAGTCATTATTTGATACGGATCTATGACGAGAAAGAAAATCCCGGAGCAATGAAACGGGCGTATAAACATCTCGATTCTGCGCTTGGGAAAGACGTTGTTGAGAAAACATTGCTGCAATTTCTCAAAGAGTTTCCGCCGAAATCCGTCTTCAAGGAACAGCAGACGGAAAAAGCGTACTTCAATTCGGTCACATCGAACAGACCTCATAAAGAGATTGCGTTAGAAGAGTTGGTCATGTTATATCTTTCCAATCTCAACCCTGCAAATAAAAAGGTGAAAGAACTGTTCGATGATACCAATCTCGTAAAACAGACAAAATATACCGCCCTTTTAAAAGAACTGGAACGGTTTTTTGCAAAGGAAAAACCGTTCGGTCCCGATAAAAAGTCGCTGCTCGAAGCTTTGAAACGGCCGATTCTTGAGCACCCCGATAATATTGAAGCGCAATTAGGATTCCTGAAAGAGCGGTGGGGCATCGTTCTTTCTTCAAAATTTATCGACCGCATCATCGGCAGTTTCGAATATTCAAAAGAGGAAGAGAAGTTCATTTGGAACGCCTTCAATCCGTTCCGCGGCAAGCCGAATGTTGAAACATTCGTTCCCGAGTATAAAAAGGAAAAGACTCTCACTCCCGAAGAGCAGAAAGATCTGATCCGCAAGGGTTTGATAAAGCCGGAAGATTATGTCTATGCCGAACCGGAACAATTCACTCCGGATATCGACTGGATGCCGAATGTTGTGCTGATCGCAAAGAATATTTATGTCTGGCTCGATCAGCTTTCCAAAAAATATCAGCGGGAGATAAAACGCCTCGACCAAATCCCCGACGAAGAACTGGATCAGCTTGCACGGTGGAATTTCACCAGCCTATGGCTTATCGGTGTGTGGGAACGAAGTGCGGCATCGAAGCGGATAAAACAAATTACGGGAAATCTTGACGCCGTTTCATCCGCTTATTCGCTGTACGATTATGAGATCGCCCGCGATCTTGGCGGAGAAGATTCGTTTCAGAATTTGAACAGCCGGTGCTGGCAAAGAGGGATCCGTCTGGCCGGCGACATGGTGCCGAATCATATGGGATTGTTCTCGAAATGGGTGGTAGAGCACCCGGAATATTTTATTCAATCCGAACACCCGCCGTATCCGAACTACCGATTCACCGGCGAAGATCTCTCGCACGAATCATCCATTGAACTGCGGATCGAAGACGGATATTGGAGCAGAAGCGATGCCGCCGTTGTCTTTCAGCGGATCGATAAGAGGAATGGGGAGGTCCGGTATTTCTATCACGGGAACGACGGAACAAGTATGCCGTGGAATGATACCGCTCAGCTGAATCTGCTCAGAGCGGATGTGCGTGAAGCGGTTATTCAGAACATCTTTCACGTTGCAAGGAAATTCTCCGTTATTCGTTTTGATGCGGCTATGACGCTTGCCAAGAAGCATTTCCAGCGGTTGTGGTATCCTATGCCGGGAACATCGGGTGTTCCGTCGCGGCAGGATCATAGTTTGTCCCGTTCGGAATTCGAAGCAATGTTCCCGAACGAATTCTGGCGCGAAGTTGTTGACCGCTTCAACGCGGAAATGCCTCAAACCCTTCTCCTTGCCGAAGCATTCTGGCTGATGGAAGGGTATTTCGTTCGCACGCTTGGTATGCATCGGGTTTATAACAGCGCGTTCATGCATATGCTGATGAAGGAAGAGAACCAGAAGTTCCGTGCGATGATCAAGAATACGCTTGAATTCAATCCGGAGATACTGAAACGGTATGTCAATTTCATGAGCAATCCGGACGAGCAGACGGCCGTGGAACAGTTCGGGAAGGATGATAAATATTTCGGTGTTGCAACATTAATGATCACGCTTCCCGGATTACCGATGTTCGCCCACGGACAAATTGAAGGATTTACCGAGAAGTACGGAATGGAATACCAGCGCGCCTATTACAACGAAACACCGGATGAATGGCTGATTCGGAGGCACGAACACGAAATTTTTCCGCTGACGAAAAAACGATTTCTCTTCAGCCAGGTGCATCATTTTGAATTCTATGATTTTCTTGATGACCGCGGCTTCGTTAACGAGGATGTGATCGCCTATTCGAACAGTTCCGGGAATGAACGGGCCGTTATTTTCTTCCATAATAAATTCTCGGAATGCCGGGGATACATAAAACATTCGCTTCCCAAAGCAGTGAATGAACAGGGGAAAATCCGCTCCATCACCCTGGCAGAATCGCTGCGGTTCCAGCATTCCGAAAAAATATTTTATCGTTTCCGTGACCGGAAATCGAATTTGGAGTATCTCATTTCCGGAAAGAAACTTTTCGATCAGGGAATTCACGTTGAACTTCGGGCCTTTGAGTATGCCGTGCTGACGGATTTCCAGGAGATCGCCGACGAAACAGGTGCGTATGCTTCCGTCGCTCAGCGGTTAAACGGGAAAGGGACAGGAACACTCGATTCGTTCCTGAAAGAGATCCAGATGCAGCCGTTCCACCGTGCGGTAGTAGAAGGATTCAAAAAATTCAATTATGATACTCTCTCGAACAGCTATGATCATATCTTCACAGAACTTGCCAGCCATACACATCTTCCGGCAGACCTTGAAGCGGGCCGGCAGAGGCATTCCGAGTTTTTGAAGACCGTGCAGCGGTATTTTTCCGCTTCCGCCGCGGAACAAAAACTATTACCTGATACGTCAAAGAACAAAAGCGCACGGCCGGTGCCGCCTAACGTTCCTTTACCGGTCCATATTTTGCTGTACAATCTCGTCTATGAATGCAGAAAAGCTGCCAAGAATGGTTCGGCCCAGCAAAGGCCGTATGATGTATTCCAGCAGCTGCATTTGGATGAGATATTGAAAAAGATTATTGCTGAAAACGGAAGTAAACATTCCGATGCGGAGAATACCGTTGCGATCTTTAAGACCATTGTAAAACAACATACCGTTCTTATGGATCCGGCGATGGAACTCTCGTCGATCGTGGAGCAGTTGTTCAACGATTTCGATACGGCAAATTTTCTTGCGGTAAATCAGCACAACGATATTTGGTATTACAACAAAGAACAGTTTGATACGCTGATGCAGTGGGTTCTGCTGCTGCGGTTTTTCTATATACCGCGGAGTCCGGTAAAAGAGAAAGGTGATCTGAAACTGCTGGAGCGCATGGCTGAAAAGATACGTGACGCCTCAACTCGATCCGAATATAAAATAGAACGATTGAAAGAATTGCTTCTAACGGCGGTGAAAGAAAAAAAAGCACCAAAAATAATTACAAAGAAGGGGGACACTACGCCGAAGCAGCCGAAAAAGAGACCGGCAACATCCGGGGAAAAGAAACGGCCGAAAAAAACATGACTTCAGCTGAAAACGGAGAACCGGTGTAATGATACATTGATTTTAAGAATATTCTAATTATATTATACTCGACCTTTGCAATATTTATTCCCCTGAGTGTTGCAAATTACAGGTCGAGCCAGACGGTCCCCCAACGTCTGGCTTTTTTTATGAACCGGGGAAGGAGAAGAAATCATGGCAAAACTGATCCAAAAAGAGAAAATCACAAAGAAAAAAACTAAACGGATTGAATCGCTCAGTTTAGAAAAAATCAATTATCTGATCATCCTTTCGGGCATTGTTGTTATTCTTGCAGGATATATTGCGCTAAGCACGAAACCCTGGGACAACTCGATTGCACTGACCATTGCTCCCGTGCTTCTCGTGCTCGGGTATTGTGTTATTATTCCCATAGGAATAATATTCCGCAAGAAAAAAACTGAAGATGAAATGGTCGAACAGCAGTTGGTTGAACAGCAGTAAATTACGTTAATTTCATTGTTCAATCGTTGCAAAACGCGATTAAATTTCTTATATTTATAGCACTTTAAAAATGATGATCGCGTAGCTCAGCGGTAGAGCATCTGCCTTTTAAGCAGAGGGTCGATGGTTCGAGACCATCCGCGATCACTTAATAGCCCTGATAATACAGGGCTATTGTATTTTAAAGGGACCGCTGGTGAATGGCTGCTAACAACATGCACCTCTTCAGATGCCACTACGGGTTCTGGTGCACCTGACGTTGGTAAAACGAACTTATGATTTGGCGTTCAACATCAGCGTTCCCGGCAAGACGCTCTCCGATATCTCTCCGAAGAAAAACCGAAAAAGGGAATGCGATGGGAAGAATGGAAGGAAACATTCCTTACTGCTTTGTGTTCCGGTTGTATATGACCCCGAATTGTTGATTTGGGCTGTTGAAGTGGTTACATTACCCTCAGACGTATTCAAAAAAGGAATCACGTCAATAAAATATTTAATGGAGAAGAGTATAAAAGGGTTAAATACCAGAAGAGTGTAGAATTTATGTTTGGCAAAGAAATGAAATGTGTGAAATGTGGCAGCAGGGATAAATGAGTGCATGACATTATCATTCCTGTTTTAAAAGGGGGAAGTATTACAGAAAGAAATATAGAATTGTTGTGTGGAAATTGTACTCATCAAAAAAGGGAGCTTCCAATTCTGTCAGTATTTCATTTTTTACGTTTGGTAGTGTCGATCTACATACGAAAACGATGCCATTCGGTTATTCATTAAAATAACTCAAGATATTAAGACAATTCTTATCGCAAAGGGGAAACTATGAAAAACTATTTAAGAACAATTCTACTTGCGTTCTGTTGTGCACTAACTCTTTTTTCTCAAGATTATCAGGTAACAAAACAGGCCCCCAGCAGTGTTGCCGCACCATCAATTGATTTCTCAAATAATCTTATTCATTTAGCGTATGGCACAAACTTGTTCTATTATTCATTTGGAGTGGATGGACCACCAACACCAATAACAACACCGGTAAAACCTGATCCGCTCAGCTACGGTCCATATACCGTAAGTATGCGTGCAAACGGAGACAATAGGTATTTAACGTACATTGATAGAAATGTTTCTCTTCAACGCTACGACCTTCTTTTTCAGAATAGCTCCAATGGTCTTCTCTGGTCAAGTCCGATGATATTGGAAACGATCCAGAAGTCGAACAGTATTTCATTACGTCCCGATAATCCCATACTTCGGACAAGTGCAAAAGGGAATGTGTATTGTTTGTATTTGAATTATTCCGACACCAATAAAATATTTCTGGTTCGATCATCCGGTGGAGGGAATAGTTTTAATGTTAAAACAAGAATAGCTCCGCTTGACACAAATCTTGTAGAGAAAATGACCCTTGAAATGCAGGTGGTTGCGGTTGGCGGGACGGACAATGTTTTTGTTTTTTATTCGGTCGGCGCCAACATTTATATGACGCGTTCGATTAATGAAGGGATTTCATTTTCATCTCCCGCAAAAGTCGGCTCCCTGGATAATGCTGACTTTGGAAATTTCTATTCTCTTTCGGCTGCACTCTCGTCTGCAGGAAAAATCTATCTCGTATGCGATCAGTTCGGACAGGCAATACCAATGCTGAACAGATCGAAAGCATTCATCAGAAGTTCAAATAATTATGGCGTGGATTGGAGCACCGGCGGAACAATAGATACTTTGGGTTATGTGAATCCCAAACTATTATTAACTAATACCGGAACGATTGCCTGTATTAAACAGAGGCAAAATAACATCTATATTCTTTCGAGTAAGAACGGTATCACATGGTCGGACACTATAAGAATTAATACGGTACCGCAAAAAGCGTTTAAACATACCGTTACCTTGATTGATGATAATACAATTGGTGTGGCCTGGATCGATACTCGTACGGGCGGCGACGAAATATTCTACCGGAAGATGACGATCCCGGCAACTCCGGTGACCAAGGTTGACGACATTTCTTTACCTTCGGAATTTATGCTGTACCAAAATTATCCGAATCCATTTAATCCAACGACGACGATCAGTTATCAGTTATCGGTGAGCGATCACGTATCACTGAAGGTGTTTGATATGCTTGGGAAAGAAGTAGCAGCATTAGTGAACGAAACGAATGATGCCGGAACACACTCTGCGCAATTCAACGCTGCAAATCTTTCCAGCGGAATGTATTTCGCACGGTTATCATCATCAGGGAAAACGCAGATACGAAAATTGCTGTTAATGAAGTAAGCACCTTCCGCAAAGCGGGGAAATATTGCTCAAACAAGTCTCTTCCGGAGGTTTACTCTTATTAAAATTCCGGAAGAGACTCGTTGAAAAGGAAACAGATCACTTCTTTATATACGCATTCAGCCCGATCACGACAGGTTTGCCGTTGATGATACATTGTGTCGGCATATTGCCGTGCGTGGTTGCGACGACCAGTGTTTTTCCCGATGCACTTGGTGTCGGCTCCTGCAGTTCAATGCTGATGAGGAGTTTTCCGTTTTCGATCTTTACATCCATATGTTATGCCTTTCAAAGTTGTGTAGCACATAGATAGGTCTGCATCGCGGACTTTTGAATTTGTGTTTCATTTGTTTTATCGTTCAAATACGATTATGGTCTGCCCGCCAGTTTTTAATTTCCTTCTTAATATCGTCCCGTGATAATTTTTCTTCAACAGCCCGTTTTGCCAGGGGTAAAAATTCTTCGTCCGAGGCAAATCGCAAAGCGATGATCTGTCCCATCTTCAGGTTCGGATCAAACTGTTTGCCCGTCATTGCAAAATGACGCAGATTTTCTTCCGCACGAATTGCGCGATCCTGCACCCCAACGGCAAATGCTCTGCTGTACCAGAATTGGATAAGTCCGCAAAAGGTAAGAACAGTGATCAATGACGCGCTGTAGATGGATTGATTGCTGCAGCACGACTCATAGATGTTTACCAGCGAACCGATGAAGGTGATAGTAAGCAAGAAAAAGAGAAGTCCATGATACAGAGGAACATATCGACGATGGTTTGAATAATTTTGATTTTCCATTGCACGTTTCCTTTATGTTTGAGATTACTGTGAACTCTATGGTAGAGAGATCCTGCGCTATATGCAAGTCCGGTTTTGAATCTTGATTCTGTTTCGCACTTTTTTTACCGATTGCTTTTCCTGAGAATTCTCGGTACATAAAGTTAAAATATTACTCAAAAATCTCCATTTGACTATGAATAACTCAACACAACGGACCATCCCGAATCTGCTCGAAAAGAGCTGTGAAAAATTTTCCGCCAACATTCTCCTTTGGGAAAAGAAATCAACTGCGTATGAAGGTCTCACCTATGCTCAAGCGAGGGAAAAAGTATATGCTTGCGCTGCCGGATTGATGAGCATCGGTATACAAAAAGGGGACCGTATTGCGTTGGTCTCCGAAGGGAGAAATGACTGGGTGATCGCGGAGGTGGGAATGCTGTATGCCGGCGCTGTTAATGTTCCTCTTTCTGTGAAACTTGACGAGCTGGCTGACCTGAAGTTCCGCCTGCTGCATTCCGGCGCACGGATGGTGATCGTCTCCGGCGGCCACGTGCACAAGATACGCTCCATCGAGAACGATCTTCCCGATCTTGAAAAGGTGATTGTGCTCGACGGACAACCGGTGAATGACGAAGAATTATCTTTTACGCATTTGTTGAACATCGGAACGGAATATCTCAAGTTATATCCGGAAAAATTTTCAGAACGGTGGCATTCCATTGCGGAACATGATCCGGCAAATATCTGCTATACATCCGGTACGACAGCTGATCCGAAAGGGATCATCCTTACGCATAGAAATTATACTGCCAATGTTGAACAGGCATCAGGACTTCTCCATATTCCGCCGGAGTATTGTTCACTGCTGATCCTTCCCTGGGATCATTGTTTTGCTCATACCGCAGGAATTTATACGCTGATGCTGAACGGTGCAAGCATGGCTTCGGTTCAGGTGGGGAAAACACCATTTGAGACCCTCAAGAACGTGCCGGTAAATATCCGGGAATCAAAACCGACATTTCTCTTAAGCGTTCCGGCCCTTGCAAAAAATTTCAAGAAAAATATTGAAAAGGGAATTAAAGAAAAAGGAGCGAAGATAGAATCGTTGTTCAATAAAGGATTGAACCTTGGTTACAAGATCAACGGAATCGGATGGGATAAGGGGGCTAACGGAACAATGTGGGAAAAAGTGCAGTATAAAATGATCGATTTCCTGCTCTTTAAAAAAATACGTGATGGATTCGGTGGGAGGCTGCAATTTTTCATCGGCGGCGGTGCTTTGCTCGATATAGAACTGCAGCGCTTTTTCTATGCGATCGGTATTCCCATGTATCAAGGATACGGACTGACCGAAGCGTCACCGATCATTTCTGCCAATGTTCCGGCCAAACATAAACTTGGTTCTTCCGGAAGCATTGTTCCGAATCTTGAGGTGAAGATCTGTGATGATAAAGGGAATGTGCTTCCGGTTGGTCAGCACGGTGAGATCGTTATCCGCGGCGAGAATGTTATGGCAGGATATTGGAAGAATGAAAAAGCAACAAACCAGACAATCCGCGAAGGATGGTTATTTACCGGTGATCTCGGATATCTGGATGCGGATAATTTTTTATTTGTATTAGGGCGTGAAAAGAGCCTGCTGATCAGTCATGACGGTGAGAAATACAGTCCGGAAGGAATAGAGGAAGCGCTGGTAGGAAATTCGGTGTATATCGATCAGGTGATGTTATACAATAATCAATCCATGTATACTGCGGCTTTGATCGTTCCAAATAAGGAAAGGATCTTGAGCTTTCTTCAGCAAAAAGGTCTTACGACGCATACCGAGCAGGGACAACGTGAAGTGCTTTCGCTGCTTGAATCGGAGATCAAAGAATACCGCACGGGAGGAAGATATGCCGGTGAATTTCCTGAACGATGGCTTCCGTCGGCCGTTGGAGTGCTCGGGGAAGGATTTACGGAGCAGAACCATTTCCTCAACAGCACGCTAAAAATGGTCCGGGGGAAGATCACCGAGTATTATAAAGAAAGGATCGATTTCTTATACACGGGTGAAGGGAAAGACATTTTGAACCATCAGAACAAAAATATCATCAAACGGATGGACTGAAATTTTGTTTGTTGAAATATGCTGAGCAATTACCGTAAAAAGAGTTATAGGTTACTGTAGTTATTAATAGTACTTTGTTACAGTAAGAAGATGTTCTTTTATTCAATATCATTAGGAGTTCAGAGTGAAACTTTACGTTGGCAATTTGGATCGGGAAGTAACAAAAGAAAATTTACAGGAAGCATTTCAATCGTATGGTGACCTGGGTGAAGTAACGGTCATTCGTGATCGTTCGAACAATGTTTCCAAAGGTTTTGGTTTCGTAGAGTTCATGAAAAAACAGGATGGTGAAGCTGCTATTGCTGCTTTGCACGGAAAAGAATTCATGGGCCGTACGATGGATGTGAATGAAGCGCGCCCGAAGACGGAAAATTCGTCACGCGGTGGTTTTGGCGGTGGACGCAGCGGCGGCGGCGGTGGAAATCGTCGGTACTAACCGATCCGGAAAAATACGAAACAACGATCCTGCCTTTGGCAGGATTTTTTTTGTTCCTCCGGCAAGCATACCATTTGTTTTGATTCTAAAAAAATCCCTATCTTTTATCCGTGAAACCACTTCCAATAGATATCGTCCTGCCGCAATTGCTATCCGCTGTTGAACAGAACACCAATGTGGTTCTTTCGGCAGAACCGGGTGGGGGAAAGACAACGCGCGTTCCGGTCTCATTGATGGATGAACAATGGCTTGGCGGTAAAAAAATTATCATGCTTGAACCGCGCAGACTTGCGGCCATCCGGTCTGCAGAATATATGGCTGAACAGCGTGGAGAACAATCCGGCGGAACGATAGGATACCGAATTCGGGGAGAAAGCAGGGTAGGGGAAAATACCAGACTGGAAGTCGTGACGGAAGGGATCCTGACAAGAATGCTCCAGGAAGATGCTTCGCTGACAGACGTTGGGATGGTGATCTTTGACGAATTTCATGAACGGAGCATCCATGCCGATCTTGGTCTTGCACTGACCCTTGATGTTCAGGAACAACTTCGAAATGATCTGAAGATTCTTGTGATGTCGGCAACCATCGACGGTACGGCTGTTTCAACATTAATGGGTGATTGTCCGGTCATCAAAAGCGAAGGAAGAAGTTTTCCTGTCAGTGTTCACTATCTGTCACAAACACACGACGGCGCAATTGAACCGCTTGTTGTCAATATTATCGCACGGTCATTACGGGAGGACGAAGGTGATCTCCTTGTTTTTCTCCCCGGTCAGCGCGAGATTCGAAAAGTAGAAACACTTCTTCTCAAAAAAGAACTTCCCCCAAATGTGCTCATCCATTTACTCTTTGGAGAAGCATCACCCGAAAAACAGCGTTCGGCACTCAATCCTGCTCCGTACGGAAAACGAAAGATCATTCTTTCCACCAATATCGCAGAAACCAGTCTGACCATTGAAGGTGTCCGCGTCGTCATCGATTCGGGATTGTCGAGAAGCGCCATCTTTGATGCGCGCCGGGGAATGTCCGGTCTTGTAACGGTTCCTGTCTCTCAGGCATCAGCCGATCAGCGCAAAGGGCGCGCCGGCAGACAGCAACCCGGCGTATGCTATCGCCTTTGGATGGAATCCCGGCAGGTGAATCTTGCAAAATATTCTCCGCCGGAAATAGTTGCGGCCGATCTTGCGCCGCTCGCCATGGAACTTGCACGGTGGGGGGACGGCGACGGACGTACGCTGAAATTTCTTGACCGGCCGCCGTCATCGCATCTTGCACAAGCGCGGGAATTGCTGCGGTACCTTGGTGCTTTGGATAAAAACGGAATTCTGACCGGACACGGGAAAATGATGAGTGCCATTCCCGTCCACCCGCGGTTTGCTCATATGCTGATCAAAGGAAATGAACGGATGCTCGGCGAACTTGCTTGCGACGTGGCGGCGTTGCTTGATGAACGGGATATTCTTCGCGGTAAGAATGATGCCGATATCGATCTGTATTCCCGTTACGCTGCAATGAATGAGGGAAAAGTATCCGACGGGTATTCTTTGCAGAGGATGCGTGAACAATCCAAACGATTGATGCAATTTATGGGACTGAAGAAACGTACGGTAAAAGCGCAGTATGAGTCTCTCGGTCTACTCCTTGCTTTGGCCTATCCGGAAAGAGTAGCAAAAAGAAAATCGGGCGAACGGTATCAGCTTGCCGGAAATATGGCAGCTTCGCTTCCCAAAGGAAGCATGCTTTCAAAAGAGGAATATCTTGCCGTCGGGGAGGTTGACGGCGCGGGAAGCGATATTAAGATCTTTCTTGCTGAATCGATTTCGAAAAAAGATATCCTGGAACTCTTTGCCGATCAAATTGAAACGAAGAAAGAGATCGTGTGGGATGAAAAGGATGAATCCGTTGTTGCGCGAAGTGTTACGACTTTCGGCTCACTGGAGATCGCGGAAAAAATATTCTTACCGGGAATAGTGGAAACAAAAAAAATAATGCTGAGTGCCATACAACGCTACGGTTGTTCCGCATTACCGTGGAACAGCGAATCACTCTTATTACGCACACGGAGTGAGTGGCTGCGGAGAAATAGTATTGTCAGCAACTGGATCGATCTGTCCGACGAGCATTTGACCTTAACGTTGGAGAATTGGCTTGCTCCTTTTCTCGACGGTATTTACCGCCGTTCTCAACTTGCAAAATTAAATATGAATGACATTGTCCGCTCTATGTTCAGTTATGGACAATTACAAGAACTTGACCGTCTGGCACCGGCACATCTTACCGTTCCTACCGGATCGTCCATACCGATAGACTATAGCACAGATCAGCCGGTGCTTGCTGTCCGCCTGCAGGAAATGTTCGGAGAGACGAAAACACCGACCGTAGGCGGAGGGCGAGTAAAAGTCCTCCTGCATCTCCTGTCACCAGCGCGCAGACCGATTGCCGTAACGCAGGATCTTCCAAGTTTTTGGAAGAATGCGTATGTTGAAGTTCGAAAAGATATGCGGGGACAATATCCTAAACATTTTTGGCCGGAAAATCCGCTAGAAGCGGAACCAACGAGAAGAACAAAAAGAGCAATGGAAGGAAAAGCGAAATGAAATTCCAGTCATTATCGGATCTTGAACAATTGCTCTCCGAATCCGAACGGGTAAAACACCGCGAAGAGAAGACGGAAGTGAAAAAAACGCACTCCGGAAAGGGAAATGCTGTCCGCGTTTCGCTGGAAACTGCCGGCAGGAAAGGAAAGAGCGTTACCGTTGTATCAGGACTCCAGCATAATCCGGACACGCTCGAAGAGATCGCCCGCATTTTAAAACAGCATTGCGGAGCAGGAGGGACGGTGAAGAACGGAATGATCGAGATCCAGGGGGACCAGCGCGCCAATGTATCGAAAAAATTACGGGAAATGGATTATTCAGTAATGTTACACAAATCATAAATACTGTTCATGGTGAGCAAGGCGCAACATTAATATCTTAGTTCATCCTTCGGCGCATGCCGATAAACAACATCGGCATTTGCTCAGGATGAACATGGTTGTTGTGCCGCGTCGAACCATTCTTTACTACTCTCGTACTTTTTGCGTAACATCAGTAATTCAGTAAAATAATTCCCCGCGGAAGATTGCCGGCAGTTGCTACTTATTGTAATTTCTTGAACGAATATCCCCGTCTTTTCAGCTCAACAATCACTTCATCCAATCTATTGTAGAACTTTTTTGTCCGTAGTTCACTTGTGCCAATGTGAGACAAAAGCAGGAAACCATTTAAGCCGGTTGTTGATGCTGACTCATACCGCAGAATCCGCGTAACAATGGAATCCGACGGTATATAATTCGCCATGTCAGGCGTTGTATAATCCGCATTCGAAGAAGTTCCAGAAGAAAAATTTACAAGCTCCAGGCCATAGTAATTCGTCCAGTCTGAAATTGTCTGGTTGTACCACTCATACGGCGGAAGAAAATATTTTGCATCCGTTGAACGTATCCCAAATTTGTTCATTTCCTTATAATTATCCTTCAAATCGTCAACGAACGTATTCTTATCCACAAGCAATGAATCGCGTTTTACCCACGGTGCATAGAGCAAATGCTTCCCGGAATGCGCGCCGAGATAATGATCTTCCTTCTTCAATTGTTTTATGATCGGAGTAAAATTCTTGTTACGGTAAAAATCTCCGGTAAAAAAGAATGAACCTTTAATATTGTGTTTGCGAAGTGTTCTCAGGATCGTCGGACCGCCATCTGCAAATTCATGTCCGGTAAAGAGAAGGTATATATTCTTCTTGGTTGTATCGAATCGTATGATGCCGCCAAACCGGACCACTGACGGCTGTTCACTCTTTTGTTCTTTCTTCTCCAGCGAAGAGAGATACATCGTCAAACCGGCGGTTCCGTCCATTGTCGGTTCGTTGTTCGTATAGTCGCCCCAATCGTCATGATAGACGGCAAGTGCGGACTGAAACTCAGCGTACGGATCGGCTTTCGTGAGACGGATATATTTTTTATGCTGATCAAAAATTGTTGCTCGCACCGGACCGTCAACAAGTCCGCCGCTGATCGGAAAATTGTAAACGTGCGTAAATGCCGAGTGGGGATCCGACGGCGTATCACCGTATGCAGGCAGACCGACGACCATGCTTGTTCCCCATGGATTGCACCCGAACAGCCAATCGCGCAGTGATGATTCCATCTCGATATAGGATTCATCTTTCGTCAACGTCCGGTAAAGATACATTTGCGTTAACAACGAACTGACAAGATTATTGGAACACCAAATAAACGGAACGCCGAAATTGAAAGCATTGGTTTTTCCTTTTTGATAGATCTTTTCAATCCCTTCGCGCATATGTGTTATAAATTGACGTGAGTGTTCCTTTGAATCTCGCGCGATCAAAAAATGTCCAAGGTTGACAAATGGATACCATTGATAGTGCCGGGCTGTGTCGGCACCAAGCCATGGTGTCACCGGTTCCATGGCTCCGAACGTTACGGCATCGTTCAAATATTTTTTGTCTCCAGATCGGATAAATAACTGTGCTGCTGCCAGTTCCATATCATCAACCCAATTATCCTCTTCGTAAAAATATGGTGCGCGGCAGGGGGCTGTTTGGGAAACGCCGGGATATTTCTTAGCGAAGTCATAAGCATCAACGGATCTACGACGAAGCTCTAATGCAAAGGCGGGATAGTAATGTTTCAGAAGATCTGCACCAAGAGAAAATGATGAAGAAAATTTTGCCACAGTAGAAGAAGCACCGGTTGTTCTGTTCTTATATTGGTAAATTCCCTGCGGCAGTCCATTAATGAAATAAACAGGGCGTTCTTTTCCTTTGCCGTAATTGACAGTGTCTTCCGTTGGCAAACGAAATCCGCGGTGGTCTCTGTCGTCGGCGATCTGATTGAAGTACATCTCCGGCTGAGGATTCATCTTTAACAGCCAATCAAGTCCCCACTTTGCTTCATCAAGGATGTCGGGAATTCCATTTTTCCCTTTCAGGCCGTTTGCCTCATATTCATCTCTGAACGCATCCGGATTCTGCTGATAGGCGAACAGCATCTGATAGACGGCTGTTGCCGATGTGGTGACGTATTGAAGATAATCAGACGCATCGTGCCATCCTCCAGAAGCATCAATGTGTGTGGAGTCCAGAACGGGGTGATAAATGATGAATCCGTCGCTGGTATGACACGAATCCATTAAATACGGATTGTATCTGCTTCTCTGCTGGCGCATGTATTTAAGGAGAAAATCTGAAGTGCCGTTGTATGGAGTATTGGAGATCCTGAAGACCGGGGAGAGAATATTTCCTGCGGACAGATAAAACGAGCCTGATCGGGTGAAATGAGAAAAATCCAGCCGGAACGTGGAGAGAAACGGACCATAAGGACCATAACTTGTTATCTTGTTCGACTGTTCGAGCACCTGGTCGGTCAAGGCATCCCGGATTTCGAATGAGAGGGGAGTGAAAAGAGACTCTTTGGAGATCAAAACGGCAGTTTTATGCGTATGGAGAGAATATCCCAGCTGGTTGACCCGGATCCATTGTTGCGCGGGAAGAGTTCCGGAAAGGAATAATAAAAGAAAGATCGCATTTTTCATTTGTTTGACCTGAAAATATTTGAGAACTTACAAGAAAATGGAGAATCAATTCACCAAAAGCAAAATGAAATTACCGGTCATTTCTAGTTCATGCAGCTTCGTGTAGAGAGAACTATTGAATGGAAAAAGGATTTCACATTAATTTTCAAACGTCACTTCGGTTCCGTTTGTATGTATTCTTCTCAGGGGGTGTGTTTGCGCTTTCTCTCTTCATCTATCTCTATTTCCCCGAAAAGTATTATGAACAGAGACTTTCTTCAGTCACAAAAAAAACTTTTGCGATAGCGGAAGTTTCTGCCGTCAGTGCATCGTCGCTGCTGAATAGCAATGATTCAAACGGATTTGCGAGAATATTTGAGCCAATCAAACATGTACCGGAGATCCGTTACATTGTCATTCGTAATGCTGAACAGCGGTTAGTGGCCGCGTATCAAATTGATTCTGCGGTCACGTGTAAATATTTGGATGCGACGGAAAAAGGTACGGTATCAGACAACTATTCAACCTTGATGGTAAAAGTACCAATCGAATCTGACGGGACGACGTTGGGGTTTATATATGTTGGATATTCCCTTGATCCTTTATTCACAGAGGTGAAGGAGACAAAGAACAACATTGCGCTGATCAGTCTTATGGTATTTGCAGCAGGAATATTTCTTGTGTACATACTTTCGGTGATCCTGACAAAACCGATTGACAAGATGGTGAGCACCGTACAACAGATCTCTCAACGCAACTACACGTTATATATGAAACCGACCGGTTATTATGAGATCGATAGGCTGGGCCGGGCGTTCAACACCATGGTGGATGAACTTGCCTCTGCGCAAACGGAAATACAATCTGTGAACCGCACGTTAGAAGAAAGAGTGAATGAGCGCACGCGTGATCTTCAGGATGAGATACTGCATCGCAAAAAGACTGAATCGGCACTGCGTGAAAGTGAAGAGCGCTACAAAGCACTTGTTGAACTTTCACCGGATGCCATTATTGTATTTTCGGATGGAATATTTTATTACATCAATCCCGCTGCGGTGAAGATGTTCCATGCGGAGGCACAAGAGACAATACATAACAGCGCCCTGTATGAATTTATGATCCCAGAGCGAGCGAAACAGTTCAAAGAGATGATCGAACAGGTCTCTGCAGGATCTGTTTTGAATGTCCAGACGGATTTTATATTTCATCGGCATGACATTGGTGAATTCATTGCCAACATCACCATCACGCGGTTGGTTTACCGGGAGAAAAATTCCGTGCAGATTGTTATTCGCGATATCTCGGCATGGGTCAAAAATGAACGGCAGCGTCTGGAATTGGAGCAGCAGATTCTTCATATCCAGAAAAAGGAGATCATCAGTACCCTGGCCAGCGGAATAGCACACGATATTCTGAACATACTCGGGATCATCGGAACGGCGATCAACAAACTGCTCTTTCTCAAAAATATTGATGAAAAATCATTGATGGAAAGTGCCGAACAGATTTCCAAAGCAACCGACCGGGGCAAAGCATTGGTGAAACAACTGCTGACCTTCGCGAAAAAAACCGAATTGAATTTTGACGTCACTCAGGTGAACGTTCCGGTTTCAGAGATTGTCAATGTTATTCAGCAGACATTCCCTGCCTCGATCGTCATCAATGCTCATTTGGCGGAACAGCTTCCTCTCATTCGTGCCGACAATAATCAACTGCATCAGGCATTGCTAAACCTCTGCTTGAATGCACGTGATGCCATTCAGGGAAAAGGAACGATCGTAATTGAGACCACGAGTACCAAAAGAATAAGTTTTGGCGGAAATGGCGAAAAGCAAGGGGAGTATATCTGTATTTCGGTGTCTGATGACGGTGTCGGAATGGAACCGGAAGTGCTGAAGAGAATTTATGAACCATTCTTTTCTACGAAAAGCGAGGGGACCGGTTCCGGACTGGGATTGGCGATGGTGAAAGGTATCGTTGAAAATCATCGCGGATTTATCGAGGTCGAATCGGAGACAGGAAAAGGAAGCACCAGATCGG
>CAJBTU010000424.1 GCA_903958625.1 uncultured Ignavibacteriota bacterium | reverse complement strand
GAAAATTCCCGATCAGATGACCGCAATGAATATTCCCGAATTCCCATCCGTACCGTTCACCAAGGGAGGAGATGTGCCGATAATATTGTGCGCCGGTCAATGACGAGGAGTGTGCATCATAATATTTTTTTCCTTCATACCACGCAGATTCAATATCGTTCCTCAGCTGTAATTTTCTCGGATTATTTCCCAGCACATACGTTCTACCGAAATCCGCTTCCCAGTCCTCGAAGACGGGACCGAAATCGAAGAACATGATGTCATCCGTTTGAATGATCAGGTCGGGCGGATTTTCTTTGTAGGGGAGGAGAGTATTTTTTCCCGCGCGCACGATCCGTTTGTGCCAGTATTTCCGGATGCCGAACATATCGAAGGCAAGTTCATAGACTTCATCATTCAGTACTTTTTCGGATTTTTCCGGAACAATAAGTCCGCGATGTTCGATCTCACCGAACAATTTCTCTGCATTCTTTTGAGCGTTGAGAAGATGCTGTTTTCGTTCCGAAAGTATCATAGATGTGCTCCAAAAAAATAGATCAGCATTTCCGGCATTCTCTCTCGCCAATTTGCCCATTCGTGTCCGTCGTTCACTTCTTTATAATAGTGCGGTATGTGCAGTGACGAAAGAAGATTGCTGTAATTTCTATTGAGTCGAAGAAAATTAAAAGCATCGTCTTGAGGATTTTCACCTTTAATATCAAACCGTCCGCAATCGAGGTATATTTTCATTTGTGCGGAGATACTATTCGATGCAAACCGTTGTTTCGTCAGATCGATCAGCCATGGAGTAATGGTTGATGATTGTCCTCCCGCATTAAGAAAAACATCAGAACGCCTTAATCCTGCATACAACGAAATATGTCCTCCGCCGGAAATACCTATCATTGCACGTTGAAGAGGTGACGGCTCAGTTCTATAAATGTGATCAATCAGAGGCACAAGATCATCGGCGAGATACTTTACAAATTGTTCCGTTCTACTTCCAGCGTACTCATCCTGCCGGTTCACGGGCGGAATAAAGACGGCGATGACCGGCGGGATCATTTTTGCAGCGATGAGATTATCGATAATCGTTGGAAGATGCGCAAAGGTAATGGCTTCGAATCCGTCATGGATGTATATCGTTGGAAGATGCGACAGGGTATCGTACCCGGCCGGTTTGTACACTTTTATCGGCCGCACACCGACAAGGTAATGACATAAGGGAGCGGGAATCTTCGCGGCCGGCAGCGAGTCGATGGTTCCACGAGGAATGTCATTCCTCACAAACAGATATGGCGATGGAACGGATCCCGGCATCCGCGCTTCCGAATGCGGACCGAATCCGCTCGGCGTGACCGCAGGGTTATGAGGATCAAGCGTTACCTTACCGTCCACGATGAATTGATAATCAAGCCGTGCATCCGAAGGAACAACGAATGTTTTATGGAACAGAGAATATGTTCCGCACGGGATTCTTTCAAGCGGAACGGGATTGTTCCAATGCTGAAGATTACCGTTCACCGACACAGATCCGGCCGTACCATAAAAGACAAAATGCAGCAGTGTATCCTGTTCGATAATCGGCGAAAAGCGTTTGGCCGCGAGGTATGGTTCAATAATCCGCTGCCGTTGTTCTGCGGGGGATTGTTCCAGCCGTTGTATCACCGTTTGGAATGTTTGGGCGGAGAGAAATGCAAAAAATACCGGAAGCAGTACTATCCGTTTCATATCAATATGATTTTCCCGGAATATCATTCGTGAAATATTCAATGATCTTTCGATCCTGCATCGTTACAAAAACATTTTTGCCATCCCTTCCGCCAAAGACCAGATTGCTGCAATTCTTTCCATTGAGCAGTATCTCTTTCAGAAAGACCCCGTCCGGTGAAAGAACGGCAATAGTTCCTTTCCCGTGCCGTGTAATATAGAGATTTCCCACCTTGTCGCATTTCATTCCGTCCATCCCGAAATCATCGAAGTGGTAAAAAAGTGTTTTTCCGGAGACGTTTCCTGCAGCATTTACGGAATATTTCCACACGTTCCGCTGGATACTTTCGTTGACGTAGAGTGTTTTTTCATTGGGACTCAATTCGATCCCATTGGTTGTTCCCATCGAATCTTCAAGAAGCGTTGAAGATCCGTCTGGATCGATGCGCCACAATTTTCCGGAATTTGTTTTCCAATGCGGATCCGATGCAAAAAGCTGGTCGTTTTTATTGATACAGAGATCGTTCGGCTGGTTGAATGATTCGTTATGAGAAAACACGCTCACGGATTTCGTCTTCATATCGACCATTAGCACATTATGCATCGGATAGTCGGCAAGCAGCATATCACCCCTGGAATTGAATTTGATGCTGTTGGCAACGCTCCCCTGCGGCAATTCAACGAACAAATCCGCGGAACCGTCTGCATCAACCTTTCCGATCGTGCCGTTCCGCCGAAAGTTTACCACGTAGAGCGCGCCGTTCGCATCGAATGCAGGACCTTCGATGCTTCCGGTAAAGAGATCTGCGGCGGTAAAATCCGATACGACGCTTGTGGTAGAACAGGAAGAACAGATCACGATGATCAAGGAAATGAAAAAAGCTTTCACAACAACATCCTTTCAATCAAACCGGCAGTTCACACATGGAACAAAGACAATGCTACCGCCGTTGACCACGGCAGCACTTTAAATTCTCCGTCGAGCAGCGCCTGCATCATTTCGCTTCGGGTAAGGATGACGATCTCCTGTTCTTCAAGATCATCAGCAACAATTTCGCCGACCAGATGTGCTTCACACGCAAGGTAGAGATGGGCAATACCGTTGCCGTGATTTCCATCGCACGGAAATTTCCCCAAAGAGATCCATTGTTTTGCTTCATAGCCCATTTCTTCGCGCAGTTCCCGTTTCGCACAAGCCAGAGGATCTTCATCGGGTTCCAGATACCCGCCAACCGGTGCCAATGATATTCCATCCGCCGCATATTTTGTCTGACGAAAACAGACAAAATTCTCATCCTCGTCCTGTACGACAACGTTTACGAAGTCCGGCGAGACGAGCCAGCACCAATGTTCCAGTTTCTTTCCGTCGGGGAGCAGAATCGTATGATCTTCAACCTTGAGCCATTTGCTGTGATCAAGGATCGTGGTGCGGGAAAGTGTTTTCCAAAGTTTCATAATGGTTCCACAGGGTTAGCAGATTAAACGAAGGTTATTTAAACAATGGAGACATCGGTAAATCTCTCCACAAAGATTTTTCCGGAAGCTTTTAATGATCAATGAAAAGGATCAACAGAAGAAAAATCTGTGTTTCATTGCACAATCATTTTAAATTTGAATATATCAGCGCATCGGTGACCATGCCGTCCTTAATGACCGCCCTTTTCAACCGCGCCTCAAAAACATATCCGTTTTTTTCAAGAACCCGTACCGAGGCGTGGTTCCATTCAAACACATCGGCGTACAGCCGGACAATATCGAACCGGTCGAAACCGTAGTCCGAAATTGCGCCGACCGCTTCGGTCATGATGCCGCCTCCCCAAAATTCCTCTCCGAGCCAGTATCCGATCTCCATGGACTTGCGATAGACATCATCTTTTGCTACAAGACCGATACTTCCGACAGCGTTGCCGTTGACAATTATTGCGAACACTGTTTCCGAAAGCGCGGTCGATGCATGCTGAACCCAGCGCATTGCGTCACCCCGCGTGTATGGATGGGGAAAATGATCTCGGACGTTGATCCAGATCTTGCGGTTGTTGGCATGTTTCTCAAGGGAGTCCTCGTCCCCCGATCGCCAAGGCCGCAGCAGGGATTTATGCAATCGAAATTCCACCGATCACACCGCCACTTTCATAATTGCTTTTTTTGTTGTCGTGGTCGGCGGCTGCGGCGCGTGTGCGTCTTCGGGAAACAGCACGGCGAACATATCCGATGCGATATGAACGGTAAACAGGGGAGGATCGTTATAAAATTCCACATCTTTTTCGGAATCATATTGCATCGCGGTATTTTTGCAGGAATCGATATCGTGCCATTCCAGCGGGAAAGAACCTTCTACGGCAACCTGAATGTCGATGTACCGTTTGTGCGTTTCCAGTTTTCTTCGTTCTGTTCCGTGGTGATCGCTGGCGATAATCAGGTACAGATCGTCTCCTTCTATATCGTGCCGTCCTTCCGGTAAAGCGTTAAGGTTTGTTTTCTTTAAATAATCAAACGCATGTCTAAAACTTGGATGGACATTGAAATATTTTTCAGCGCGTGACAGATGGTCGAGTATCATGGCGGAAGTCCTTTCGTCATTGAAAAGAGTGCTGCAGAATTATTAGGATAAGGTAGAAGTTTATGGGAAAAACTACAAGTAAATG
>CAJBTU010000423.1 GCA_903958625.1 uncultured Ignavibacteriota bacterium | reverse complement strand
TTACAGCCGAAGCGAGAATGGGTATCCGCGGATATGACGGTATTACGCTCAGCAAATATAGCACAAACGTTGGAGCATATACAAGAGTGGATGGTGTGACGAATACGATTGCTTTAACAAAGCTTAATGTTGGCTTAGGTTCAATCCAGGAGTTTGCACTGGTGCCGATCACGTACGCAACAATTGCTTCCGGACCATGGACAACAACCGGTACATGGGGTTCTACGCTTGACGATATCCCGACGGCAACTGATGATGCAACAATCGGCGCGTCACACACTATAGCTGTTCCTACGGTTTCTACAATTGCCAACCTGACAATTGCCTCCACGGGTGGATTGTCGGTGAACGGTGCTAATTTTACTGCAACTTCTATTAATAACTCTGGTAATTTAAGTGTTAGTGTTGACAGGACATTATTAATAAATGGCGGAGACTTGACTAACAATGGCGCAGTAACAAACGCCGGAACAATCACAATTCAATAAGGAACCCGAACTACCTATTTTGAAAAACGAAAATAAAAAAGAATTATATGGTGAAAGGATGAATAGTGCATATTGGCAATACCGTTTGCGCCGGTCATCAACGGTCTTTATGCAGAGGTTGAACGCAAGCGCATAAAATGTACGTTCGCGCGGTTTAGCTCTGCAGCATGTGATCTCAAAATAGGCAAAATGCTTTCTGGCAAACAAAAAGATGCAGAACATACTATGAACAGATATTTTCATAACATGAACGCTGTGCTCCAAAGAGATAATTTTGGAGATCAATTTTTTCATTCATCATTACCGGGGGGTTGCTCGCCTCCCGGAAGCCGCACCGTTTTTGATGAAATGAATTACGGTTGATAACAGAACATTGGTTTATCGCGGAGGGTGTTTGGGTGCCCCTTTTCACCCTCCGCGTAAATCAGTTAATGAAAAGAGACAACAAAAAGGGCATAACGGAAATGAGACGTTTGAGTATTCTCATTGATTGATACACATGACGGAAAGATGTAAAGCGATGGATCCAACAACGGTACAATATCGGCGGCGGTACGGCGGAAGAGCAATGCTTCCCTATGCACTGCGCGAAGATATTTCAATAGTTTGCACAATGGTTTGTGCTGTTCTGGACGATGCTCTGTGCCGATACGGCAGACTCATTCCGGTAATGGTGCGGATCGAAATACCGCAACAGTTCACCGTGCTGAGATCGCGCTCTAATGGTCAACGGAAAAAAATGTATGGATAGGCTCTCTTATAACATTGTCAATGCGGCGGTCCCTTGTCTGCTGGTCCGGATGAAAAACGGGGGTGGACGGGAATTTATATCGCTCGTACGGCTGTTTTGCTTTTCCATGAACGGGTAACGGTATGGATTCAAGAATATTCAAATATCGATGGCGGAGATACGGCGGGAAAAAAGATCTTTCTTGCGCACCGCGCGATAGCATCTTACCCAATGGTGCGGTGATTCGGGCTGTCATAAACAATGCAATGCATAAGATCGGCGGAAAAATTTCGGGAATGTTGCACGCGATCCGTTTCAACGGTTCACTCTCTTGGCGGCATTATCCGATGGCGGGACGTAGGAAATTATATGCGGAAATGTAACGGCATTGTTGGTAAACGTACCCGGAAAAACGGCGGGCGCAGATTGTTTCGTTCGTTGTTCTTAATGGACGTTCATTTCTTTGATGTTGAAATTTTACAGACAGAAATGAATGACGGTTACCATGAAAATTTAGAAAAGTGTTCCGGTTGAATGAGTGCACGGTATAACATAGTGGATTTAACGGCAGGTATTGGTGTATGCAGAAGAACCAAAATAATATTGATGGAATAATTACGCTCATAGAGATCCTGAGCAGGATCGCGGATTTATATGAGAGCAATTATATCCGATAGAAAAAATATCGAACAAAAAATAATAATGGGTAACCTTATGGTACCACATATCACGATAAATAGATCGCGGGGATCCGACTGGAGAGAGATGCTCTTCATGTCGCCGCGCGATGGTATATCCGGGAATGGCGCATTGATTAGTGCTGAAGCATGCGCTTTGCTGAACGGGACTGGTGTTGAACATCCTTCCGTTCTCCGGCACAACATAGCTCAACGGCCCGGTTCGTTGGCGGCATCATTGCGGGTGCTTTCAAAATTATTCAAAGCATTGGCATTTATTTTCATTCTTCTTTTACAGACAAATTATGGAATAGCGCAAAATCTTATTAATAACGGAACGCTCGAAAATACGGGCATAATAAAAGTTAGAAAACAATTAATCGGCTTGCCTTCGGCCGTGGATGGCACCATTGAACTCATCGGCTCGGACCAGTCGTTGCCCGCAAAGAACTATCAATATGTTCAACTCTCGGGCACGGGAATAAAAACCTCTACGGCGGGAGATTTCTCGATCCAAAAGAATCTTACGATTGCCGCGGCGGTAACATTACAGATACCCAAAGGAAACATTGTGACATTGGGCGATTCGTTGTTCGAATCAGGGATATTTAAGGGTGCAATTCAGAAATCGGAGAACCTTACAGGGAGTACTATGTCTTCTAATTTCGGGAATATTGGAGCCGCCATCAGCTGGTCCTCCAACGCTCCGGGAATTACCAGCATTATCCGTGC
>CAJBTU010000422.1 GCA_903958625.1 uncultured Ignavibacteriota bacterium | reverse complement strand
TCGACCTTGCGTCCGAGCGAGTCGGTCAGCTGGCCGTCATCAAGTACTTGAAGCAGAATATTGAACACATCGGGATGCGCTTTTTCGATCTCGTCGAGCAGCACCACCGAATACGGTTTGCGCCGCACTTTCTCCGTTAATTGGCCCCCTTCTTCGTATCCAACGTAGCCGGGAGGAGCACCAACGAGACGGGAAACGGAGAACTTTTCCATATACTCGCTCATATCAACACGGATAAGCGAATCGTCCGAATCAAAAAGATAGCGCGCAAGGCATTTTGCCAATTCCGTCTTTCCCACGCCGGTCGGTCCGAGAAAGATGAACGAACCGATGGGACGTTTGGGATCCTTCAATCCCGAACGGGCACGGCGGATGGCCTTGGTCAGTTTTTCGATCGCTTCATCCTGACCGATGATGATGGATTTCAAAGCGGAATCCATCTTGAGCAGTTTCTGCGTTTCGCCTTCGGCGATCTTGTTCACAGGAATGCTCGTCATCATTGCCACAACGTCGGACATATGGTCTTCCGTTACCTCGAAGACCATCGACTGCGATTTCAATTCCCACTCCCGTTTTGCGATCTCCAGATCGCTCAGCAGTTTCTTTTCCAGATCCCGTAGCCGGGCGGCTTCTTCAAAGTTCTGGCTTTTTACCACGCTGTTCTTCGAGAGTTTTATTTTCTCAATTTCTTCTTCCAGTTTCAGAATTTCCTGAGGCACAACGATATTTGCCAGATGGACCCGTGCTCCGGCTTCGTCCAGAACGTCTATCGCTTTGTCCGGCAGGTTGCGGTCGGTGATGTACCGGTCGCTTAATTTTACGGCGGCGACGATCGCTTTATCGGTGTAGCGTACGCCGTGATGCTGTTCATATTTATCTTTGATGTTCGCAAGGATCTGTATGGTATCGTCAACGCTTGCGGGATCGATCATGATCTTCTGGAACCTGCGGTCGAGTGCGCCGTCTTTTTCGATGAACTGACGGTATTCGTCGAGCGTGGTAGCGCCGATGCACTGCAGTTCGCCGCGCGACAATGCCGGTTTGAACATATTCGATGCATCAAGGGAACCGGAAGCGCCGCCGGCACCGACGATGGTATGAAGTTCGTCGATGAAGAGGATCACATCCCTGGCTTTTTCCAGTTCGTTCATCACCGCTTTCATCCGCTCTTCAAACTGTCCGCGGTATTTCGTTCCGGCCACAAGCGCGGCAAGATCAAGCGTAACAACGCGTTTGTCGTGCAGAACGCGCGACACTTTTTTATTGATAATGCGAAGGGCAAGGCCTTCGGCGATCGCCGTCTTTCCGACTCCCGGCTCACCGATGAGAACGGGATTATTCTTCTTCCTGCGGGAAAGAACCTGAGCAACGCGCTCAATTTCTTTTTCACGTCCTACCACCGGATCGAGTTTTGATTCTGCGGCAAGTTTCGTCAGGTCGCGGCCGAAGTTATCCAGCACCGGAGTTTTTGACTTTTCCTGTTTCTTTTCCTGCGTCTGTCCACCCTGTGCCGGAGGGGTGGAGGGTTTTCCGCTGATAATGTTGTCCAGTTCTGCGCGCACTTTATCGTAGTGTACTTCAAACTGGTGCATGATCTGAGCGGCGATGTTATCGTCGTCCCGCAGAAGCGAGAGAAGAAGATGTTCCGTGCCGATCACATCGGATTTATATAATTTTGCTTCAAGATATGTTATCTTCAGAACTTTTTCGGCCTGTTTTGTCAGCGGAATATTTCCGATCGTCAACGTGCCGCCCGATGTACGGACGGTATCTTCAACAGCTTTTTTCAGTTTGTAGAGATCGCATCCAAGATTACGGAGGATCTTCACGGCAATACCTTCGCCTTCGCGAATGATGCCGAGCAGCAGATGTTCCGTGCCGATGTAATCGTGACCGAGCCGAAGTGCTTCTTCGCGGCTGAGCCGTATGACATCCTGAACGCGGTTTGAGAAATTACCTTCCATGTGTTTTTCCTTTTCTTATGTCTTCCTCTATAACAGACGAATTCCGCAGTACGTTTCTTTTAAAAAAATAAAAATAATTGTGCAAAAAATTAAAATGCAGGTAAGATATCATACACTAACAAAAATCCACTCTTTAAAGAATATACCGAAATGCCCTAGGGCAGTCAAGAAGTGGGAATATTAGGATATTCTCAAAACAGGGTGTAAATAGGAAGAATTCGTTGACTTTTTAGCGTGTGTTGGCTATATTGATAGGCCAAACCTTAAAACAATTGTGAAATTGTTTTTGATTCCGCGGTAGCTCAATGGCAGAGCACGTGACTGTTAATCACGGGGTTGTAGGTTCGAGCCCTACCCGCGGAGCTCTTCGACTCGTCCCGTCCTTATCTTAAGGTCGGGACGAGTTGTTTTAAACAAGGGAACTCGCTCAGAGCTCCTACCCCATTTCCCGAGTCGAAGAGTCCCGAGCAGCGAGCCTTGTCGGAGCCCTTTAGCGAGCTGTCGAGGGACCAGAAACCTTATCGATAATAAAATTCAGAGGATGATTTTTCTCAGATATTCTCAGCTATTTCATATTACTATGATCAATCATTTCTCGACTCGTCCCGCCCTATTTGATTAGGGTGGGACGTTTTATTTTAGGGGGGCGGGACTCGCTCGAAGCCCCGAGCGAGCGAAGCGAGTCGAGGGGCCAATTCTCCTAAATTGACAACAATATTTCCTTGAAACTGTAATTTCGCTGTATAATAGTTTGTAATGTCTGCCTGGTTCTACATACTGCGTCTTCGTTCTCAAGGATTGTATTGCGGATCGACAAAAGACCTGCAATCAAGACTGAAAGATCATTTCAGCGGATACGGTGCCCGGACTTCCAGAATTGATCCACCGATTTTTTTAACCTACTCAGAAGAATATCCGACATACAAAGAAGCTTTTCGCCGTGAACAGCAGGTGAAGCGCTGGAGCCGCGCCAAGAAAGAAGTTTTAATAAAAGGGGATTTTGAGTCGTTGAAACGATTGTCCAAAAGAAAAAAATAACAGAATGAAATACCAAACGCCCAAGTGATGAACTCGTGTCGAGAGACAGTAATGAAGCGTAAATCGAGACACTTGGGCGTTGCTTTTTTTAAAGTAAAATTTCACAACGATCTTCCACAAGAACCTGCTACTCAAAGACGTTATCTAACGTTGACAGGATGTGAAGGGCGCGAGCCTTTCTTTACGGTATCGAAAATACTTCTCGTTGACTCTATATTTATAACGGAGTACATTTGCGTTAAATAGAAACTGTATTCGTCGGCTCATGCCACGAATTGGACTCTGGAACCTTTACACCCGGTTCTTCAGACAAATCTTCCTCTATCCATCCACCGGCACAGCCGGTTAAACTAGCCCTGTAAATTCAAGATAGATTTATCCTTTATTAGGATAGCTATATTCATTCGTTCATTTAGTAAATGGAGTGTGATGTATAAAAATTCTCCATTTACGATCTGCTCGGTCGCGAAATCGCCACACTCGTGAACGAAGAACAATCAGCGGGATGGAAGGAAGTGGAGTGGAACGCGTCGGCGTTTAGTTCGGGAATATATTTTTATAAAATTCATGCAAACAATTTTAACGAGACGAAAAAAATGGTTCTGATGAAATAAGGACAAAGATCCCCGCAATCTTCATTGTCCGCCGTAACGGATAAATGAGGGGGATCCAGAGTATTGATATGACTATAAGTGTAACGAAAACGATGAAAATAACCTAACGCCGGAGAACTTATGCGTACAATTTTAACGGTCGTACTGATGCTGATGGTGGTCTCGATCGGCATATCAACAACACACAGAGTGCCGCAGGATTTTGCGACAATCCAGCAAGCAATTGACGCGGCAGTGAACGGAGACACTATTCTCGTCGATCACGGAACGTATCATGAAAATATACGCTTTCGCGGAAAAAAAATTGTCATTGCATCACTCTTCATTTTCGACAATGATACATCTCATATTTCGAAAACGATAGTAAACGGCAGCACTCCTGTATATGCTGACTCGGCTTCCGTCGTCACATTCGACACGGGTACCGACAGTAATTCTGTTTTGTGCGGTTTTACCATCACCGGCGGCAAAGGTAACAAGCGGTTCGATCCGGCGCAGAATATTACTTTTACCCTGGGGGGAGGAATCGATCTGTACGGATCGGGAGGGAAAATTATTCACAATCACATCGTTGACAATACACTGACCGGGGGATACTGCGGAACAGCAGGGATAAACGCATGGGATATTTATACAACCAATGAGAATTCCAAATTTCTTGTCATTGAAAGCAATATTATCGCCCGAAATCACATCAATGGGTATTATGCCGAAGGCGGAGCGTGCAGCCTCGGAATGAGCGGGAGATTAATCGGGAATCGCATTATCGATAATAGTGCTTTGGGCGACAACAATGCTATCGGCGGTGGACTGAGCATTTGGGGAAACGCCAATATAAAAATGATAAATAATATCATTGCCAGAAATCGTACGTCCCATCAAGCCGGTGCAATGTATATTTATACAATGAGCGGACGAATTCCATCTGTCATGTTAGTGAATAACACCATTTGCTTCAATAGTGCCGGGCAGGGGAGCGAAGGGATTGCCGGTGGTGTTACGTTACGAATGCTCAATAATATTGTTTGGAATCCGGGAGACGGACCCGATATCGCAGGGATGGGAACAACAGGGTATCAGTATAATATCATTCGCGGTGGATATTATGATGTCAATAATTATGATGTGGATCCTCTTTTCTCCGATTCGATTGAGTATCGGCTTCTTCCGTCGAGTCCTGCAATATCACGGGGAGTTCGATCAGCAGTACTGAACAGCACGTCCGTCACCTCTCCTTCTGTTGATATCAATGGAAATCTTAGGCCGATGACCGAAGGGACATATCCCGATTGCGGCGCGTGGGAATCCGAGACATCACAACAAGTCGTCATCGGTCCGCAGCAGGAGCATATCAGCAGAACGATCCTCTCGAGGAATGTCCGCGTGTATCTGCCAAAATCACACGCCGGGCAAAACTCCCGATATCCTCTTCTCATCTTTTTGCACGGCAGCGGCGGGACCGGATCTAGTGCTGCAACGTATGGATTGAATGAACTTGCAGAAAAATATCAATTTATTATTGCTTCACCCAAATCACTGTTAAGCGGCTGGGACGATGCTTCTGAATTGGAATTTCTCGACGGTCTTCTTGATATACTAAAAATAGATTATCCGATTGACACCAATGCCGTCTTTGTCGGCGGATATTCCAGTGGCGGTTTTATGTCGTACCGGTACGGACTCAACACCAAAAAACGGATTCGGGGAATAGCATCGGTGGCAGGATTATTGCAGTCCAATGACAACGGAGTACGGCCTTCGGGCAATATCGCGCTTGCAGTGTTTCACAGCACCGGGGATGCCGTTGTGGCGTATGCCGGGAGGACTGGGTATCTGAGCGTGGAACAATCTATTCAAAAATGGATGTCCTATTACCAGTGGGAGCAATCATTCGATACACTGCTGCTGTCCGACCTGTTTCCGCAGAATGCCAATACCGTACAAAAGATATCATCAAAGAATAAAGCCGTCGTCTTTTACAAGATCACGGGGGGATCGCACGCATGGCCCGGTCCGTACAACACCTCACATCGTCCGACAATACCGGATATCAATGCATCGGAAGAAATCATGAATTATTTTCATTCATTGACCGTAACGGATGTAGTTGAATATTCTCATAATCAGATTCCAAACCAATTTGTACTTTTACAAAACTACCCCAACCC
>CAJBTU010000421.1 GCA_903958625.1 uncultured Ignavibacteriota bacterium | reverse complement strand
CTCCGTATTGTTGATCGGCGAGACGGGTGTCGGCAAAGAACTGTTTGCCGAATACATCCATAAAAAAAGTAACCGCGATGAGCTTCCTTTTGTTAAAGTCGGTCTGGCTTCTCTGCCGGCCGAACTGTTGGAAAGCGAACTGTTCGGTCACGAAAAGGGTGCCTACACCGGTGCAGCGGGAGAAAAAAAGGGATTGTTCGAGCTGGCAGAACAAGGGAGTATTTTCCTTGATGACATCGATGATTTTCCGCTGCATTTGCAATCAAAATTGCTTCGCGTTCTTGAATCCCGTGAATTGATGCGTGTCGGCGGCACGGTTCCCATTCCGGTAAATGTGCGGGTGATCTGCGCATCAAAAATTGATTTGAAAGAATTGGTCGATAAGAACCAATTCCGGTCCGACCTTTATTATAGGATCAATGTCGTTCCTATCCATATCCCTCCGCTGCGGTCGCGCCGCGAAGATATTCCGTTGCTGATTCACCATTTCTTACAGCGGTTTATTACAGACCGTATAGTTGAGGTGACCGGCGAGGCGATGCATATGCTGCAGTCCTATGATTGGCCGGGGAATATCCGCGAACTGCGGAATGTGGTTCAGCGGATGGCAATATTTGCGAACGGGTCGATCACCCCCAAAAGTCTTCCCTCCGAAATTCATTCATCAAGCTCTCTCGAATCGATCCTCAAAGCATGCAACCGCTGTTTGGTAGAGGAGAAAATGGGTTTTGAAGAGATCGTGAACTGTCTTGAAAAAAATCTTGTGAAACAAGCGCTGCTGAAATCTGCCGGCAACAAATCTCAAGCGGCAAAACTACTGGATCTTAGCCTTTCTACATTCCGCGATAAACTGAAAAAATTCGGCCTCGAAGAGTAAAGCGATGTTCTTCTGTTGCGGAAAACCGTTCTCTGTTTAACGGGAATCCGTTATATCAGATACTTCCCTCTTAAAATACCTCTAAAACGCCTTTTTTTGTTTGGCACTACTATTGCACAGTGTGAAGCAACTCAACAGTAGTGTATGACAATTATTCCAACTATTTCCAACCCAAAAATCTCCGTCACGGCAGAAGTAGTGGGTGTTTACCAAAAAGATGAGAAGCCAGTTACAACATTTCTCATCCGCCCCTTTACTATTGAAACTGACGATATCAACGAAGCCCGTCTTGGTGACGAAGCAGCCATCGAAATTTCCATTTCAATAAATTCAATAAACTTTCAACCTATGTTTGGGAGGCAGTTATGAATGGTTCACCAATGACTCTATGGGAACAGGCGCAGGCGCGCGGAGTTTCCCGGCGAGATTTTATCCGGTATTGCTCGTGGCTTGCCGCTGCGGCCGGAATTGAAGCATCGGCGATCGGTCAAGTTGTGCAGGCTATGGAAAAAAAACCGCGCTTGCCAGTGGTGTGGATGCACTTCCAGGAATGTACGTGCTGCAGTGAATCGTTCATCCGTTCGTCGCATCCGGTCATTTCCGAGATCGTTCTGGATAAGATCTCATTGGACTACACGGAAACATTAATGGCGGCATCGGGTCATCAGGCTGAAAAATCGCTTCAGGATACAATTAAAAAATACAAGGGCGAATATTTAATGTGTGTTGAAGGATCAATCCCCACCGGTGACGACGGAGTGTATTGCTGTATCGGCGGGAAATCGGCGATTGATATTGTTAAGGAAGTTGCCGCTGACGCCAAAGCAATTATTGCATGGGGAAATTGCGCCACACACGGATGCGTGCAGGCAGCAAAACCAAATCCGACAACCGCAACGCCGGTTCACAAAATTATTACCGGTAAAACGATCATCAATGTTCCGGGATGTCCTCCAATTGCAGAAGTGATGGCGGGAACAATCGTTCACTTGCTGGCGTTCGACCGTATCCCGCAGTTGGACGGATTGAACAGACCCAAAGCGTTCTATTCAAGAAGAATACACGATACATGCTACCGCCGTCCGAATTATGATGCCGGCTTGTTTGTGGAATCATTCGATGACGAGAATGCACGAAAAGGATATTGTCTGTATAAAATGGGCTGCCGCGGTCCGGTCACATACAATTCCTGCGCCATTATGAAATGGAACAACGGCGTCAGCTATCCGATCCAGTCCGGTCACGGATGCATCGGTTGCAGCGAGAAAGATTTCTGGGATAACGGTCCATTCTATCAGCATCTTGCATCGTTCCCCGGTTTCGGCATTGAAACAACCGCCGATGATATCGGCGTGGCGGTCGGAGCGGCAACTGTTGTCGGCATTGCAGCCCATGCAGTTTCCACGAATATCAGAAAAGGCAAATTGATCAAATCTGAAATTGCAAGCAGTACAGAAAAAGAAGAAACATCCAGAAAGGGAGGTGCCTAATGTCTAATCGAATTGTTGTTGACCCCATTACCCGGATCGAGGGACATCTTCGCATCGAAGCTGAAATAAAGGATGGGAAGATCGTTAATGCGTACAGCGCAGGTACCATGGTGCGAGGAATTGAACTGATCCTGAAAGGCCGCGATCCGCGTGATGCGTGGGCGTTCACGGAACGGGTGTGCGGCGTGTGCACGACGGTTCACGCGCTTGCATCGGTCCGCGCCGTTGAAGATTCGCTGAACATTGTTGTTCCGCCGAATGCGGAACTGATCCGCAATCTTATGTTCGCAACGCTGTATATGCAGGATCACGTAGTTCACTTCTATCATTTACATGCGTTGGACTGGGTCGATGTGGTGAGTGCATTGAAAGCCGATCCTAAAAAAACCTCGGACCTTGCGCAGAGTATCTCCAACTGGCCGAAAAGTTCGCCGAAATATTTTGCCGATGTTCAAAAAAGATTGAAATCATTCGTCGAAAGCGGACAGCTCGGAATTTTTGCGAACGGATATTGGGGACACAGCGCCTATAAACTTCCACCGGAAGCAAATCTGATGGGGACGGCGCATTACCTTGAAGCGCTGGAATGGCAAAAAGAGATCGTTAAGATCCACGCTATCTTCGGCGGTAAGAATCCGCATCCGAATTATCTTGTGGGGGGTGTTCCGTGTTCAGTGAACATCGAGGAAGCAAATTCATTGAATGCCGAACGGCTTGCCTATGTCGGCACGCTGCTTGATCAGGCGCAAGAATTCATCAATCAGGTTTACATTCCGGACCTTCTGGCGGTAGCGTCGTTCTATAAGGATTGGGGAGCGATTGGCGGAGGCGTGCCGAATTATCTTGCGTATGGCGACCTTCCGATGAACGGATACGGCGATGTTTCGAAATTTAAATTTCCCCGCGGTGTTATTCTCAACCGGGATCTTTCGAAAGTCCACGAAGTTGACGGGAAGAATATTGATGAGATCCAGGAATTCGTGAAACACTCGTGGTATGAATATGCCGGCGGAGATGAGGTTGCCAAACATCCGTGGGAAGGTGAAACAAAATTGAAATACACCGGACCAAAGCCGCCGTATCAGTATCTGAATGTTGATGAGAAGTACAGTTGGCTGAAAACGCCGCGCTGGAAAGGTCACGCGATGGAAGTCGGACCGCTCTCCAGAATGCTGGTTGCGTATGCATCGGGCAGACAGGAAGTTGTTGAAGAGATCAACGGCGTACTGAAAGCTCTCGATGTTCCGGTTGGAGCATTGTTCTCAACACTGGGCCGCACGGCCGCACGCGGAGTGGAAACAAAACTCGTGGCTGTTTGGGCAAAAGAATTCTACCAGCAGCTTCTGTCGAACATCAAGAATGGTGATTCACGGATGTTCGTGAAGGATAAATGGGAACCATCTTCCTGGCCGAGTGAAGCAAAGGGTGTCGGTCTTACCGAAGCACCAAGAGGAGCTCTGGCGCATTGGATCGTTATCAAGGACAAGAAGATCGATAACTATCAGCTTGTTGTTCCCACAACGTGGAATGCTTCTCCGCGGGATCCGAGCGGACAGCGTTCTGCGTATGAAGCGGCATTAATCGGCACTCCGATCAGTAATCCCGATCAGCCGCTGGAAATATTGCGCACAATCCATTCGTTCGATCCGTGCCTTGCGTGTGCGGTCCATTTATATGATGAAAAAGGACGCTACGTTCATCAGATCAACACATTTTAGGAGGCGCGTATGGAAAATACATTAATACAACGCGTGTATGTATGGCAGCTTCCGGTGCGGCTCTATCATTGGGTCAATGCGATTGCTGTTGTACTGCTTGCGTGCACGGGGTATTTAATCGGACATCCGTTTGCCATTCAAAGCGGTACCGAAGCGTATGAAAATTATTGGTTTGGTACCGTACGCTTCGTTCACTTTGTTTCGGCATTTATCTTTTTCTTTAATTTCATCGGCCGCATTTACTGGGGCTTTGTAGGGAACAAATATGCCAGCTGGCATAATTTTATTCCGACGAAGAAAAAACAGTATGAAGAAATGGTCGATGTGCTGAAAGTGGATATTCTTCAAGGCACCATTAAACCGCTGGAATCGATCGGGCATAACAGTCTTGCCGGATTGACGTACTTCATTTCCTTCTTGGCGTTCTTGTTCCAATGCATTACAGGATTCGGAATGTATGCCGCAATGAGTACCTCCATGCTGCCGCATCTGTTTTCATGGATCGTGCCGTTCATGGGGGGAGATTTTGCAGTACGGCAATGGCATCATATTATGATGTGGTTTTTCATCATCTTTTCCATCGTCCATGTGTACCTTGTCTTCTATCATGACTATGTGGAAGGACGCGGGATCATCTCATCGATGGCCGGCGGATGGAAATTCATCGAAAAAGAGAAAAATAAATAAACGACAAAAAAAGAAACAAAAAAAGGCGATGCGTACTTCGATGCTCGCCTTTTTCTGTTTTGTCGTGCGGGAGTGAAAATACTCCCGTCTGTTTGAAAATAAATTCAACACCGGACGTTGTGCAGCTGATCTCAACAGTCGGAGAAAGTATATATTCCATTTGAATTCCGTCCTAACAGTATGAAATCATCCGGCGTTCTTGTCTGGACAATTATTCGATCCTTTTTTACACCGCTGTTATCAATGGTAGTTTTTGTCGCAGGGGTGACTTCATACTATATTCACGCCGAAGGCGTGTCGTGGGTGGAAGGGTTTTTCTGGATTACGCATCCCCATGCGATCCCGGAAACATGCCGTGACAGTACAAAACTCTTTGCCGTTGTTGTCTTTGTCGGTGTGCTGTTCTTCCAGATTTGGATAGTGGAACGGCTGTTGATGAGTATCTTTAACAAGGAAGCAACAAAAATATGGAGTGCACGCGTGAATGACCTGAAAATATCCCGATTAAAGAACCATTCTGTCATCTGCGGTTACGGACAAGTCGGCAGAACGGTGATCGACCAGCTGCTCAAGGCAAAGAATCCGTTTGTGCTGATCGAGACCAACGAAGGTCTTTGTTCCGAACTGGCAAAGGAAGGGATCCTTGTCCTGAACGGAAGCGCAAAGCGACGTGATGTGTTGATGAGCGCACGGATCGATAAAGCAAGTTCCTTATGCGTACTGATTGATAATGATGCCGATAATTTGTACATCAGTATCACAGCCAAGGCATTGAATCCGGATGTGAAGGTGATCTGCCGTGCCGGTCAGGTCCGGTATGCCGAAGCGATGAAGAATGCCGGCGTGGATCAGGTTGTCATTCCCGAACATGAAGGGGGACTGATTGTTGCCCGGCAGCTACAAAACTATCTTCCACTCGAGAAGAAATTCCGGCTGAATATTGATGTTGAAAATAAATCCCGGCCGATGCCGGAGAAAAAACATAATTGATGAGTGATAAAAAAGAGACACTGGTACTTGGTATCGGCAATTACCTGATGGGTGACGAAGGTGTCGGCGTTCATGCGATCGAAGCGTTGTTGAAGGAAAAATTTCCGGAGAACGTTCATCTTGTTGACGGCGGCACCGGCGGATTCCATCTCCTGTCATTCTTCCATGATTACGATCCGTTGATCCTCATCGATGCCACGATGGATGAAGAGCCTGTCGGGACTATTCGATTGATAGAGCCCCGTTTTGCTTCGGATTTTCCGAGAACACTTTCGGCGCACGACATCGGCCTGCGTGATCTAATCGAAACAGCGATCTTGTCTGCGCCGCTTCCGAAGATCTATCTGATCGTGATCTCGATCCGCGAGATCCGCTCGATGGTAACGGACTTGTCACCGGATATTGCACAGACAATTCCGGCTATCGTTCAGATGGTGAAAAAGATTGTAGAGAAAAAATAAGGTATATTCCAGGCACTGAATATTTCCCGAAAGGTTCCCAATGTCCAACGAACTCTCGGTAATACTGCTCACCGCCGCTTCGGTAGGTTTCCTGCATACCATTCTCGGTCCCGATCATTATATACCGTTCATCGCCATGTCCAAAGCGGGGAACTGGTCCAAAGTGAAGACAATATGGGTGACCATCCTGTGCGGTTTAGGACATGTCGGCAGCACCATGCTTCTCGGATTCATCGGAATTGCATTCGGGTATACTGTGTTCCATCTTCAATCGATCGAGTCGTACCGCGGTGATGTTGCCGGATGGCTGCTGATCATTTTCGGGTTGCTCTATTCAGTGTGGGGTATTCGGAATGCCATGCTGAACAAGCCTCACTCGCACTCACACATTCATTCAGACGGAACAATGGAGGTGCATGCACACGATCACGAGGCCGTTCATAAACACCAGGAGCATCGTTCTGCTATGCGCATATGGTTCCTTTTTACGATTTTTGTTTTTGGTCCGTGTGAACCGCTTATCCCCATACTAATGTATCCGGCAGCCCGCGGAACGGTCTCCGACGTTGTTCTTGTCTGTGCTGTGTTCAGTATTGTAACGATCGGCACTATGCTCACGGTTGTTTTTGGAGCATTATACGGCTTATCGTTTGTGCCGATGAAGAAAATGGAACAGTACAGTCATGCACTCGGAGGCTTTGCCATTCTCATGTGCGGCATTGCCATCCGTTTTTTTGGTCTGTGAAAAATAATCCGGTTGTAATATATTCCTGCAATTTTGCATTCTCTTCAATAGTAACTCACGTTACGCAAACTAAAAAATTCAATCATGGCAGGTATCGTCCGTCAAAGACGGAAGCATCTTTACGAGATCGCTAAACTAATCGTCGGAAGATCGATCCATTAGATTTTTTGAAATGTCATACTGCGTACCATCAGATAATAATTGTAACTCTGCAAATGTTTCATTATTCTTGAACAAGAATAGTGACGTAAGTTTCTTTCCCGATGAATATATGATGGAACCACATGCACGAATTATCCATTGCTGAAAGTATAGTCGATATTGTTCATCAGTATGTTGCACAGGAACAACGGCACGCTGTGCGGTCCGTACGCATGAACGTCGGTACGTTCTCCGGCATTGTTCCCGACTCGCTGGAATTTTCCTATCAGGCGATCACGGCGGGAACGGATTTGGAACATTCATTTCTTACACTGGAACGGATTCCGTTTATGATACGATGCAGGGAGTGCGGGCAGGAGTCTGTGAGCGAGGATGGAATTGTGGCATGCGCGTTATGCAATAGTTCCAATACCGAAATAATATCCGGGAGGGAACTGCAAGTGAAAGATATTGAATTGGAAGATATGCAACAGGAGCAGACATGAGTGTACTCACCATCGAACGGAAAGTCCTCGAAAAGAACGATGATCTCGCACGGCGCAACCGCGAACTGTTTGCGAAGCACGCTCTTTTTGTGATCAATGTTGTCAGTTCTCCCGGTTCCGGGAAGACGAGCGTGCTTGAACAGTCCCTGAAATATTTCGGAACATCATTGCGCGTTGCGATCATTGAGGGGGATGTGCAGACGGACCTTGATGCACAGCGTATCGCAAAATTCAATGTGCCGGTCGTGCAGATCGTTACGAACGGCGGCTGCCATCTTGAAGCAAAACTGGTGAATGATGCACTCTCCAGTTTTGACCTGTCGAATATCGATCTGCTTGTGATCGAAAATGTGGGCAATCTTGTCTGTCCGGCAAATTACGACCTCGGAGAAGCTATGAAGGTTGTTATTGTCAGCACAACCGAAGGTGACGACAAACCACTGAAGTATCCGGGAATGTTTCACCATTCATCGGTGCTGATCGTGAACAAAATCGATCTTGTCCCTTATGTCAACTCAGATCCCGAAGTGATCAAGAAGAATTCGCTTCAAATAAATCCCGCATTGAAAATTTTCGAGACATCGTGTACAACGAACAAAGGAATTCCTGAATGGTGCGAGTGGTTGAGAAGCCAAACGAAGAAACGCGCCGTCTAAAGGCCTCCATTCAAGGCGCTGTGCAGGGGGTCGGATTCCGTCCGTTTGTATACCGTCTTGCCAGCGAGATGCATCTCCGCGGCTGGGTATCCAACACACCCCAGGGCGTACTGATCGAAGTTGAAGGTGAACAAACTCTTCTCCGCACGTTTATTGCAAGGATCCATTCCGAAAAACCTGCCATCTCCAGTATTTACAGCTGCGAAACATCATTTCTCGATCCAAAAGGGTATACCGGTTTTATGATACGGGACAGCACCGTCGGCGGATCGACAACGGCATTGGTCATCCCCGATATTGCAACATGTCCCGACTGCCTGAAGGAAGTGTTCGATGTCAACGATCGCCGGTATTTATATCCGTTCACCAATTGCACCAATTGCGGACCCCGTTTTACCATTGTTCAATCATTGCCGTATGACCGTAAGAATACGACCATGAAGTCATTCACGATGTGTGAACAGTGTGAAAAAGAGTATCACGATCCGCACGACAGAAGATTCCACGCTCAGCCGAATGCATGCCCTAATTGCGGACCGCATGCCGAACTATGGGACCGGAATGGTGCTATCGTTGCATTGCATCATTCGGCGGTGGAAGCTGCGGCGAAAGCAATACAGAACGGCGACATAGTAGCAGTAAAAGGACTCGGCGGATATTTGTTGATGTGCGATGCCGGCAGGGATGATGTGGTGCAGAAATTGAGAATACGGAAGCACCGCGAAGAAAAACCATTTGCGGTGATGTTCCCTTCGTTTGATCATGTGGAAAAAGTCTGCACTGTTTCGGAGATGGAGAAAAGATTGTTATGTTCACCCCAGGCTCCCATCGTTCTGTTGAAAACGCTTCCGTACCATGCATCCGGAATTTCTTCGCATGTTGCGCCGAACAATCAGCATCTGGCAGTGATGCTGCCGTACACACCGCTGCATCATTTGTTGATGTCGTTACTGCGGATACCGCTCGTTGCCACCAGCGGAAATATCAGTGATGAGCCGATCTGTTACCATGAAGAATCTGCCGTAAAAAAACTTCACGGTATTGCCGATCATTTTCTTATTCACAACAGACCGATCGAACGATATTGCGATGATTCGATCGTCCGTGTGGTTCAGGACCGCGAATTGATGCTGCGCCGTGCGCGCGGATATGCTCCTCTTCCGGTCCATCTTCCACAAAAATTGGAACGGACGGTACTGGCCGTGGGAGGCCAATTGAAAAACACGATCGCCTTCGGGAAAGATGATTCGATCTTTATCAGTCAGCATATTGGAGACCTTGAAACAGCCGAGTCCCTTTCATCATTTAAAAAAACCGTTGATGATTTCCGTTCGCTGTATGATATCGTTCCATCGGTCATCGTCCACGATCTGCATCCTGAATATCTTTCAACGGAGTACGCGAAGAACGGACTCTCCGTCCGGTTTCACGATGCTTCGCTGACAGCACTGCAGCATCATTCTGCGCATATTGCTTCCTGCATGGCGGAGAATGAATTGACAGAAACCGTCATCGGTTTTTCTTGGGACGGAACGGGTTATGGCACAGAGGGAACCATCTGGGGCGGAGAAAGCATCCTGTTTGAGAACGGCGCCTTCCGCCGCATGGGAACGATCCGGTCATTCAAATTACCCGGAGGTGAATCGGCCATTCGTGAACCGCGACGATGCGCGGCAAGTATTCTGCACGAGATCTACGGCAACGATTGTCTGGATAAATCGAAAATGATCAACGATGGTTTTACGGATCATGACCGCAGGGTGTTGTGCGACATGCTCGCGAAAAATATCAATTCTCCTGTAACGACCAGTATGGGAAGAATTTTCGATGCCGTTGCGGCATTCTGCGGCCTTAGGATGAAGAATTCCTTTGAGGGTCAGGCGGCAATGGAACTGGAGTACCTTGCTTCGAGTAGTATTATAGAGACGACATATCCGGTCCCGTTAGAAGAGTATCAGGGATTATTGACCTGGAACTGGCTTCCCATGTTCGAAACGATCTTGAAAGAAGTGGAAGAAGGCAGGTCGAAGAACGAAATTGCAAGAATCTTCCACAATACGTTGTCCTTGCTCGTTCTTCATACAGCACAGAAATCGAAGATAACGAAAGTGGTCCTTTCCGGCGGATGTTTCCAAAACATGATTTTATTGGAACAAACCATTACATTACTCCGGCGGAATGGATTTATTCCATATTGGCACCAGCGTGTTCCGGCTAATGACGGCGGAATTTCTTTGGGACAAATTTATTCTATATTCCTTGCAACACAATAACGTTCACCGATATAAGAGGATCATATGTGTCTCGCAATTCCCGGCAGAATAGAATTCATCGACGCAGCTTCTAACCCCAAAATGGCAAAGGTGAATTTCGGAGGAATCATCAAAAATGTCTGTCTTGATTTTCTGCCGGAAGCGGGTATGCACGATTACGTTCTTGTGCACGTTGGCGTTGCTCTAACAAAGGTGGACGAAAAAGAAGCGCTGGAGACGATAGAATTATTCAAGCAGATGGGGGATGCGCTTGATGAATTGAAAGAAGGGGATCCTGCATGAAGTATCTCGACGAGTTTCGGGACCCGGTTTTTGCAAAAACGCTTTCCGAAAATATTCATAAGGTGACAACGCGACCCTGGACGATCATGGAAATTTGCGGCGGACAAACGCACTCCATCGTAAAATCGGGATTGGAAAACTTGCTCCCTTCGTCACTTTCCATAGTGCATGGTCCGGGTTGCCCCGTCTGTGTAACGCCGCTGGAAATGATCGAGAAAGCGATTATTATTGCAAGGAAACCGAACGTTATTTTTACCTCATTCGGCGATATGCTGAGAGTTCCGGGTTCTACCTCCGACCTGCTTACCGTAAAAGCGAACGGCGGCGACGTGCGGATCGTGTATTCGCCTTTGGATGCAGTGACCATTGCCGAAAAAAATCCTGATAAAGAAGTGGTCTTTTTTGCCGTCGGTTTTGAAACCACCGCGCCGGCAAATGCCATGGCTGTATGGCAGGCGCATAAAAAGAATTTAAAGAATTTTTCCATCCTATGCTCCCATGTTCTGGTTCCACCCGCTATGGAAGCATTGCTCTCCTCATCAACAAATCGTGTGCAGGGTTTTCTTGCGGCCGGACATGTCTGTACGGTAATGGGATATGAAGAATATATTCCTCTTGCAAAAAAATACAACGTCCCCATCGTCGTCACAGGTTTTGAACCGACCGATATTCTCCATGGCATATTGATGCTGGTAACGCAGCTTGAAGAAGGACGCTGTGAACTTGAGAATCAATACTCTCGCATGGTAAAAAAAGAAGGAAACATTCCTGCGCAGCAAATGATATTCAATGTATTCGAAATATCGAACAGAAAATGGCGTGGGATAGGCGAGATCCCGAAAAGCGGATATTCTTTGAAAAAAGAATTTATGCATTTCGATGCCGAAGAGAAGTTTTCTCTCGGAATTGTTACGGTCGAAGAATCGCCGCTCTGCATCGCCGGAAATATTCTGCGGGGACTCAATAAGCCGTTCGAATGTTCTGCTTTTGGAAATCAATGCACTCCCGAATCCCCGCTCGGCGCACCGATGGTCTCATCGGAAGGTGCATGCGCCGCATATTATAATTATAAACGTCAGAATGTTGCGGCTTCCGGTTCTGGTCTGGTGAACAAAAAACATTGAATACTGATTGGATTTTATGGCAAACGATATCTCGCAAGGCCTAAGCTGTCCGGTTCCGATGAACGATTATCCGACCATCGTCTTAGCTCATGGCGGCGGCGGAAAATTAACACACCAGCTTATCGAGCGGGTCTTTAAAAAACATTTTTCCAATCCTGATCTTGATCTGATGCATGATGGTGCGATGGTCACGGTTGATGCCGGAAGAATTGCAATGTCAACAGATTCATATGTGGTTAGTCCGATAATATTCCCCGGCGGGAATATCGGAGAACTTGCCGTGAACGGTACGGTGAACGATATTGCCATGTGCGGGGCACAGCCAAAATATCTTTCCGCTTCCTTTATTATCGAAGAAGGATTATCCATGGCCGAATTGGAAACCATTGTTGCGTCGATGGCGTTGTCGGCAAAGAAAGCGGGAGTGTCGATCGTTACCGGTGATACAAAAGTTGTTCCTCGCGGTAAGGCAGACAAAGTATTTATCACCACCTCCGGTGTCGGCACAATACCGGAAGGACGGTCCATCCATCCTTCAAGGATCAAAGCTGGTGATGCGATCATCATCAGCGGTACGATCGGCGATCACGGAATGGCAGTTATGTCCGTACGCGAAGGACTTGAATTTGAATCGGAGATCCGGTCGGATACCTGCGCTCTTAACGGACTGGTAGAAGAGATGTACCGCGTTTCACCGGAGATACATTTTCTTCGCGACCCCACGCGCGGCGGAGTTGCCAGCACGATGAATGAGATAGCAGCATCTGCACAAAAGGGGATTCGGCTATACGAGAAGTCAATTCCCGCCAATGAGAACGTCCGGTCGGCCTGCGAGATTCTCGGATTCGATCCGCTCTATGTTGCAAACGAAGGGAAATTGATCGCAATCGTTTCATCATCCGAGTCAGCAAAGGTTCTGTCTGCAATGAAGAAACATCCCGCAGGAACAGAGTCAGCGATTATCGGCGAAGTGACGGACGATCATCCTTCGGTGGTTGTTCTGCAAACAGCGATCGGCGGCGAACGAGTGGTCGATATGATCTCCGGAGAACAGCTCCCGAGAATATGCTGACAATTTTTTTTCAAAATATTGATACAAACAAAAAAACCGGACTCATCATCCGGTTTTTTTTGTTACTGTTTTCTGAATATTACACGTTCGGAACTTCGCGTCCCATCATTTTATAAATATCGACGATCTGCTGCGCATTGTCTTTTGCATCCTGATTATTCGGATCCAGTTTCAATACCGCGCGGTAATGTTTCAGCGCATTCGGATACTTCACTTTCGGGGAAAGTGTATCATTCATTAAGTAATAATGACCAAACTTCAGGTGGGCGGAGACCAATGACTGCTTCAGTGCAGGATCGTTCGGACTGACCGTTGCGATCTCGTCCAGGGCTTTGATCCCTTCCTCAAAATTTCCGGTGTTTACCAGCGCATTGGCATGGCTGAGTTTTTCGTTATCGGCTTTCTTTTCCGAACATCCGACCATCAATAATAATGCTGCTACGAGCGGGAGAGCGTATTTCATTGAAAACATTCCTTTCTATGTGTCCTTGTACGATACGGTTATATTAAAATACAAAAGTTTGCAGAAAAAAAACACTAATCTTTCTTCTTTTTCACCGGAACATTTTTTATTTTATGCTCGTCTAATATGTTGTTTACGTACCACAAAACTAAAATGTCAGCCACCTCGGTTGTGGAATTAGCTGTTCTTGGTGTCTGACATCTTGATTTTAAATTCGGAGGAAGAATGAACTACGACATCAAAACGATCAACGAGAAGATCCAAAAGGAAAGCGCCTTTGTCGATCTTTTGACGCTTGAAATAAACAAGGTCATCGTTGGTCAGAAGCATATGGTTGAGCGTTTACTCATCGGTTTGCTGGCAAACGGCCATATTTTACTGGAAGGTGTGCCTGGACTGGCGAAAACGCTGGCCATTAAAACGCTGGCATCCGCGATCGATGCGAAATTCCAGCGGATCCAGTTCACCCCTGATCTGCTTCCTGCCGATCTTGTCGGAACGCTTATCTATAATCAGAAAGATGGGAAATTTCAAACGAAAAAAGGACCGATCTTTTCCAATTTTATTTTGGCGGACGAGATCAACCGTTCACCCGCAAAAGTGCAGAGCGCGCTCCTTGAATCTATGCAGGAACGCCAGGTAACGATCGGTGAGGAGACATTCAAACTGGATGAGCCGTTCCTTGTTCTTGCAACGCAGAATCCCATCGAACAGGAAGGGACATACCCGCTGCCCGAAGCACAGGTTGACCGCTTTATGCTGAAAGTAAAGATCACGTATCCGAGCAAAGAGGAAGAACTCGGGATTATGCGTCAGAATGTTTTGGGAAAATATGCCGAAGTGAAGCCGGTCGTTTCCACAAAGGAGATCCTGAAAGCGCGCGCATCGATGCAGGAGATCTATATGGACGAAAAGATCGAACGCTACATTCTTGATATCGTGTTTGCAACGCGCAGTCCGAAAGATGCACAGCTTCCGAATCTTGCAAATCTTATCAATTACGGCGCCTCACCGCGTGCAACAATTTCAATGGCGCTCGCATCGAAAGCATATGCGTTCATCAAACGGCGAGGTTATGTTATTCCGGAAGACGTGCGTGCAGTTGCTATGGATGTAATGCGTCACCGTATCGGCGTCACCTATGAAGCAGAGGCGGAAGAAGTGACCTCCGAAACGATCGTGCAGGAAATTTTAAACAAAGTGGAAGTACCGTAGAACGTCAATAAACATCTAAGCTGTTGAGTACATGACTGTTTCAATAAAGTATTTACAACTACTCAAATGACAACCGCAGAATTACTGAAAAAAGTACGTCAAGTGGAGATCAAGACCAGGGGAATGGTGAACCAGGTCTTTTCCGGTGAATACCACTCCGTCTTCAAAGGGCGGGGAATGGAATTCTCCGAAGTGCGCGAATATTCCTACGGCGACGACATTCGCAAGATCGATTGGAATGTTACGGCTAGGAATAACAAGCCGTTCGTAAAAATATTTGAGGAAGAACGGGAACTGACGGTGATGCTTGTTGTTGACGTGAGCCGTTCAGGACAGTTTGGTACATTTCAGGCGATGAAAAATGAGATCGCAACGGAGATATGCGCCGTGCTTGCCTTCTCCGCGATCAGAAACAACGATAAGGTCGGTTTGATCATGTTCTCCGATGAGGTTGAAAAGTTCATCGCGCCGAACAAAGGGAAATCGCACATACTGCGCATTGTTCGTGAACTGCTTTCCTTCCAGCCGAAGGGGACCGGTACGAATGTGAGCGGTGCACTGAAATATCTGAACAACGTCATCAAAAAACGGTCGATCAGTTTTGTCCTCTCCGATTTTATCGACAAGGATTATGATAATGCGCTTCGTATCGTCAGCAAACGCCATGACGTAATTGCGGTGACGATGAACGATCCGCGTGAACGTGAATTGCCGAAAATAGGTCTCGTGAAAATGAAGGATGCGGAATCAGGGCAGGAGCGCTGGATCGATACAAGCGACAGGAATATCCAGCAATCATTCAAACAGTTTTGGAAACAGCACGACGAACGAATGAAAAAATCGTTCTTGTCCACCAAGGTCGACCGCATTAACATTGAAACGCATAAACCGTATCTGCGTCCGCTGGTCGATTTCTTTAAGATGAGAGAAGCAAGAGTATAGCTGCAGGAAAGAGTAACGTAAGTAAACCTATGTTGAAGAAAATATTTTCGATTGCAATATGTCTTACCGGACTGGCTTTTTCGCAGGATGTTTCTGTCACTGCAACGGTCGATTCGCAGTCTGTTGCCATCGGCGATTGGATCCGGTACAGCGTTGATGTGAAACATCCTTCATCGGTGACGGTTGTATTTCCGGTGCTGAAGGATTCGATCGGATCGTTCGAGATCGTTCGTCAGGATACGCTGCAGACAGCGGAACTGAACGGCGAAATTGATCTCAAGAAAAATATCGTCATCTCAAAATACGACGCAGGGAATTTCTATATACAGCCATTTGTCGTCCGTTTTATTCGTGCGGACGGGAAAGCCGATTCTGCTTTCTCCAATCCGATCCCTGTTGAAATCCGCGGCGTAGAGGTTGACACATCGCAGACGATTAAAGATGTGAAACCGCAACTTACCGTCCCGATGTCCGCCGAAGAGATCGCCATATATGCCGGTATTGTAATAGGCCTTGCCGGCATTGGATACGGCATTTATTATTATATCAAGAAGAGGAAACGAACCGCCGGCGGTACGGTGATCGAAGAAAAACCAAATATACCTCCGCATGTGCTCGCATTGATGCAGCTGGAAGAATTGGAATCAAAACGGCTCTGGCAGTCGGGAGAGATCAAAGCCTATTACTCCGAGGCAACAGAGATCGTGCGGCGATATTTTGAATTGCGCTACGGTATCATGGCGCTCGAAATGACCACCGGTGAAGTGATGACGCAGCTTGAACAATTCAGGATGGAGAAAAACACGTTCCATTCCATAGAATCATTGCTCTCCGGTTCCGATCTTGTGAAGTTTGCAAAACATCAGCCGGTGGCTGCCGAGAATGAACTTGTGATCACGCAAGCGCGAACGATCGTTGAAGAAACGAAACCGGTGGTTGAAGTTTCTGGGAAACTCAATGATCACGAAAATACTGAACCGAAAAATATTCCTGTGCAGTCTTAGCGTCCTTCTGCCAATGAAATTAGAAAAATGACTGATATTACATTTGCAAATCCTGAGTTGTTGCTGCTCCTGTTCGTGATCCCCGGGCTCGTGGTATGGTATTATTACCGCCTGCATGCGAAAGAGAGTGACGTACGATTCCCAACGCTTCTGCCGTTTGCAATGGTTAAATACAGTGCGAAAGAACGTCTTCGTCACGTGCCGTTCATTCTGCGCATGATCGCTCTCGCTCTTGTCATCATCGCATTGGCGCGGCCTCAATCGACTTCAAAAGGGCAGAATGTATATTCAGAAGGGATCGACATTGTTCTCGCACTCGATATTTCCGGCAGTATGCTTGCGGAGGATTTTCAGCCGAACAGGATCGAGGCTGCGAAGAACGTGGCGCAGGATTTCATCGGCGGCCGGACCAATGACAGGATCGGTCTTGTGATCTTTTCCGGCGAAAGTTTTACTCAATGTCCGCTGACTGTTGATTATGAAGTGCTGAAAACACTTATCAAACCGCTGAAGAGCGGAATGATCGAAGACGGAACGGCTATCGGTCTCGGACTTGCAAATGCGGTGAATCGTTTGCGTGAAAGCAAAGCAAAAAGCAAGGTCATCATTCTTCTTACCGACGGTGTGAACAACCGCGGCGAGATCGATCCGATCTCTGCGGCACAGATCGCGCAATCGTACGGCATCAGAGTCTATACCGTCGGTGTGGGAACTGTTGGCGAGGCACCGTATCCGGTCCAGACTCCGTTCGGTATCCGGTACCAAATGGTTCCGGTGGAGATCGATGAGAAAGTGTTGAACAAAGTGGCGGAAATGACCGACGGAAAATATTTTCGGGCGACGGACAATAAGAAATTGCGTTCTATCTATCAGGAGATCGATAAACTGGAAAAAACGCGCATCGAAGTCCGGTCGTATCGCAGGTACACGGAATTATTTTATTCATTTATTCTTGTTGCAGTGTTTTTGCTGATTGGGGACGTTGGAATTTCAAATACTTGGCTGAGGAAAATACCGTAATATGTTCAGATTTGCACATCCGGATTATTTATATCTCCTGTTTGCACTCCCGCTGATGTTTGCATTGTACGTTGTTGTACGGATGCAAAGCGGAAAAGCAAAAAGAATGTTCTCCTCGTCGGCGTTGTTTGTCCGTCTTTCGGAACAGCACAGTGCCCGTAAAGGGACTGTGAAGGCTGCACTGGTGATGCTTGCCTATGTCATGCTGGTAGTAGCGCTCTCCAATCCGCAGGTCGGTACGAGAATGGAAGAAGTGAAACAAGAAGGGGTCGATATGTTCATTGCGCTCGATGTTTCAAAATCGATGCTCGCCGAAGATATCAAACCGAATAGACTGGAAAAAGCAAAATACGAGATCAGCAACCTTATTGACCGCCTGGCCGGCGACAAGATCGGTATTATCGTTTTTTCGGGTGAAGCATATACACAATTTCCGCTGACAGTGGATTATGCCGCTGCCGGCCTGCTGCTTGATGTGATTGATGTAGAATCCGTTCCGAATCCCGGTACGGCCATCGGGTCCGCCATCGCTCAGTCGATGAAATCGTTCAACTTCGAGGAAGCATCGACCAAAGTGCTGGTGATCATGACCGACGGAGAGAATAACTCCGGTGATGCTATTGAGCAGGCAAAAGCGGCCGCCGAAAAGGGTGTTCGCCTCTATACTATAGGCCTGGGCTCTTCGTCTGGAGCACCGATCCCGATCTATAACGGAACAGGACAGCAGGTTGATTTCAAACGGGACCGGTCGGGAAATGTTGTGCTGACCAAATTAGATGAGGTTTCCCTTCAGGAAATTGCCTCCATCGGTAAAGGAAATTATTACCGTGCAACGAATTCGCAGGATGAACTTGATGCGATCTATAAAGACATCAATACCCTGGAAAAACGGGAGTTCGGCGCAAAACAATTCACTGAATTCGATGACAAGTTTCAGTATTTTCTTTTTATGGCATTCGTGTTTTTATTGATCGAAGTGATACTCTCTGATAAAAAAACCGAATGGCTTGCGCAGTATAATCCTTTCAGAGGTTTACTGCATAT
>CAJBTU010000420.1 GCA_903958625.1 uncultured Ignavibacteriota bacterium | reverse complement strand
TTTGCCAGCATGAGGTTATCATTCTCTATGTAGCAAATGTATGAAACTGATCCATTTTTTTCGGTTTCCAAATATGCTGATGGTGGTACTGCCAGTGTCGATACGAATAAGAGTGTGAAAAGTGTTGTCATTGTCTTAATCTCCTTTATTGTTATCTGTATGAACTACATATCCTGTGCCAAAATATTATCCGGGCAGATAAATTTCCACATCAGGTAAATTCTTCCTATCTTCTGCTGTGAAAATTCCCCAGGAAAAAATTGATGAAATACGCGCTGCATCCGATGTTGTGGATGTCATTTCCACATATGTTCGGCTAAAAAAACGTGGGAAAGACTATCTCGGCTTATGCCCTTTTCATCAGGAAAAAACCCCTTCATTCAGTGTCAGTCCGCAAAAACAGCTATTTTATTGTTTCGGGTGTCACCGCGGCGGTGATGTGGTAAAGTTTGTCATGGAATATGAAAAATCGTCGTATGTAGAAGCCCTGGAACAATTGGCTGAACGTGCCAGTATCACCATTACACGGACGGAGGAAGCATACGAAGCGGCAAACGAAACAGAAAAGTTATACAATGTGATGTCGTACGCAGCCAGGACGTTCTTTACGAATCTGACGAAATCCAACGAAGGTGAATTTGCACTTTCGTATTTTCGTGAGCGCGGATTTACCAATCAGACGATGACAACATTCGGTCTTGGTTATTCGCTCCGGAGTTGGGAATCGTTACTGAAAAAAGCACAGGAAGATGGTATCGATCCGGAAGATCTGGCAAAGGTAGGTTTGATACGGCGGCGGGAAGACGGGAGCAATTACGATACTTTCCGCGGGCGCGCCATGTTTCCAATCTTCAATACCTCCGGAAGAGTGATCGGATTCGGCGCCAGAAAATTATACGATGACGATGCACTTGGGAAATATATCAATTCATCGGAAACGCCGATCTATCATAAAAGCAAAGTCTTATACGGACTCTCGCAGGCGAAGGAAACAATCCGGGAACGCGATTTTGCCGTATTGGTAGAAGGGTATGCGGATCTCATATCCGTATTTCAGGCAGGCACGAAAAATATCGTTGCCTCGAGCGGAACGGCGCTCACTCCGGAACAGATACAACTAATCTCCCGTTATACCAAAAACATCACCCTGGTGTATGATGCCGATTCCGCCGGCGCCAATGCGATGATGCGCGGCGTCGATCTGATCCTTGAAGGAGGACTCGATGTCCATATCGTTCAGCTTCCCGAAGGAGAGGATCCTGATTCATTCGTGAAAAAGAACGGCGGGGAGGCATTTGAAGATTTAATGAAAAAGGGAGTCAGCTTCATTGACTATAAGGCGAGCGAATTTCTTCGTTCAGGGAAATTCGAATCTCCGGAAGGGAAGACCGAAGCGATCCGCGGTCTTGTACAATCGATTGCAAAGATTCCCGACCAGCTGAAGAGGACGTTTTTTATTAAGGACGTTGCCGAGAAGTATAATCTTTACGAATCGACGCTGTACGGCGAATTGGAAAAATCCACCCGCCGCGTTCCTCAAAAGTTCATTCAGATGGTCAAAACTGAGGTTCCGGAAGAAGAACGGACGACGAATGACCGCAAGGTCGTTGTGGAAGAGATTCCGATCGAGGAAAAAGAGATTCTCTCAGCCGTTCTCGAAGATCCGAAGGAGATGGTTCCGTTTGTCTTTGGTAATCTGCGTCCCGAGGACTTTAGTCACCCCACGTCACAAAAGATCACCGGATTGATGTTAAACCTTTTCGATGAAACTGGAAGCGTTGATGTAAATCAGCTGCTGGAAAAACTCAGTGACGAAAAAGAAAAAACCGCCGTTACCGATGTTACGTTCCACCGTTATCAATTAGGGGACCGCTGGAACAAAATCGGAGGCAGGGCGAGCGAAACACGATTGTATGAAATTGCGCTCGGTGCGATTAAGGTCCTGAAAAAGAAACATCTCGAAAAAGATCTCGCTGAAAACCGAATCAACATGAAGAATGCATCGGTCAGTGGCCATGACACGATGCCGTTCCTGAAACGTCAGCAGGAGATCATGGCCGGATTAAAGGAAATTGACGCGTTGAAATTGATGAAGGGGTAGGTTCCACGAATCATCATAGGCCGATAATAAAAAACCTTGCCAAGCGGCAAGGTTTTTTTATTATGAATCATAGATTCTAATTATCCTTGGCCCCTTGATCGATCCATTTTCTTATCAGACCGATCTCATCTTCTCTAAGTTTCTTTTTTGAAAACATCGGCATTTGAGCTCCTTTGGGCGGAATTGGCATCAGTTTGAGAATAAGGTAACTATTCGCACCGTCACCGGGAAGGATCATATTTTTTGTCTTTCCGCTGGTTCTGGTCAAGACATAATTATCCATTGAAAAACTATTCGGATTTTCATCATCCTGTTCATGACATTTCAAACATTTTGTTTTGATCAATGGATAAACATCTTTTGAATATGAGATCGTCTGTGCCATGGAAAATGAACAGCATAAAAGTGAAAATAGACAGCTCGAAAAAAAAATCTTCATCTGGAAAATACCTTTTTAATTATTCTTCGCGCCTTGGTCAATCCATCGGGAGATCATCGCGATTGTTTCGTCGTCAAGCGGTTTTTTGCCGCGAGGCATCTGTTTGCCGAACGATGCAGTTCCGCGAAGTTTCATAATGAGAATGCTCTCTTCTGCTTTTTTGACCTTTATCACCGGTCCATTCCTGCTATCGCCTTTCATCAATTCAGCGTAACTGTCCAAATAAAAACCGCTGGGACTTTCATCCTCAGTGTTATGGCAATTCATACATTTCTTTTGAAAAACCGGCATAATATCTTCTTTGAACGAGATCTTTCCTTTCTTTTCCTGTGCGGTAATTACACCTGCAATAATAAAGATCGCAATAAGTATTTTTTTCATATTTTCTTCCTTTAATTGTTTTTTGCTCCAGCGTTTATCCAGTCTTCAAATTTTTTAATATCTACAGTTGTAAGATACGGCCCGCCTTGCGGCATTCGAGAACCGAAAGCGGCAGTGCCGCGTAATTTTAAAACGATAATGCTGCTGTCAGCTTTTCCAGCGACGATTGCCGGTCCATGAATTCCGCCGGTGAGCAACGAGGCAACAGTTCCAACACTTAATCCTCCATTACTGCCGTGGCAGCCAACGCACCCTTTTGAAACAAGCAGAGGAGAAAT
>CAJBTU010000419.1 GCA_903958625.1 uncultured Ignavibacteriota bacterium | reverse complement strand
TTGTAACATTTAATATTTGCAGTGCAGGGTAGTATTTAGATCTTTTTTCGTATAAATCTACTAATTTGAGCGCTATCAGGGGATTTTGGGGATCAAGAAGGGCAGCATTTCGTATTGACTCTAAAGCACAATCCGATAATCCCAGCATTTTGTAGTCTCCCCCAAGACGTACAAAAATCTGCGAACGTTCTTTGTGCGATGAAACCGTTTTTAGCGAATCCATTCTATCGAAAATCGATCTAAAAATTGGAATAACTATCTCATCAGGAAATTTGACACTCATTTTTTCAAATGCTTTTTCCGCATTAATTGTGTCTTGATTCGATAATGCAAAATAAATAAATAAACTGTATGCCGGTAAATAGTTGTTATCAGTTTGAACTGACTTGTCCAAAAATTGAAAGGCGATATGTCTTAAGTCTAACTCCCAATAATTCAATGCAATATTTAGGTACAACCCGGCTTTTTCATCTCTATTTTTGCTCAATTCAGCATCTCTTCTCTTCTTCATCACGTTCTGGTGAAAGCCAATTTGTTGTTTCATTGCCATACTTTGAGGCAGATGGTATAATTGATCGAATATATTTTGCGCTGAATCCAACTCCCCTAAACATTCCATTGTGACACCGCTGTAAAAATGTAATGGTGGATGCATGGCAATGGCGGCAGTATTCTTTGCAAAGAAAGTTCTTAATGTATCGTATCTGCCATTATCGAGATTAAAGAACAAATATTCAAAAACATTATTTGTCTGCCTATTGTTGTCTTTCGATGTCATCATTGGTATAATTTCAAAAATATCGAAACCTGCAACCGAGTGAACATTTTTGAAAGAATATTTTTTGGTCATACTCATTTGATATTCATATTCATGCCATCCTAGATCATCTTTAGTTGTTACGATATATTTTATTCCATAATCCCGGATGGCTTGTTCAAAAGTATTGAGCGATGAGAATACATCCAACAACAATACCTTCTTTCCGGGAATGAAAATACTAAGTTCCTTCCACCGCGAGAGGATCACCGCCGATGAATCATGTTTTCCATGAAACCATTTTGACACTTCCCCGAATGGTTTTGTGTACTCCACCATTTTTTTGGGATGTTCTTTTATGTCTTGATAGAATGCGACCTGATCTGTTTGATACTTGTGCGCCTCTAAAGCAAAACTTACCCCCCACATGATATTTGGCATTATTAATATTAAGACCATAACACTTACTGCAACGTCAATGCGTTTCATTGAGAAGTTCACAATCTCTCCGATTGCGGAACTGAACAAATAAATTATGATGAGCAGCAACGGGTATAAGAAACGAATATCATACACAGGATAGACAAGGATGAGAGTGGTATATAACAATAGAAATACTGTGATAAAACTAAACATTCTATGTTTCTGATACTCCGCATACATGCCATACACTGTCAATGCAAGTGGAACTACAATGATAAAAAAATAAGCGAAGGAAACATATTTTTGCGCGCTGGTAATCCAAGACGACGTGCGATCAACAATTGGGTATAAACCGAAATCAATTTCGCCAGAAATAGTATATTGCGAAAAATAAAGGAGGGAGCCTAATTGTTCGGAATAATATGAACCGTTCACTTTAATGCGCATATAAAATTCTGTCCATATCGATTGTTCGTTCGATGTTAAGATATGCGAACTGAATAAAGACATATTCCGTAATTCAG
>CAJBTU010000418.1 GCA_903958625.1 uncultured Ignavibacteriota bacterium | reverse complement strand
ATCCGTGTTGCCATTTTCTGTACATCCTTGATTACCGAAAACTGTACATTGTCAATTTCTGGTTACACTGTGTCGTACTGACCAAAATCACGACCACATTTATCACATTTTCCGCTTTGTATCACAAGCATAGATGCATATTTTATAGGGTTTCGACTTCCTTTTTTAATATACTTTTCAAGCGATTGGTTTAAATATTTATTACGAACAGAGGGTTCTGCAATATCCCCCGTAAATTCCCAACGGTTTCCCACAGAATGCCACTCTTCTATCTTATATACTTCACGAACTAAACCACGATAAGCCGCAATTGCATATTTGACTTTGTTCCGTTTCCGTCCAACAACCCATGATGAACGAGTTGCATCGTAGAGTTCCTGCGAATCCATAAAACGTTTGTAGCGTTTGTTTATATTAATAATTATTGTTGGCTCTTCAATAGTTATTACCTTGGCATCATACAATTGTGTTATCTCATCAACAGTTTTTATTCCTCTTTCCCAACAATCGAATCCTTTCACAGCGTTAGTTAGGCTGTCTAATCCAAGTAAATCAATGCAAGCACTTTCAATTTCCAATGCCTGTTCTTCAGTCAACCCATGTCGTAATATGTAGTGTTGTACATTTTGTGCTCCAAGTTCTCTAAAAATGTCAAGTTTATCAGACTGTAATGCAGAAGCAATTGCTCCATGAATATGTTGGAAAACACGATTAGACTGCCCCTTACCTATATAAAATATTTTATTAGTTCGGGGGTCTTTTAGAAAATATACATAATAGCCAATATTTTCACAAACTGCTTGTGAGAAACTGTTCATTTTCAGCAGAATTCGGTTTAACTAAAGATACTAATAAGTTTTTAGATAATACATATTATTGTGAATAAAAATAAACACTTCCTCTGCTTATTTTTAATGCTTTAGAAATATTCGTTATGCTTTTACCACATAATTTCATTTGTCTAACTTTATCGATTTTGTCCTTATCAATGGTTGGTCGACCACCAATCCGCCCCTGTTGCCGTGCTCTGGCTAATCCAGCATGTACACGTTCCGAAATTCGTAGTCGTTCCTGCTTTGCCAATGTGCTTAACAAAGCAATTATCACATCCTTAAAAATGCCGCTTGAGTCGATGTATTGCTCTGTAAAACTCTTGTACATTACATTATAATCATCAAGCATTTGCAGATAACGTATTGTGTCACGAGTGCCAGAGCGACTAAACCTGTCCAGCGAATAAAAGAGTAATAAGGAGAATCTATGCTTGGAAGCATCCGACAGCATTCTACTGAACTCAGGACGTTTTGGTGATGCTCCTGAAATTATATCAGCGTATATGCCGACAATCTCATAATGCATTTTATCACAATAATCCTGAAGCACCAAACGCTGGTTGTCAAGTTCGGATGATTCTTTTGAGATTCGTAAGTACAGTGCGACTTTCATATGGTTGTGGTATTTGTGTTCGTTAAACGGATGTATTTCGGACAGTTAATTTCGAATTTCTGGATGCCCATATTTCGGGCACTTCAGACACGTAAAATTTGCATGGTTTTTTGAACAGTGTTTTCAGGATGTATTTGTTTTAATTTATGGAGTAGTAATAATAAACGTTGGCATTGCTTCCTTCAAACGGCACATAATTAATTTTAAATTCCAGTTCCACAGCAACTGTTTGTACAATTTTACCATCTTCAATAAACATTAATATCAGATAGCATACTTCATAGTTCTCGGCAACAGGGTGAACGATTTCATGCATTATTCTTTTATTCTTGTATATCATAATGTGCCTATTATAATAGGCAAATATACGATAATTTTTGATTGCCCAATAAAATAGGCAACATTTATTATCTTTGTTAAAATATTTTATATGAAACCTGCTGAAATTGACCCCGACTACAGTGAACTGATGACGCAAATTGGGGAACAGATTAAGGAACTACGGAAGAAAAGAGGTATCAGTTATACCGAAATGGCTGAAGAAATTGGTCTCAGCAGGAACGGTTACAATAATATTGAACTTGCAAAATCAAACTTCCAGTTCGTGACGCTGCTTCGCATTCTTAAATATCATGACGTTTCCATTTTTCATTTTTTTGAATCGCTAAAGCATTAGTAAACCTCTGTGTGGGGCATACAAGCAACATTTTTTGCATTAAACTGACTGAAATTTGCCAGATTCAGCGTTCAAATGCGTATTTAAGCCTTCGACCGTCAATTAAATCGGAACATTAAAGCCGAGTTTTCTTGCCTCTGAGAACACTTTACAGAATTTATGGTACATCAGAAGTCACACGCTAATGTGATAGTATTTATTGTAAATGATTACCCAAAATGAACAAGCACGAAATACCAGAACACCAGATTAAGCGCATTGAAGAAATTGGCTTGTTTCTGAAGAACTGGCGATTGAATGAAGGCATGTCGCAACGTGAATTCAGTGAAATGGCAGGAATTCACCCAAACAGTTTGCATTTCATAGAGTGTTCCGCAAAAAACAATTTAAGGCTGTATAACATCCTTACCTTGATGAAATGTATTTCCGCCACAGGCTTAACAGTTTCTCAGTTTTTTGACGAAATGGAGTAATGGCACTATGCATCCCGAATATCAATCAGTTTACTGATTAATTTGTTTGTACCATCCTGAAACTGCGGTATAGGATAATTTGACTGTAGATTGGCGATATCTTCTTCTACCGCCAGTTGCGCTTCCATGCTAAGTCCGTCCAGTTCATATATTTGCCATAGCGTGTCCAAACTTACATATTCAAAATAATCGTCCTCTTTGAACTCTGGCAGCGTAATTTCCTGAAATTGTTCCCAGAACAACTCATTGTCTTCTTCATCTTCTTCTTTACCTGAGTCCATCATACTATAAAAGAATATTTCATCGTAATCCTCGATATAATCAACATAATCAGTTTCATTAACCAGTCTATGCATTATTTCATCGGTGTTAAATTCTTCGTATTCCACACGATAAATAAAATCGAATGAACTGAAAACCGCACCGATGATTTGTTGAACCTCTTTTCTTTTGTTTATCGGGAAAACCAGTGAGTCATGACGTGTGAAGCAATTTATACTTTCTTTCTTCGCCTGCTTCCAGATATGGTCAATGAATATTTCTGCTTCAATCCGTTGAAGACCAATGGCAAACTGATTATAACCACATTCATCTTTGAAATCATTTATTATACTGATAACTGTCGGATAGAGTTGGCGGAACTGGCGTACAAGTTCATTTTCTGGTTTCGGCTTTGAAAAAACAGTACGAAACGCTATGCCCTTCCCATGCTCTCTCAGTGGAAGACCCAATTCACTTTTGATTATCTTGTAGAAATCATTTAGCAGAGCATCAACCATGAATTTGTAAACATCATTGGTGATGAACTGATTTTCTTCGGGATTGCTGGTATCCAGTCCCGCTTCGGGCATTTCATCCTTATGCTTATCAAATACCTTTACAAGACTCGCCACAAACTGCTTTGCCTGTTTCTTGTGGAACAGTGCAATTAACTGTTCGCCTGAATGATTCAGATAGTAGTTAATAAGGTTAGCAAACAACGTAAACTGACTGCATTTTAAATCTGCCTGCTGTATATATTGCCCATTAATACGTATAAACGGGAGTAATGCTGTCGGCAACGATGATAATTTACTATATACCCTGAGTGTGTTTTTATTCCTGCTGAAATTAAAACTGTCGGGATGAAAACTCTTTACCTGCCAGTTATAGTGTGCCGTCAGATTCTCGACCGCTATGCGATTGAACTGCTTCTCATCTGCAATTACGAACTTGTCCTTGTAGTAAAGAAGTGTCTTCCCCTGTTCTTCCGCAATCTTCTGTGCTGCCTCTATGCTCATGTGACTTGCAGTAAATCCATTCTTGTCATTGTAAATCCTGACCAGTACAGGAAGGGTCTTTGGTATGCCATTGATATAACCGTTGTTCTGATAGCCATCCACAACCTTCGGAATGCTGATGCTAATCCATTCCAAAGCCTGTTTCTTCTGCAAACAGATTAATTCAGGTTTTATTCCAAGTTTGGTTACAGGTTCGTTACCGATTGCTTTTGAATGCAGCATATCTGCTGATGCACTTTGTGATTTTGCACCTGAATACTTTATCAGGGTGAAATCATCCTGAAGAAAATCGGGATTAATACGATACCCCATTACACGAGAGGAATTGCCGAAATCATCGACATATTGAACCCAATCCCGTTGAAGTACTTTCTCCTGAACCAGTCTTTCAATATATTTTGAATAATGTGAGCCAACAACTGTACGCCAGTATTCACGTGAGAGTGGTGAGTAATGAAGGTAAGAAGCATCATCAGACATCTGATGGCGATATACCAAACCAACAACCAATAAATAGTTATCATGGGTTCTGTATTCTCTTTCACAGACTGTAATTTCCTTCAGAACCTTAGCAATCTTCCTTGGCAAATACTCATTGTAAAAATTTAACTTACTCATACATCAATTATATCAGATAAGATGTCCATGTTTGCAGCCAATTCTCGCAAATCATATGACCAAGACACGGCATATGTATGTGTTGTACTGTGCATTACAAGGATTGAACCTTGATTAGTATGCATAATGTTTTTTGCAGTTTTGGTCACGAAATACATAGTATTTTGGTCTGTCAATTAATATCGTTAATGTCTTCTATAATAATACTATATAATATGTATATGAAGTAATACATTATATAATCATGTTATTTGCCTGATATACCATTGATAAAAGTTTCGACAAAACTAACAATCTTCCTCAGAATCCTGTCACCGATTGTTTTTCGCTGCAATAATGTCGGCTTGTCACCAATGAGTAGTTCCAGTATCTCGTCTCTCATCGGCTCTTGCTCAGAGTACAGGTAGTTCTCAACTAATGCCTGAGTCTTATCCTTCGATAATTTTTCTTCTTCAACCAGTTTCTGGAAGGCTTTCTCCTGCTCAACACTCCAGAACTTTTCAAACTCCTGCGGAATATCATCCGTATCCATGATAACAGGCAAATTTTCCCTGATGAACCTTTCAATCAGTTCCTTTTTGCTTCTTAACTGAACCTCTGTATTCAACAGGTTGAATATTTCTTTCTCTATCTGTTCCGCATCTTTCTTCTGGTTTGCTTTAAGTTTGATGAGAAGTCGGATAATGTATGCAACATTAATTTCATCACGATGAATGAGTTCCAGTTCAAAATCCACATCCTCAAGGATGCTGACCTTTTCCTTTGCATGTTCACTTTTTACTTTGTCATGCAGGTCAAGGTATTTGCTTTTATAATCTTCAAACTGTTGCTCTGTCATGGACAGGTCGTTCCAACTAAAATCAGAAAATGATGTCAGAACGTTCTTTATTCGCATCAAGTCCCTGAATGCAACAATGAATTTCAGTTCATCGTCTTCGGTGACCAGATTATTAACACTTTCGATTGTTGGTGCAATATGAAGCAGGTTAATGTATGCATCATTAAATGCTTTAGTGTATTCATCATATGGCTTCATGATGATTTCTTCTATTGCATCTTTGTTGCTAAACAGTGTTATTGCTTCATCTGTTGCATTTTTCAGGTTTCGGAAAACCACAATGTTCCCCTGCGATTTCAATTCATTCAGGATGCGGTTGGTTCTGGAATATGCCTGTATCAGTCCGTGATACCTGAGATTTTTATCGACATATAACGTATTCAGTGACGGACTGTCAAAACCAGTCAGATACATATTTACCACCAGTAGTATGTCAATCTTGCGCTCTTTTACCTTTTTACTGATGTCGTTGTAGTAATTGTAGAAACTCTGGCTGTCCTTGGTAGAATATGCAGAACCAAACATCTGGTTATAGTGCCCGATAAACTCATCCAGTTTTTCACGGGTATGTGGATTAGTAGCATATGCTATCTCTGGTTCTGCTGCCACAGACACTTCTTCAGGTATAAATCCATTGGCATCCGCATCATCCTCATTTGCGATAAAACTGAATATGGTAGCAATCTTTAAATCGTGTTTCCCAAGCATTTTCTTGCGATGCAGCAACTCGTAATACTTTATGAGTGCTGGAATACTGCTGACACAGAACATCGCTGTAAACTCTCTGCTATGCGTTTTTTTGTTATGGTAGGCAATGATATAGTCAGTTATCTTTTCCAGCCGTACTTGTGATTCCATCAGTTCATCGACATCAATGTCCTCGACTTGAATATCAATTTCATTAGCACTCTCCCTGTTTTTGTACCTGCCGACATATTCAACCGAAAACTTCAGAACATTTTCATCACGAATAGCATCGGTTATAACATATTTATGCAGACATTCCCCGAATAATTCCTTTGTGGTTCGCTTACCCAGTTCATTCTTTACCGCATTATCCGCAAAAATCGGTGTGCCTGTAAACCCGAACATCTGGATGTTTTTGAAGAAGGATGTGACCCGATGATGTGTTTCCCCGAACTGGCTTCTGTGGCACTCATCAAATATAAACACAATACGTTCATCCTGAAGTTTCTGCATCCGTTCAAGAAAATGTTTCTTACTTATTGCAGCATTTAGTTTCTGAATGGTTGTAACAATAAGTTTTGTATCATCGGTGAACTGCCTGACCAGTTGACGTGTATTATCAGTTCCGTCAACACTTCCTTTGCTGAAACTGTTGAACTCTTTTGTTGTCTGGTAATCCAAATCTTTCCTGTCAACAACAAAAACAACCTTTTTTATTTTCGGCAGGCGTGTAAGTATCTGGCTTGCCTTGAAAGATGTCAGCGTTTTTCCAGAACCTGTGGTATGCCATATATAACCATCCTTACGACTGTGCATCACTCTGTCAACAAGTGCTTCAACTGCATAATACTGGTAGGGACGGAGAACCATCAGTGCTTTTGATGTTTCGTTCAACACTATGTACTTGCATATCATTTTTGAGATATGGCACTTCTCCAAGAAATCGGATGCAAAACCGTTTAATATGTTAGTAAGCCGCTTGTTTCCCTTGTCAGTCCAGTAAAATGTCTGCTTAAAAGACTGGAAGCGGTTATTAGCGTAATATTTTGTATTGACACCATTGCTGATTACAAATATCTGGATGTACTGGAACAATCCGTAACTACTGCTGAACGAGTGTCGCTGATACCTGTTAACCTGATTAAATGCTTCTTTAAGTTCCAGACCCCTGCGTTTTAGTTCAACATGAACCAGTGGAAGACCATTTATTAACAATGTAACATCATAACGGTTCTTATATTTCCCTTCCATCGAGACCTGATGAGTTACCTGATATTCATTCTGACACCACTGCTCGGTGTTGATGAACTCAAAATACAGGTT
>CAJBTU010000417.1 GCA_903958625.1 uncultured Ignavibacteriota bacterium | reverse complement strand
CATTTGTTTTCCTTAGAATCTGAAAAGTGAACTTTCTTAAAAAAAATTATTCCAGGAATCGTCTGAAACAAAGTGATCATTGCACCAAATAACAAAAACATGTATGCCCCCTGGATTGCAACCATACACATGGCCCCGGCCCACCAACCGAAAGCAAGATTTTTTACCCAGCGTTCATCCTGCACAGTTCCCGAAATAAAATACCCGATGCCAAGAATCATAGCCAATAACGGCATGATGCTTTGGTCGCTGACCATTCCGCTGAGCGGGAATACAAATCCGATAATTGTCATCGCTATACCGCAGGAAAGCCATACATTGCTAAGAATTTTTACACCAAATGTCCGCACCGGTTTCGTTCGTTGTTTGCGCTTCCAGCTCCAAAACGAAAAGGACCAGCCTACACCAATAATAACTAGCCATAGGAGTGTGTCTGAACAAAGTATTGGTTTTCGAAATTGATAAAGTTGATCACCATTCCGGCAGCGACCAATACACCCCAAACAATCATATCCCGGCCGTCATCAACAATTTTCCGGCTATCTTCCATTATTTGTTTAATTAATAGAAGTTCTTGCTCGGCATTTATTTCATTCATAGCTCTCCTTTATAAAGCACTTTGTTTTACAAAGCTAACAAACAAATAATTTCAATGCAAGCATAATTTTTTTCATCTAGTGAGACTACCGAAATATTAGTTGTTCGTTGTCATTTCGCGTCCCTCGTCTCCACTTGGAACGACATGAATGTTACTCGTGCGAGGATTAGAACGACTGAAATGCGGCAACAGCTCTTCCGAATTATCCGTTGGTTCATTATGGTGATTATTGAACATTCAAAATCCGACCTTGTATTTCTTCTTTTTTGGCGGGGACATCAGCTGTCGAATGGCATCGAACACTGCTTTGATCTTCATATCGTGCGATTCATATTTCCGTTCAAGCTCCTGAAATTTTTTGGCCAGATCCTTATGTGTAGAAAGGAATTCTCTTAGTTGTACAAAAGCGCGCATGATGGCGATGTTTACTATGATTGCGCGACGGCTATGAAGAACGCTGGATAACATTGCCACTCCCTGTTCGGTAAAAACATACGGCAAAGTGCGCAAACCACCTCGGACTTTTGAGGTCACAAATTGTGACCTCAAAAGTCCGAACTCTGCTGATGTAAGTTGGAACATAAAGTCTTGTGGAAACCGTTGTTGATTCCTTTTCACCGATTGATTTAACTGTTTTGTCGGAACACCGTACAAGTCAGCAAGATCCTTATCAAGCAGCACTTTTTGACCACGAATTATCAAGATTTTATTTTGAATTGATTCTACACGTATGATCTGTTCCATAAATAATTGTCCCTCATACTGAAAAGAAAATATTGAATGTTGTGCAGGCCACAATTTTTCTTTCTCTTTAATGAGTAATGTCGTCCAAAATTCAATTAAGCGGAAGGAATTATCCCTGTACACCTTAAAGGACAATGTTTTTATGGCAATTTGGGAAACTTATGAGGATAAGTTGTTTCTTAGCGGTGACAATTTGTGATTATCTCAATATTTCCCATCGCACTGCATGGTTTGAGTAACCTATTTTTCGGTGTTCGTTCAAACTATGAATGAAATTTATCACATTGCGCAGTCTGCATTTATTTTTCTGCTGCATGAAGCTTCGTAGAATCCCTTAACCTGTCCGGTAGACCAGAGTGACGAGTAGTTTTTGTTTCGATTGATTTTCGTAGGACTTGTTCTGTTCCATAGATGCGCACTTTGCTTTTTGCCCTCGTCACTGCCGTATATAAAAGCTCCCGCGTTAACAACAAACTTTCCTTCTCCGGTAGCGCTATGATCACTTCGTCAAACTCTGAACCCTGACTGTTATGGATGGTTATTGCAAATGCGTCCACATAACCGGGAAGATTACCGACAAGAAATGAACGAGGCGAACTGCCGTTTTGCTTACCATGCGTATAGTTATTCGTGCCAGGTTTTTAATAATTTACTCATCTATTTCCCCTTGCTCATGCATACTTCTCCACCCCGGTAAATATAAATCCATCAATCCCTTAAATCTGGCATTATGTTTACGCTCGAGCAGATGAACCAATTCGTGCACCACCACATGCTCGATAAACGCAATCGGTTTCTTTGAAAGTTCAAGATTCAGCCGGATCTTCTTTTGGATGATGTTACACGTCCCCCATTTCGTCTTCATTTTTTTTACGATCCACTCCTCCGCATGTACGCCCATGGCAGTTTCATGTTTTTTGACCATGGCTGGAATGATCTCTTTTAACTGCAGACGATACCATTCCTCCAGCAAATCACGGCATTTCTTCTTACTCGTACCCAGCCGCACATGCAACATTATACAGGATCCGGTTTCCGGTATCTCCACAATACTTACTCCCGCTTTACCTTTCGTCTCTGCAATTTCCAGCGGTAATTTTTTGCCAAGATACCAATGTTCCTCGCCATTAACATACTTCAGCGGTGAACTCCATGGCCGACTTTTAAGCTTGGTTTGATGCTTACGGATCCAATCAACTTTTGATAGAGCGAAGTTACGGATCGTTTCCAAATCAACTTTGTGCGGTGCGGAGATTCTTACAT
>CAJBTU010000416.1 GCA_903958625.1 uncultured Ignavibacteriota bacterium | reverse complement strand
CGTGAGAAGGAAACATATAATAACTGTGAACCATCCAGCGAAATTGTCATCTGATGGATTTCACTACTGTCATTTAATATTTCTTTTAATTCGCCAGTATGCACTAACATAGTATACAATATTGAATTCACTTTTAGTCCCACCGTCTTGGTTTCCACAAAATAAATTGTCTTTTCATCTTGCGTAACTTTACAATTCCGATTAATACTCTTCGTTGATAATAGCTGTCTTTCACTTCCATCAGAGTTCATTATATATGTACCATTTTGAACAAACAAAATTTTATCACTCTTACCAAGATATTGCATAAATGTTATATATTTTTTGTCCTCAGTAAGTTTTCCCAAATTCGTTCCATCGACATTCATTGAATATATCTCGGAGTATTCGCGGTAATCAGGAAATTTATCGTCTCCCGTTGAACAACCAGAGATAAGCAGAAAAAAACAAAAAACTAATATTGAATTTTTAGCATTTACCATTGAATCTCTTTCATTTGCATTGTTTAATTATCTTCTCAGATATTTTCTGTTTCCAATACTTAAAATGCGGGCTAACGGACTGGAGCTAAGCTGCGTTGCAATGCTCCAGCGGGTTGATTATTTTTTTATATTTAAAATGCTGTTTCGTAACATATGTTGTATTTAAAAATCTCAACACTCAAAACTCAGAGCGCGAGCAGATTGCAACGTCGGTTTGAGCGACTGGATATTACCAACAAGGAACTTTCGAAATCTGTATGTTTGTGTAACAATTCGAAAGGAGGCTTGTCATGTTCTATTCAGGTATCGATCTGCACCGCGATAACTGTTACATCACCACCGTTGATGACACCGGCAATGTCGTCAAACAACAGCGCGTTCCCAATTCTCCACCGCTCGTGCTGGATTATTTCACTACCCTCGGCGCCGAACACAAAACGGTCGTAGAATCCACCACCGGATGGTATTGGCTGAATGACCTGCTCGAATCCGCTCAGATCCCAATGGTCCTGGCACATGCCAAATATCTGAAAGCTATTTCGTATGCCAAAGTGAAGACCGATAAGGTCGATTCTCATACCCTGGCAACATTGCTCCGACTGAACCTCATCCCCACCGCTCACAAGATCAGTCCGGAGCTTCGAGGACTACGTGATACGATGCGTATGCGGCTCCGGCTTGTGCAGCAGCGTTCAGCGTGCTATCGCCGGGATGATTCGATCATCGCCAAGTTCAATGCGCCGGAGAATGTGCCGGAGCAGTATCGTCTTCAGGCTGCGGCGATCGATCGGGTGGCACAGTCACTGACCGAACAGATCCTTGCGCTCGAGAAATCTCTGCATCCGTTCCTCATCCCGAACACTGATATACAGCACTTACTCAACATTCCCGGCATCGGAAAGCTCTCTGCGTTCACCATCTATCTGGAGATCGACGGCATCGAACGCTTTGAGTCAGAGAAACAATTCTTCTCGTATTGCCGTCTGGTGCCCGCTGCAGATAATTCGAACCGGAGGATGCATCATCATTCGAGCAAGGACGGCAACAAATATCTGAAGATCGCCTTCAGTGACGCTGCCGTGCACGCGATTCAATACTACCCTGAATATAAAGCGTTCTACAATAAGATGGTCCGGCGCGGAAACGCCGCCATTGCCAGAACCATCGTTGCCAAAGAACTTGCGAAAATTGTCTATCACATACTAAAGAACAACGAACCCTATCGTGGTTTTAAGGGTCTGCCGATGTCTCGGCAGAAGTCTTTGCAGTGGCCGCGACTGCCAAGCCCGGATGCCTAACTAATGCCTTGAGCATTGTCCGACTGGATTGGGAAGGTGGTCGCTTGGCCAATGAAATATCTGGGATCGTGGCGGTAT
>CAJBTU010000415.1 GCA_903958625.1 uncultured Ignavibacteriota bacterium | reverse complement strand
GCGATGAATGACGGGACTTTTGATGGCGCGTTTAGCGCCATCAACGGGCCTGCCCGCCTGAGGCGGGCAAGAGCGAACGGGATTCATCGCGCGCGTTAAATTTCGCAAGGGGTTTGCCGAAGGCATCCCTTCGGGACTTTTGCTTCTTTTCTTGTGCCGAAGGCATTCCTTTGGAACCCCTTCAAGAGAAGAAGAGAGAAAGTTTTTAGATTTATTTTGGATGAGTGTGAGTATGTATAATCATAAAACTCTAACGAATTCCAGACAAAGCCAATACCAATATTTTTTTGTGACTGCTCAGCGTAAAAGAATAAATTATCACGCTGAGCGAAGTCTCCGGTATTAAGCCCCAATGGGATGCCGTACCGGCGCAGGATGACGATACGCGGTGAGTAGTTACATCTTTTCTATTAAGTTCTTTGATTTCAAACGATTCCACAGCAATATAACACAAAGTCCCAGAAACCCCCCAAAGGTATCGAACCCTACATCGACGATAGAAGCTGTTCTTGTCGAGACGAATGACTGATGATACTCATCGGCTCCTGCCAGTAGCATGACTATAAGAAGCGCGTAGAGAATCCCCTGAGACAATTCCAGGTTCTTGAACTGTCCATGGATCGCGCGGTACAGAAGAAGCCCTAAGGCAAAGTACTCCGTCACATGCGCAAGCTTACGTATGATTCCATGGATAAAAACAATGGTCGACTCGGGCGAATGCGGGAGAAAAAACCGGAGGATCGGTTCAATGATCAGTGATGTATGATTTGCATTAAATGTCCCCGTTGACATCCAGAATGTGAATCCGACCCAGAGAATGACCGGAACCCAATATTTTACAAATGTATTATTTATCATGATCTCCTGTCGTTATTCAATGACATATCTGCCCTACATGTGAAGCTGTAATTACCTGCAAGGCGGGGACTACCCGTAAACACTACGTCATCCTGCGGCTTTTGTTTTCGGTACTTTCCGTGCATTGATTATTTATTCTTTCATGCCATAGTATCGTCATTGAAATATTTTTATCGCGGCAGAATCCGTGATAACTGTTGCTTTGGAGTCTTTAATGTGAGCAATGATTTCACCAACAAATCTATCGATACTGTCGGATCACCTGATTCCATTTTTGCTACTCGAGACTGACTGGATTTAATCATTTTTGCAAAATCTTTTTGTGTTAACTTCAGCGATCGTCTCCGTTTTTGAATGTTTTTGCTTAATGATAGTTTGAGCTCAATATATGCAGCCTCTTCTTCACTCAAGCCCAGGAATTCACCGACACTGCCAATTTTCCAAACGGCTGCTTTGAGTTTCATTTTTTTTGATCTGTCGATAAACGATGAAGTATCATGTGTATCATAGACCGATATTTCTTTAGGTATTTTCTTTTTCATAAAGTTCTCTCTCTTTTGCTGAAGTCGGCCGAACACTGATGATTCTAATTTTCTTTCGAGGATAATTTGCATTTTTCTTGCAGAACGAAACAGTTGCAGGGATTTTACAAACAGCCTCCTGATCAAGGGAGTCTATTCATCAGATCTTTACGGAAAAATACTTGAAATCAGTGTTTGATACGGAAGTCCCTCTTGCTTGAGAACTCATTTTTAATTCACTCAACGTCGCTTCTGATATTCGTATGTTGATATTTCGGCTTTTTCTGGAACGTTCCAGAATGGTCTCAATCTGCTTGCGCGTTTTACCGGTAACGGGGCGATAGGATCCCGCCGAATGTTCGATTGCGCGCTCTCGACTGCCTAGGTTTTGTTTTCACTCTCTCCTCCACATAATTGATTGAATCTTCGACCAGGTAATATCGGTTTGACGATGACAGTGAACATCTCATCGAACGGATGATTCAAAGATCAAGGGCGGAGATACATCCCGGCTCAGCGCAATACTCTTTTGTGACGACAAAATGTTTCTGTATTCCGATTGATGTTGCAATTTTTTCAACTCTTGAATGATCGTACCGCGTTGCCCGCGATTTCACTTCAACAGCCGCACTGAGCTCAGGCAGAATGAAGTCGATCTCTCCCCCCGAACGCTTTTGGTAATACCGCAGCGTTCCAAATCTACTGAGCGACAGAAAACATGCATTTTCAAAAATGCTCCCCCCTGAGATCTGCGCAAATGTATTTAAAAAACCGGTGTCACAGCAGTACACTTTCCGGGTACCGCTGATTTCCCTCTCCCGGTTCTTGGTATAAGGTGTGATCGTAAAAAGAACGTATGTTGCTTCTAAGAATGAAATATAGGAATAGATCGTTTCTCTGCTGACACCCACTTCAGAGGCAAGCCGTGTGATGTCCAACTTTGATCCGACGCGCTGCAACAAGAGAAGCAGTGTATCACGAAATGCCCTCATGTTTCGGAAATCAGCCAACACCCTTACATCTTTCTCAAAATACGATGTGAAGATATCATTCAACATCATTTTTTTTTGAGCAATACTCTCTGCAAGCACCACCTGCGGAAAACCGCCATATTGCAAAAACTCATCAAACAATTTATAGTACCGCTCAAATGTTACCGGATTTTTTGAAGTTTCAAGAACAGAGAGATCATTTTGTACCGGTCGCTGAATACCCCGAAAGAGAAGAAACTCATGGAAAGAAAGCGGAGACAAGCTCATAAGATTTTTTCGACCGGCAAGGCTTTCGGGAAAGAGATTTTTCAGATAATAACTGCTTGAACCGGTGACAACAAATTTTACATCATAATGATCGTGCAAATATTTTAATGGTTTAGCGATCTCAGGAACGTGTTGGATTTCATCCAAAAATATATACGCTTTGTTCTCCTTCGTGATTCCATAACTCTTCAGATTTTGCCAGATATTGTTATAATCCTGTTCTTCAAAGATACGCTGCTCGATTGGATTTTCAAGATCGAGAAACACTTTATTGGCCGACTCGATGGTTTCAAATGCCATTTTCAGCAGCGTGGTTTTACCCACTCGCCGCATACCTGTGACGACGATAATTTCCTTCCCTTTTAGGCCATTTAAGAGTTCTTGGCTAATTTCACGTTCGTAATTCATATGCTAACTTACAGATTTATATATATAATGTCAAGTGTTGCCTTACATATTTGTAACTTTTTTGTTTTATATGATTGTTTGCAGGAATCGTCAAGTTCTGATAGTGTTCTATATGCTTTGCCTAGGACTCGACAATATCCGCTCATTGGCGCAGGAATGATAGTTGATTGGAGTGATAGTTCTTTGGCGAGGTAACAGCCAAACTCTTAAAGGATATTATAACTTTCGTCCGAGTTTTCTTTCTTTCCAATCGTACCGGGTAAAATATCCTCCCAGGACGGCGGCAAGAGTGAAGGGAATATGAATGACCATTGCCGGGATAAAATATCGTAGCAGATTTTTGATTTTATATTTTTTTGTAAATATAAAGAGGATGATAAAATCAATGACAGCTTTGGTTGCAAAGACATAAATTGGTAAGACATTGTTGAGCGCTACAGTCAGCGGCAGCGTAATGGCAAGCAAACAATAAAGAACAAATGTGCTGATCATAAATATTTGCATCGTCCAACGGTACTTTGAAGTTTGGGCAGACCAACGCATTCTTTGATTGAGAAACTTCATCCACGAATCGACAGGATTTGTGGTGACAAAAGATGTGGGATCAGAAAGATAACTGGACTTCCATTTCTTTGTCGCGGCTATGTTTTGAACGAGAAAAGAATCATATCCCGAGTTAATATTCCTGTACGCCGAGAATCCTTTGACATCCTCATATGCTTGTCTTCGAAAAGCCATGTTACAGCCATTGGCGGTATTTGGACTTCCAATACCGATAGATCCTGCGCTGACAGAGTTAAGCGAGATATAATCGATGTACTGTATTCCAAAAAGCATTTGGGGAACATTCGTAGTATTGGAATACTTCGTAAGTCCCGTTACCGCGCCAATTGAATCGGACATGCTTGATATGATCGCCGAGATCCAATTCCCTGTGACGACACAATCTGCGTCAGTGGTAAGGATTATTTCATTTGATGTTTTTGAGATGGCATAGGTTAGCGCATTTATTTTCGGGGAAATATCATGCGGTTCATGTGTTACTTTTAATAACGATATCCTCTCCGGATACTTTATGCAGTATTGTTCCACAATTTGCGCCGTATGATCACTTGAGTTGTCATCAATGATGGTAATACGGTATTGTGTAATTGGATAATCCTGATTGAGCAGTGATTCGATGCATTTGGATATACCCAGATCG
>CAJBTU010000414.1 GCA_903958625.1 uncultured Ignavibacteriota bacterium | reverse complement strand
TTTGATCCGTTTGTCCGTAAAATATTTGAAGACCGCTCCGAGAGCGGATTTCACCTGAAGGATATCCTGCGATGTTTCCACGATGAGCAGGTCGACACCCCCTTCGACAAGACCGGCAACCTGTTCGTAATAGGAGTTTTCCATCTCGGTGAAGGTGATATGTCCAAGCGACGGTAGTTTCGTCGTCGGTCCGATGGAACCGGCAACATATCTCGGCTGTGCGGCGGTAGAAAATTCACGTGCGACCTTCTTTGCGAGCGATGCACCGAGTTTGCTGATCTCGTAAGCACGATCCTGCAAACCGTACTCAGCAAGAACGATTGATGATGAACCGAACGTATCGGACTCGATCACATCCACACCGGCGGCCAGAAAATCGTGATGGACCTTCTCGATGGCCGACGGTTTCGTCACCAGAAGGTATTCATTGCATCCATTGTAATATTCGCCGCCGAAATCATCCGCCGTAAGGTTCTGCGTCTGGATGTTCGTTCCCATTGCACCATCGAATACAATGATCTTCTCTTGTAATGATTGTTCAAATGATTTGCTCATAAAATTAATACTTTCTTTCGTCGCCGTTTACCCTTTAAAATTACAAACCCGACAACATTTGATCATTCAGTCGTCGGGATTCAAAATGTTCTCACCCTTCGACGCTTTAGCAATTTCCACGGTATTGTGGCTGCAAACAGGCCATTAACAACGGTTTACGCTGTTGGAGAGATGCAGGTGGCGGGCAAGCTGTCGTTTTCAAATCGCCACTATGGAAATTTACAAAAGAGTTGGATGAATAACAATAATTGTGATTCCGGTATCGAAATGAGCCATTAATAATGCGCAAAGGTCTCTCTTTCCCTTCAATGCAACGCATTCGTCCGCCTTCGATACATACTAGAAAAATAAATTCAACATTCCGTCACGCTGAGTGCAAGACCTGCCTCAGACGTTTCCTTATATTTCTTGGACATATCATCCCCGGTCGCTTTCATCACTTTTATCACACTATCGAGCGAGATCTTTTGGTGCGCTTGATTTCCTGACGAGGCGAGAAGAAAGGCGTTGTACGCTTTCACGGCCCCCATGGCATTCCGCTCGATACACGGAATCTGTACATATCCGCCGATCGGATCGCAGGTCATACCAAGATGATGTTCAATGGCAATTTCTGCCGCCGCTTCGATGGTATTGATGTCGCACCCCGCACAAAACGAAAGCAGCGCAGCACCCATGGCACTTGCAGTTCCAATCTCACCCATACATCCCATTTCGGCTCCCGAAATACTGGCATTATGTTTCACTAAAAATCCGATGGCGGCGGCGGCCAGTAATCCTTCGCGGAGTTTTTGCTGATCGTAGTGAAAATGCGTCTTCATCAAATACGTCAGACCGGGAATGACACCCGATGCTCCGCTTGTGGGAGCTGTGACAACAATATTTCCTGCAGCATTTTCTTCCGACGCCGCTTCGCAATACGCATTAAGGAAGATCAAAAATGCATCCTGCGAACGCGCCATCTGCTGTCCTTTTTTAAAAAGCGATGCTGCCTTCCGGTTCAATTTGACCGTTCCCGGAAGTTCACCGTCTGCGGCAAGACCCCGCTGCACGGCATCGTGCATAAATTTAAGTATCGAATCGAGTTTTCCGTTTATCTTATCACGGCTCCATCCTGTCAGCGATTCTTCATTCCGGAGGATAAATTCAGCCAATGTTATTTCCTCTTGGAGAAGATATTCTTTCACATCGCTCATTGTTGAGAATGGATATCTCAGCATCTTTGGTGTCTGCTCAAGCAGTGATTCCCCTTTTCGCCGAATGAATCCGCCGCCGATGGAATAATACTCCTCTTCCGTTAAGGGTACGATACCATTCATCAATCGCAGATGGAGTGTATTCGGGTGCGGGAAATGGAATTTGCCTTTTTCGAACCGCACATTCTCAGGACCGAACGTGACAGCATACGAACCTGCCATAATTTGATAACGGTCTTCATCGGACATCAACGTAGAAAACCAGTGGGGTTCGCATTCTTCCGGCTGTTTTCCCAGCAATCCTGCTGCGATGGCGCGGTCGGACCCATGGCCTTTACCGGTAGCTGCCAACGATCCGTACAGAATGACATCAATGGATGTTGCTATGCATTGTATTTCCGCCGGAAGCTGACGGATGCGGTGAAGGAAATCTAATGCGGCTTTCATCGGACCGATTGTGTGGGAACTGGAAGGACCGGGGCCGACTTTGAAGAGATCAAAGACTGATGTCGTTATTGATTCGGTTTGTTTCATGGCCGGGTGAGAAGAATTTTTCGTTTTGCCTCTTCAAATTCTTCCATCATCTTTTGCACAACATCGGCGGCCGGAATGATGTCGTGAACAAGACCGGAACTCTGTCCCATTTCCATCTCTCCCTCTTCCCAGTTCCCTTCGAAGATCCCTTTCCGTTCACGTCCTTTTGCGTGGAGTTCCATCATCCGTTCGCGGGTCATCCCTTTTTGGATCTCCTCTTTTTGGACCTGTTCCATGAATGGATTCTTCAACGCCCGGACCGGAAGGATATTATGGTACGCTATCACCGTATCACTATCGTGTGCATCAACGATCTTTTGTTTATAGAGTTCATGCGCAGAGGACTCGACTGTTGCGGCGAACCGGGTTCCGATCTGAACTCCTTCTGCACCCAATGCAAATGCCGCCAACATTCCCCTGCCGTCGGCAATTCCGCCGGCAGCAGCAACGGGAATTTTCACAGCATCAACTACCTGAGGAATTAGAGCCAGTGTTGTGATTTCATCCAAGCCGTTATGTCCACCCGCTTCAAATCCTTCGGCTACGATCGCATCACAGCCGACTTCTTCTGCTTTCAATGCCTGCTTCACATTTGCGATAACATGGACAACAATGCAGCCGGCTTTCTTGAATTTTTCGATATGCCTTCCGGGATGACCGGCAGAGGTAAAAATTATTTTTACATTTTCATCAAGAATGACGTTGATCAGTTCATCGATGTCGCCGCGAAGCAGAGGGATGTTAACGCCGAAAGGTTTTGACGTAGCCGATCTTGTTTTTTGCAGATGTTCGCGCAGCAGGTCTATCTTCATGGATCCGGCACCGATAAGTCCGAGTGCGCCGGCATTTGAAACAGCTGATGCCAGTTTCCAGCCGGAGACCCACACCATTCCCCCCTGGATGATTGGTACATTAACATGAAAGAGGTCGGTCAGGCGAGTGGTCATGTCACGGATCAATTATTGTGGAAGATCTGATCTCCGCCTTCGGATCCTTGTTCCTTGAAAAACGAGAACATATAGAATGTTATGCCGGAGGCACCGGGGATAAACTGAACGGAATGTCTTTCTTTTTGTGTGCCACGGAAAACGGAAACAAATTGCGGTTCACCGACCGTCACAATGGAATTCCCTTTCGGGTCACGTTGAATGTCGGACCCCATTTGTCCGATCAACATCGAGGTATCATCGACTTTGATTCGCAGGGAACTTTTTTGTTCGCTCCCCACAAGCACATCGATGTTCTCGCTAACACTTTGACAAATTAAATATCCGTCGTTCGGCTCACCTTCATAGTGGAAAGCATTTCGTTCGGCACGCCAAATTCCATGAGCGTAGAATTTTCCTTCTATATAAATCCCCGGGTCTTCATAATGCGCCGGAAGTTCCGGACTGTACCCTTCAACATTTCCCAATGAGCCGTGCAGATACCCCGTAGTGATCTCGTGTGCGGTGTGCTCCTGCGACCGTTCGGAATCCATGGAACGAAGCGGCGGCAGTTCTCCGAAAAATCCCGACTGACGCAGCAGATATTGGATGGAGCGCTCAAGACGCAGCACTGAAAATGATTCCGCAACCATATCATAAATATTTCCATTCGCACTAATCAGAACGAGCGTCGGGAAATTGGAGATGCGGTACGCACCGGCTATTAACCGGTCATTATCGGCAACGACGGGAAATTCGATGGATTGCTTCTTCAGGAATTCATCCACTTTACGGGGATTCGTGGCAAAAGAAAATTCCGGCGAGTGAACACCAATGCACACCAAGCCGAGTTCGGCATACGTAGCATACCATTCTTTCATCAACGGAAGTATCCTTAAAGATGACGGAGAGGAATAGTTCCAAAAATAGAGCAGGATATTCTGTCCCTGTACCGCCGCAATCGAAAGAGGCGCAGAATTGAACCAATAATCTCCGTAAAGCTCGGGAGCTTTCGCGGACTGGTGATATGTTTGATGGAGTGCTTTCACAAATGAAATATAGATAATGCTTCAGGGAAGTGCAATTGCACTATTTCCCTTTCCCTTCGATCACCAGAACAAACTCCCCTTTTCGCTCCTCTTTCTCAAATTTTGCCGCCAGTTGTGGTGCCGTACCATGAAATATCTCCTCATCCGGCATCGTAAGATCGAACGCAACGCAGATTCGGCGTGTTGTTCCGAACACTTCGGAAATATCCTTCATCAGCGCAACAAGACGGTACGGCGTATCCATGAGAATGATCGTGCGAAGTTCGCGGCGGAGCTGCTGAAGTTCCACGATACGGCGCGGACGTTTCGGCGACAACCAGCCGTAATAAACAAATTGATCGATGGAAAATCCAGAAACGGTCAATGCCGGCATCAGTGATGATGCACCGGGAATCGGAACGATCTTTATTCCTTCATCAACTGCTTTTCGCACAAGCAATTGCCCGGGATCGGAAAACACCGGTGTGCCGCAGTCCGATACAATGGCGACACTACGACCGTTCTTCAAATGGTCCAGGATAATAAATGTTGACGCCGCTTCATTATGCTCATTCAGGCTCTCCACCGGTTTTTCAATGCCGAAATGACGCAGAAGGCGGCTCCCTTCTTTCCGTTCCTCATAGACAACGATATCGACATTCTTCAACGTTTCGATGGCACGAAATGTCATATCGTTCAAATTTCCGATGGGAGTTGCTACGAGATACAGTTTACCAGCCATTGAACATCCTGATGTGTTATTGATTATTCTACTTCCAGTTTCAGTTCCTTTTTGCGGTTCAATTCCCACTCTTTTACAGAGACAATAATAATCGCAGCTGCCGGAATGGCAATCAGCAATCCGATGAAGCCAAGGAAATATCCGAAAACGAACAGCGACAAAATGAGCACGACAGGATGAAGTCCGATCTTCCCGCCGATGATCTTCGGAGTGAGCACATAATTTTCGACGATGTGAAGAAAGGCAAGATACGAGACCGTTGAGATCACTGGAAGGGCAAGTGCACCCATACTGAGCGAAGCAACAAATGCCGAAACACAAAGGATCGTAATGAATCCAAAATACGGTATGAAGAACAAAAGACCGGAAAGAATTCCCAGCACGAGCGGATATTGAATACCAATAATCCACAATCCGGTCGTAACGGCAAAGGCATCAAAGATCGCCATGATCGTTGTGCCGCGGATATAATGGCCAAGGATCTCATCGACGCGGTGGTAAAATGCTACCGAATGTACACGCCGTTTTTTGGGGATCATCATTTTTATCCGGAGACGGACGAGCGGAAAATCCTTAAGGAGAAAGAATGTGAGGAAAGGAATGATGACGATATTCACAATTCCTGATACGATCACCTGCAGTCCGCTCACGATACCGAACGTTCCCTTCAATATCCCCTTAAGGATATCTTCAACGCGCGGAGCGATGGTTGTCGTCAGCATATTACGAAGCTGTTCGACCGATATCCCGTACTTTTGAATTGCTTTAATGAACCGGCCGGTAAGGACCCATTCAACAAATTGCGTTGAGATCGTTCCGATCGCCTGCAAAATTCCTTCGAACTGGCCGATGATATGCGGCAGACCAAGGACAAGTAAAATAATGACAAGTGCAATACTGATGCAGATGATGAATACGGCCGAGGTCCATCGAGGAATCTTCCACGACGTTTCCAGGTATGTTACAATCGGATGGAATAAATAGGCAAGGAACAGCGACAGGATGAACGGCGAGAGGATCGTATCAATCGTAAAAAAGAACCAGAGTAAAAACAACGCCGATGAAAGAATTATGACGTTCTTCGCAACGGGATTATCGTGCAACGGATAAAGTAAAAAGATGATCGTTCCGAAGATCAAAAACGGTGAACTCAAAGCTTCCAGTGAGTAGAGAAGAAGAAGAAGCAGGATCAATCCGGCAGAAATAACGATCATATCCAATACCGCTACCGGTGCAGACCGTTTTCTATTCTCATTTCCCACCTGTTCGGCGGGGGGGGCAACTTTTTTTCGTGTAGGCATAGTCGATCCGATTCTATTATTAGGCAATTCCCGTGTGACCAAATCCGCCGGCACCGCGTGCAGTGTCGGAAAGCTGGTTCACTTCTTCCCATTCCACGCGTTCGTATTGCGCCACAACCATTTGGGCGATACGATCTCCTCTCTTTACGACAAAGTCGCTCTTTCCAAAATTCGAAAAAACTATCTTCACTTCACCGCGATAATCGGAATCGATGGTGCCCGGCGAATTCATCAGCCCGATATTATGTTTTATTGCCAGTCCGCTTCTTGGTCTGATCTGCGCTTCAAATCCGACCGGGATCTCCATTGAAAATCCGGTCGGGACTAATGTTGTCTCTCCTGCTTTCACGATCATTTCGTTATCTACCGCAGCATAGATATCCATCCCGGCCGAACCGTGGGTTGCATATGAGGGAAGCGGAACATCCTGTGTTGTGTTTGAAATTCTGTTGATCCGGATTTTGAGGGGTGTCATGACAATACTTCAAGTGTTGGTTTAAGTGATTAGAGGAGAGATAATAAACTATTCAAATTTCGCCTATTTTTGTGGATTTTCAAAGAAAATAAATTGATCTCAGCAGATTTATTGACTTACCCCCCCTTTTTTCGTTAATTTGAATTACGAATAACTTCCTATCATTCCAAATCTGTTCCGTTTATGTCCACGTTTGACCACGATAATTTTGAAGACGATTTCGAAGGCGATTCTTCTCCCCGGCGGGACCGCAATGAGGAGATAGAACGCTTTAAGGAACTACTCCGCCGCGGCGGAAACGGACTGAAGAGCATTGAAGCACTTGAAGAGATCATCAGTTACTACTTTGAAAAGGAAAAGTACGAAGATGCGTTGACATTTGCCTCTCAATTGGTGGAATTTGCCCCCTATTCCTCGGATGCGCTGATGCGGAAAGGAATGATTCTCAATAATCTCTTCCGGTATGCCGAAGCTTTGGAATGTTACAATCATGCCATCACGTTGAATCCCAATGACAGCGACCTCTTTATCAACCGGGGCATTACACTGGATAATTCTAATCGCAACGATGAAGCCCTGTTAGATTTTGAAAAAGCACTCATCCTGAATCCGGGTGATACCGAGGCATTGCTCAATAAAGCCGTCATCCTTGAAAAATTGGAACAGTTCGATGAAGCGCTGGAAATACTGAAGTTCCTTGTAAAAGAAGAACCGAACAATCCGGATGTATGGTTTGAATTGGCGTTTTGTTACGATCTGATGGACAAGATAGAAGATTCGCTGGAATGTTATAACAAGCACATCGACCTTGACCCGTATAATTTCAATGCATGGTATAACAAAGGCATCGTGTTGAACCGTCTTTGCGAACATGACCGCTCAATCGACAGTTACGATATGGCGATCGCGATCAAAGAGAATTTTCCTTCGGCATACTATAATAAGGGGAATGTCTATGCTATGCAGGGAAAATTGAACGAAGCGATCGAATGCTACAAACAGACGCTCCGATTCGAACCGAAAGATGTTCCGGCACTGCACAATCTGGGAAATGCCTACGAAGAGGTAGAGAATTACACCGAGGCGATCAAATGCTTTACGCTCGCCATACGGTATGATATCACGCATTATGAGTCGTATTTCGGACGCGGCAGTTGTTACGATGCAATGGAACAATACCGTAAAGCACTGACGGACTACAACCGTGCCATTGAGATATGCCGTGAGTATCCGGAACTATGGTATGCCAAGGCCGACGCAGAGTTCAATCTTGGAAAGATGAAAGAGTGCATCCTAAGCTATAAAATGGTCGTTCAACTCGATCCCAACAATTTTGAAGCGTGGTACGATTACGGCGATACGCTCTTTGCAATGGGATACATGAAAGAGGGATTGAAAGCGCTGAACAGATCCATCGAATTGAATCCGAATTTCGCCGAATCGTTCTATAGCAGGGCTAAGGTACTGTTCGCGATGGAAAAGAATCTCGATGCGGTCGAATCGCTGAAAATAGCCTTGAAACTGAATCCCGAATTAAAAACGAAATTTGAGATTGAGTTTAAGGGAGTAAAGTCTGTAAAAGAGTTTGCCTCCGTTCTTCTGCAATAAGGAATCATTCAATCGTTAGTTTGATGACTCGGAGACCTAATCAACTGATTAGGTTTTTTTTTATTTTCAAATAATCGGTATATTCCATTATGAAATTGCGAATATCTTCGGAACATCAGCGGCATATCGGGATCATAGGACATCATATTGTTCACTCTCTGTCTCCCGCAATGCATACAGCCGCATTCAAGAAACTCAACCTTGATTACGATTACGGTGTCATGGATGTCACTCCGGAAATGCTCCCAAATCTGATTGCCGCCATACGCGCATTAAACTTCCGCGGCGCCAATGTCACCGTTCCGTACAAAGAGAAGGTCATCCCGCTCATTGATGAAATTTCGGAAGAAGCAAAAATGATCGGCGCCGTGAATACCATCGTGAATAACAACGGCCGGCTGGTGGGATACAATACTGACGCGCACGGTGTCTATATCTCCCTTGCATATTATGCCGAAGAGATCAAAAATAATCACGTTGTCATCTTCGGCGCGGGCGGTGCCGCACGTGCGACCATCTATGCTGTTGCTAAGTTCTTTTCGCCCAAAAGGATCATGATCGTGAACAGAACGCTTGATAACGCGAATGTGATCGTTGACGAGTTCAGCACAAAATTCCGTTTAACAAAATTCTTCAGCACGAGCGAAAATGAAGTTGCCGCACGCGAGATAGAGGTCGCCGCATTGCTCATCAATACAACCTCTGTCGGGATGTCACCGTCGGTGCATCTCCACACGCTTCCTCCTCTTGCAGAGATCCAAAAGGACCAGATCGTCTTCGATATTGTCTATAATCCTTTGGAAACAGCTCTGCTTAAACTTGCACGCACAGCTGGTGCGCGGACGGTCAGCGGTATTGAAATGCTGTTGGGGCAGGGGGCGAAAGCCTTCGAACTGTTTACTCACAATGAATTTCCAATGCATGTTGCCCGCGAAGTTGTGATCAAAGAATTGATGCAATCCCGGAGGAATATCGCATGAACATGTCGCCGAAAAATATCATCGATTTTCTGCGTCTTGCGGATAAAGAGATCAAAAATTCCAACCTTGAGACGGCAATGGGTTACATCAACAAGATTTTCGAACTGGAACAAAAGAATGTGTACGCGAAAGCGTATAAAGAGCGGATCATTTCATTGATGGAAGGCCAGGGTCTTTCGCGCGCCGATGCCGAACATAAAGCAGCGCGATCGAAATTAGCAGAACCTCCTGCAGCGGCAAACAATGAACAGCCGATACCCGCAGCAGTAGAGCCCGAACATCCGGCGCCGAAACCTGTCGCACAGCAGAACACCGTAGCAATAAAATCAGAACCGGTCGTCGCACCTATTCCTGTCAGGGAAAATCCAAAACAACAACAGCAGCCGTCGCCACAGGGAAAATATTCTCAGATCCGACGTTCGGCTGCAGCATCGGAGGCGTATAAAGCTCTATTAATGGAGATATGGAAAGACGGATTGGTCTCCCCCGACGAACAATCCAGAATAGACTCGATGCGCGAAACATTTGCCATTACCGCAGAAGAACATGCTGTCATAGAAAAAGATGTCCGTCTGACATGCTACCTCCATTCGATCCGCGACGAATGGCGCAAAGGGATTACGGATTTTTCGCCGCAGCGCAGAAAATTTTTCATCACCGATCAGGAACAGCTTGCTCTCGAACCGAAAGTATTCCAGCTGCTGCAATCCCTGCAGTCAAACGGATCCGTACTTGTTCTCGATGATGAAGATTCCTTTCTGAACATCATCAAAGGTGTTCTCCACGACGGCGGTTTCTATTGTTTTACCTCCACGACGGGCGAAGAAGGTCTGCAGTTGCTTGAAACAATGACGCCGGATATCGTAGTTTGCGACATCAATTTTTCCAAACCGAACATGAGCGGGTTTGCTTTTTATGAAAAGTTCCGTTCCATCGATAAATTTTTAACAACGCCGTTCATCTTCCTCAGCGGATTGGATCAGGATGTGCTGGTGCGTACCGGCAAGAAACTTGGCGCGGATGATTATCTCTTTAAGCCGATCGATGCGGAAATGCTTCTTGCCACCATCGAAGGTAAACTCCGACGATCGCGCGAATTGAAACGGATACTATAGGGAATGATGACAACGAAAGAAAATATCGCTGATATTCTTCGCAGCATCGATAAATTGATCAAAGCAGAAAAATTTGAAGAGTCGTTGAGGCTTGTTGACCAGATCCTTCTCGCCAATACAAAAAATATCTATGCAAAAGCCTATAAGGAACGCATAGAGACATTATTGAAAGGACAGAAAGAAAAACAATCCAAGAATATATTCCCCCCGGTGGAACAAACGGACGATCGTCGCACAGAATCTTCCACGGAAGCACTGCCGCAGGACAGCGTCGTGATACCGGCAAAATACGTTCAGAAAATTTCCGATGCCGTTCTGGAAGCATACAAGACCTTCCTGAATGAGATTTGGAAAGACGGTTACATCACACCGTTGGAGCAGGAACGTGCAGAGGGCATGCGTGAATTCTTTGCCATATCGCAGGATGAACACAACTACCTTGAACAGAACGCACGGCTTACCAGTTACCTCGATGCCGTCAAAAATCAATGGAACAAAGGAGTCCGGGAATTCTCCACGCTCAAGAAATTGTTCAAGATCAGCGAACAGGAAGAGATCGTTCTTGAGCAAAAATTGAATCGATTGCTGAAATCGCTCGATTCCAAAGGGGTGATCCTTTCCCTGGATGACGACAGACATTTTCTGTTATTGACCGAACGTCTGCTGGAAAAGAACGGGTATCTGAGCCTGAATACAACATCCGGCGAAGAGGCCCTGAACCTTCTGGAAAATTTTACGCCCGACCTTGTTCTGTGCGATATCGCCTTCGGACAGAAGAATATGAACGGATTCATGTTCTATGAAAAATTTCGATCGATCGAAAAATTTTCGTCTGTTCCGTTCATTTTCATCTCGGCGCTGGATCAACGGGAACTGATACGAACCGGCAAAAAGATCGGCGTTGATGATTATCTTACCAAGCCTGTCGAAAAGGATGTGCTTTTAGCGGCCATCGAGGGGCGTATTCGAAGGACCCGCGAGATGAAAAAAGCGGCAGACTATTAATTCCATCCGTCCACTCCATCCCATGAAAAATTTCTTTCAACGGCTTCGCTCTTTTTCACTGAATCTTGGTCTTGTAGAACAGGCTCAGATGGTCGCCTCTACTGCTGTTATCGTAATGATGGTGACTATCATTTCCGCGAACATCATTCTTCAAAAGAATTTTGAATTCCTCGACTTCGTCAGTATCACCACCGCCGGTATAATTGGTTTTGCCAGCGTCTATTTTTCCCTCAAATACGGACGCCAGCTTGAAGAACAGCGTCGCGAACTGGAAGTTTTGAACACCGTGGCAATGGTGGTCAGCAAATCCATCAATCTGAACTACATCTTCAGCAATGCGTTGCATAAGGTGGCCGATATCCTTAAAACGGAATTCGGCTGGCTGTATGTTCTGCAGGGCGATCGTCTTGAATTGAAGAAAACATTCGGCGCGGACTTTGGATTCTTCTCCGATAAAATGCTGTCAAGCAAAACATTCCTTGAATGGACGGAGGAGATCCGAACAAATAAGGATACAAATTTGACCGAAGGGATCGTGTTTCACAACAATCTGCAGCTATTGGATATTGCGTCGTGGGTATCGGTGCCGCTGCGAGTTGCAGACAAATCCGAAGGTATCTTGCTGCTCGCCAGTACGGCAAAGGATTTCTTCCCGGCGCGAAAAGTGAATCTGATCGCCGCATTCAGCAACCAGATCAGCGTTGCGTTGAACAACGCTCATCTGTTCGACAAGATTACTGAATCGGAAAAACGCTACGCCGATCTCTTCGAACATTCGCCGGACATGTACCACCTGGTGAACCGCGAAGGGATCATCATCAACTGCAATCTTACGGAATCGCAGACGTTGAAGTATGCCAAAGCGGAGATCATCGGAAAGTCACTGACATTCCTCTACCCTCCGGAGATGCACGATCATATCACAATGATCTTGAAGAAATCGTTTGATGAACATCAGGAGTTCCGCGGAAGCGAAGAACAAATGAAGACGCAGGATGGAAGGACAATCGATGTTTCCGTCAACACATCGCTTGTGTACGACGAAAACCATAAACCGGTGCTCCTTCGCTGCGTCGGCCGCGACATGACGGAACAGAAGATCCTTGAACAAAAGGTGATGCAGGCGCGCATGCAGGCACAGAAGATTGACAGCATAGGCAATCTTGCCGGCGGTGTCGCCCACGATTTCAACAACATCCTCACATCGATCATGGGAGCTTCCTCGATTATGCGGCGGCGTATCCCGGCTTCAAACAGAAATTATCCGTTCGTTGAGATCATCGAAACGGCAGCAACGCGCGGCAAATCGCTCACAAATCAGTTACTCACGTTCGCCAGACGTTCTCCGGTGGAGTTTCATCCGGTTGACCTCCATGATATTATTGAAGAAACACTGAGAATGTTCGAACCGTCCGTCAAACCGCTCATTGAAGTAGTGAAGGTGCTCTCTCCTCATCCTGCCATCATCAGCGGTGATGAAGGACAGATACAGCAAGCGCTGCTGAATCTCTTTATCAATTCCAGAGATGCCATGCCGAACGGAGGCGTGTTGACCATCGAAACATTCGTCGACCCGGTCAATGATCAAACCGTGAGCATTAAGATCACCGACAATGGCATCGGAATGTCCAAAGAGGTAAAAGAACAGGTCTTCATTCCTTTCTTCTCAACGAAGGATCAGGGAAAAGGAACTGGGCTGGGACTTTCCGTTGTCTATGGTGTCATAAAGTCTCACGACGGAACGATCACATACATTAGTGAACCGAACAAAGGTACGTCGTTCACGCTTATCTTCCCCTTGATACAGGGAATTCCGAAAGATATTTTTTCTCCGTCAATACGGAAAATATCCGGCGGATCCGAGTCGGTCCTTATTGTTGATGACGAAGAGTTTATCCGTCTGACACTAAGCACGATGCTGTCCGACCTCGGTTATGCGGTGACGACCGCGTCCGGCGGTGTTGAAGCAATAGCACTTCTCTCGAAAAAGAAAAAATTCCACCTTGTGCTCCTGGATATGAATATGCCACAGGTAGGGGGAAAAAAAGTCTTCCAAAAGATCAAATCGCTGAAACTTAAGTCTAAGGTGATCATTTCCAGCGGATATAACGATGCAATTCTTGAGGGGAGCAAATTCTCAAAGGAGATCGACGGCTTCATTCAAAAACCGTATAAGATTGAAGAACTGGCCAAGAAGGTGCGCGAGGTTCTCGATGAGCAAAACCCGTAAGCACCAATCTCCGGCGCATTCGCTGCCGGAGCAAATTACTTCGCACACACCGTGTTCTTTCCTTGATGCCCTGCGATATTTTTTTTATCTTGTACACAAAAGCATTTCTATACCAATACCAAGCGAATGAATCATTTTTCCGAAGAATTACGAAAAGAACGTGAAGCAAGAAATATCACCCTGTTCGATATCTCGCAAAAGACCCGTATCAGCATCAAATATCTTCAAGCGATCGATCAAGGCGCATTCGATATCCTGCCGCAGACCTATGTCCGAGCATTCATCAAGGCTTACGCCGAAGCGATAGGAATGGACCCGTCGCAGATCTTAAAAAAATACGAGATCCACAGCACTCCCGAACACAAGGAAGAGACAGCATCCGTGCGTGATGAAGGAAAATTCACGATGCGGCCTGAGACTACGGAACATGAACTGAAAAGGGAAAAGCGAAGCCGATCCTTTGTAGCACTTGCCGTTATCGCACTTGCCGTCGGAGTGGCTTCTTACATCATCTTCAATTATTTCAATACCGTGATCCCCGCCAACAGCGTGAAGGAGACGGCATTTCAGGATGTGGTGAAAGAACAGGAAAAGCTGCAGCCGGTGCACGTAGTGGCTGATTCGCTTGATTCAACAAAGATTGCCAAACCAGAAATGACAAAAATCGATTCTCTTGTGCTGCGCATCGTCGCAAACGATTCGGTCTGGGTCACCATTATCAGGGATACACTCCCTCCGCGCAGCGGATATATGCTGCGAGGCCGATATCGCACATATGTTGCTAAAAAAAGTTTTTCGCTGTCGTTAAGCGACGGCGGCTCTGTGCGGTTATTATTGAACGGCAAAGAGATCGCACCGATTGGCAACAAAGGCAAACGTGTGCAGAATATTAAGATCTCTGCAGATCAATTGAACTAAGCAATGAATGCGCCCTCCACGGCAAAACAAAGGATAGAGAAACTTCGTGTCGCTCTGCGTGATCACGATTATCGGTATTACGTCCTTTCACAGCCTTCTATCTCCGATGGTGAATATGACCAGCTGATGAACGATCTCATCGCGTTGGAGCGGCAATACCCCGGCCTCATAACTCCGGACTCCCCATCGCAGCGCGTTGGCGGCGAACCGACAAAAGATTTCACGACCATCACGCATGAAGTTCCCATGCTTTCCCTCTCCAACACCTACAGCGAAGACGAGTTGCTGGATTTCGACCGCCGGGTTAAAGAATTGGTCGGCGGACAACAATACCGTTTTGTTGCCGAATTGAAGATCGACGGCGTTGCCATCAGTCTGATCTACAGGAACGGTATCTTTGTGCTCGGTGCCACACGCGGCGATGGAACACAAGGGGACGAGATCACCAAAAATCTTAAAACCATCCGTTCGATCCCTTTAAAGGCCGAAACAGGAAAAGGGTTGCCCAAAGATTTCGAGGTGCGCGGAGAGATCTTTATGACAAAAAAAGATTTCGAGTCGATGAATAAAAGGCAGGAAGAGTTGGGAGAAAAGACATTCGTCAACGCCCGGAATACAACATCCGGCACACTGAAACTTCAGGACTCGAAGGCCGTTGCACAGCGCAGACTGCGGATGTTCACTTATTTTCTCCGCATAAGCAATGTGAAACCGACATCGCATTCGGAGAATCTGCAGCTGCTCAAAAAACTGGGGTTCGTCGTGAACGAGCATGTCCGTGTCTGCAAAACGATTGCCGATGTAAAACAATATTGTGATGAATGGAACGTCAAACGATCTTCCCTCCCGTACGATATTGATGGCATCGTTGTCAAGGTCGATTCGATCGCGCAGCAGCAGGAACTGGGTGCTGTCGCAAAATCTCCGCGGTGGGCCATTGCCTATAAATATCCGGCACAGCAAATGGAGACCCAATTGAATGCAATCACTCTGCAGGTCGGCCGGACTGGAACGATCACTCCCGTTGCCGAACTTACACCGGTCTTTGTCAGCGGAAGCACCGTAAGCCGCGCGACGTTGCATAACGAGGATTATATCAATGAACTCGATATCCGTATCGGTGATTCGGTGTTCGTTGAAAAGGGTGGCGATGTCATTCCAAAAGTTGCCGGCGTCAATCTGAAGAAAAGACCGAAAAACTCAAAATCGTTCAAGTTTCCTTCCCTATGCCCTGTTTGCGGGTCCAAGATCTTCCGCCCCGAAGGTGAAGCCGCATATTACTGCGAGAATTTTGAGTGCCCCGCACAGGTCCGGGGCCGCATCGAACATTTTGCACATCGGCGCGCCATGAATATTGAAGGACTGGGAGAAGCAGTGGTCGACCTGCTTGTGAAAGAAGATTTGATCCACAATATCGCCGACATTTACGTTTTGAAGAAGGACCGGATCGCTGGTCTTGAACGCATGGGTGAAAAAAGTGCGCAGAACCTATTGGATGGAATTGAAGAAAGTAAAACTCTTCCGTTCAGCAGGGTGCTGTTTGGATTGGGTATCCGATTCGTTGGTGAAGGCGTTGCGAAATTGCTGGCAGATCATTTTAACGATATCGAAAATCTGAAGAAGGCATCGCAGCAGGATCTTGAACACGTTGAAGGGGTCGGACCCCGTATTGCTGAAAGTGTTATCCGGTTTTTTAGCGATGTTCATTCGCTGAAACTTATCGAACGTTTGTCCAAAGCAGGCGTGCAGATGAGGTCGGACCGGAAGAAGATCACTGAAAATTCGAACATCACCGGAAAAACATTCGTACTCACCGGCGGCTTGCAAACCATGAGCCGTGAAGAAGCAAAAGAAAGGATCGAAGCGCTTGGGGGAAAGTCGGCATCCAGCGTCAGTAAAAAAACTGATTTTGTTATTGTCGGCAGCGACGCCGGATCAAAACTGCAAAAAGCGGTAGAACTGGGTGTAACGACCATCAATGAGGAAGAATTCTTAAAAATGTTAGGGTGATTGTCAAGGGATTTTTCGTGCCCGGGTGATCCGCAGCAAACAGCGGTGATTTCTCTTCTTGAAATTTGTAAAAACGTTTTGCACCTTACAACCATAAATATATACTCATTATAGACTGCAGCTAAAGAATGTTTGAAAAACAACGAAGAAATCTGGGGATCACGCTGACGCGGCTTTTGTTCCGGAGCAAAGCATCAAAACCTATGTCGTTCTCAAAATCATTTTCAAACGCTAAGACAGCTCTTGTGATCATTCCCGAAAATGCAGAACAGCGTTCTGTGGTGGCGCAGACCATTATTCTGCTTCAGAACAAGTTCCAGGGGAATCATCTGACTCTGGTTGTGAATGAAGGACAGCGCAGTTTTTCCAATACCCTCAATCGTTCCAATGTTACGACGATCAAGAACGAACATCTGAATTATTTTTTTCTGCCGAAAAAGAACGAAATCGGTAATCTTCTCAATCAAAAATTCGATATCCTGCTGGACCTGAATTTTTCTCTTGTCCCTTCTTCAGCGTATCTGTGCAGACACATTAATGCACCGTTGAAGATCGGTTTTTCTCAGGAACATGCCGATGCGTATTACAATTTTCAATTCAATTCCTCTCCAAATCGGAATGCCAAATGGAGATATGAACAATTGTTCAGAACGTTATCAATGTTTTAATATGAGGTCTGTATGAAATTCGATGTTACAAAGAATGGCACCAGTGCCGTGCTGACGGTGAAAGAACGCAAGCTCGACGTGTCTGTCTCCCCTGAACTGAAAGGCGAATTCATTCTTCTCTGCCGGCCGGCTTTGAAAACGCTCGTTATCGATCTGACCGCCGTGGAATTCTGCGACAGCAGCGGATTGAGCGCACTGCTGATCGCCGATAGACAGATGCGTCAGCATAGCGGAGAGATCAAACTCGCCGGAGTGCATAAGAAGGTCCTTGCACTGCTCAAGATCTCGCAGCTTGATAAAGTCTTTCCAATCTTTGACACCGTTGCCAAGGCGCAAAAAAAGTAATTTTTCCCCAATCATCGGTTCGTTGCCGCAGAAGATCTGCAACGGACCGATATACTGATTCCCTCATGGGCTTTTCTCTTATCGATTATTGCATCGTATTAACATATCTTATCGGCGTTACGCTTATCGGCACCTACATCGGCAGGAAACAAAAGACATCAAAGGATTACTTTCTCGGAGGGAAAGAGATGTCATGGTGGTCCGTCGGCTTCTCCATCGTGGCGAGCGAAACAAGTACGCTTACGTTCATCAGCATACCCGGTCTTGCGTACAAGAGCGATATGCATTTCCTGCAGCTTGCTTTAGGATACTTTTTCGGCAGACTATTGGTCAGTTTGATCTTCATCCCGGCCTATTATAAAGGTGATTTGGAAACGGCTTACGATTTTCTCGGCAAACGGTTCGGCATGGGGCTGCGGAAATTCACTTCCTCCGTTTTTATCGTAACAAGAGTGCTGGCGTCCGGCGTAAGGCTTTTTGCAACGGCCATTCCTGTCCATCTTATCACCGGATACGATTACGGAACAAGTATTTTTATCATCGGAATTTTCACGTTAATCTATACATACGTGGGAGGATTGAAAGCCGTTGTTGCTATGGATGTCGTTCAGATGTTCATTTATCTTGGCGGGGCGTTCGCCTCGATGCTGCTGATACTCCACACTCTGCCGAATGGCTGGAATGATGTCGTTTCGTATGCAACGGCAAATGGTTCCAATAAATTCTCCATAGTCAACCTAACAACCGGAAAAACATTCATGGAATTCCTTTCTTCGCCCTATACATTCCTTGGTGGATTGCTCGGCGGAACATTCCTCTCCATGGCGTCGCACGGAACCGACCAGCTGCTTGTGCAGCGTCTGCTCGGCTGCAAGTCGAGATGGGAAAGTCAAAAAGCGTTGATCCTTGATGCGTCAATCATTGTTCTTCAATTTGCATTTTTTCTCGTGCTTGGATTGTGCCTCTTTGCATTTTACAACGGCGTGCCGTTCCAGCAGCTCGGCTTGAAATCATCCGACGAGATCTTCCCGAAGTTCATCGTGGAGAATCTTCCGACCGGTCTGGCCGGGCTTGTTATCGCCGGCGTTCTTGCTTCGGCAATGGGAACACTCTCTTCATCGATCAGTTCTTTGGCATCATCAACATTTCTTGATCTCTTTAAGTTAACGGCGCGCGGTAAAAATCTTGATGTTCAAACCGAAGTGAAATGGTCGAAACGGTTTACTCTGCTGTGGGGATTTGTTCTTATTGGCGGTGCTATGCTGTTTACCGATACAAAGAATCCCGTTGTGGAAATCGGATTGAAGATCGCTTCGTTTACCTACGGCGGTCTGCTCGGAACTTTCTTTCTGGGCCTCCTCTTCAAACGGACGAATCAGTTCGATGCTTTTGTCGGATTTATTGCCGGTATTTTGTCGATGGTTGTTGTGTTGACATTCACAAATATTGATTTCACGTGGCATACTCTCATCGGTTGTTTCGCCACAATTATTGTGGGAAACATTAGTAATCTCTTCTCCAAAAAAAGAAATGAAATCTGAATACCGATATGGACTTCTTTGCGGTGCCGGACTCAACGCTTGGGTCCTGATAGAATTCGCTCTTGGTTTCCACACCACATCCCTTGAGATCGGACAGTACAGCGGATACGTTTCCTTTATCGTCCCGCTTGTTGTGATCTTTACCGCACTTCGGGAAGAACAATCGCGGTCGAACGGTGTATTAGGAATTAAAGAGGGAATTAATGCCGGATTCCAGATAGCGATCTATTCTGCTGCATTGTTCTCTCTCTTCCTCTTTGTTTACAATAATTATATCAATCCCGACTGGATCAATTTGATGGTCGAGTGGCAGAGAAAAAAGCTTATCCTTGGCGGAGCAACGGATGATGAGATCGGACGCTTCATGCAACAAAACCGCAGTATGAACAATTCGCTTGGGCAGGGTGTAATGAGTTTTATCAGTTCTACCGGTATTGGCGTTCTTATCACCGTAATGGAGATTTTTTTCATACGGCAATTTTCAAAGAAGCATTGACCTGAATATATTTTTTACTGGTTAAACCGGCATTTTTCAATATGAAGTACGCCCGCCGCTCGTAGATTGTCCGTTCTCCGTATTCAACCGTGTCATTGCAATGCGTCATTTGTTTTTTGAGTAATTTTTAATAACATTCTTCGAGAAAATTAAGAAAGGTTATACTCGTCCATGGATAAATTTGTCGTTAAAGGCGGAAAAAAACTCAACGGTACTGTCTCTATCAGCGGCGCAAAGAATGCTACGCTCGCGCTGATGCCTGCAACACTCCTCGCAAGCGGAAAATATGAACTGCATAACACTCCGGACCTTCGCGACGTAACAACAATGTCCAAGCTTCTGCAAACAATGGGTGTTACCTTCGAACGGAAGAACAAAATGCTAGAGGTGAACACATTCCGCGTGAACAAATTCGAAGCGCCGTATGAACATGTGAAAAAAATGCGCGCCTCAATCTATGTGCTCGGTCCGCTTCTCGCCCGTTATGGTCAGGCGAAGGTTTCGCTTCCCGGAGGATGCGCATGGGGACCGCGTCCTGTTGATCTCCACATTGAAGGGATGAAAAAGCTCGGAGCGAAGATCGAATTGGTGCGCGGATATATCTATGCAAAGGCAAAACGATTGAAAGGAACACGTATCGCATTCAACGTGTCAAGCGTCGGTGCAACGGGAAATGTTCTGATGGCCGCCGTTCTGGCAAAAGGAACAACACGAATAGAAAATGCGGCAATGGAACCGGAGATCACCAATCTCGTTGAAATGCTGATCGCGATGGGAGCAAAGATCGATGGTATCGGAACAACGACTCTGGAGATTGAAGGTGTTGAGGAATTGCATCCTGCAATTGTCAACACGATTCCTGACAGAATAGAGGCCGGCACGATGTTGATCGCCGGTGCCATGTGCGGCGGAAAAATACGGATCGAGAACGTGATCCCGGAACATCTTTCTGCGGTAACCGCGCGGCTTGAAGATGCCGGCGTGAAATTGACGATTGGTAAAGATTATATTGAATTGACCGCACCAAAATCGGTCAAACCGGTCGATGTTACGACAGCAGTGTATCCCGGATTTCCTACTGATATGCAGGCGCAATGGATATCATTGATGGCTATTGCCAAGGGAACATCCACGGTCACCGATACGATCTATCACGACAGATTCGCCCACGTTCCCGAGATTGTGAGGCTTGGTGCCAATATCGAGATGAAGGATAATGCCGCGATTATCCGAGGAGTCAGAACACTCTCTGGTACAAAAGTAATGTCAACGGATTTGCGCGCATCGGCGGCGCTTATTCTTGCCGCATTGAAATCGGAGGGTGAAACTGAAGTGCTTCGCGTCTATCATCTTGACCGCGGATATGAAGCGATTGAGAAGAAGTTGAGTTCGCTCGGTGCATCGATCACGCGTGTTGCGGGAGAGGAATTCTAGAGGCTTTTCGGCACTCTCAAGTAGAACGTCGTGCCTATCCCTTCCTCGCTATCAAACCACAGGTCGGCGTTATTGAGTTTGGCGAGATTACGTGCGATATATAATCCAAGGCCCGATCCCTGCTGTTCATATTTTTCCCTGTCGATCTGTCCGAATTTTTGGAAGATGACGTTTTTTTTCTCTTCAGCAATTCCGAATCCAAAATCCTGGATGGAAAAGACATATCCGTTATTCTCGTGAAGGTCCAGGATCACGCTGCTCTCCGGCCGCGAAAATTTTATGGCGTTGTCGAGAATGCGGCGCAGAATATTATCAATATGTGCGGCGAACATGTGCACGGAGATCGTGGCATCAACGATCTTATTTTCGATCGTGATATTGTGGTGATGGCACTGATATTCCAGTTCGGCGATCAATCGCTGAACGATATGGCTGGGCATGACCCGGTCATCTTTGATTTCCATCTCTCTGGCGATCTCACCCGATTCGATCTTTGTTGCCGTCAAATAATCATCGACCATCATGTTCAGCCGCTTGCTGCTGTTCTGAACCATCTGCAGAAATTCCGTTAATTCGCCGGTCGTCAGGTCCCCTCGCGAATCGGAGAGCATCTCCGTCGCGCCGAGAATCGAAGTAAGCGGCGTCCTCATTTCATGGGTGATCAAACGGAAGATCTCCGACTTCACCTTTTCCGTATGCAGTGCCGATGCTTCGCGCAGTTGTTCTTTCCTCTTTAATTTTCCCCGTATGGAAGAAAGCAAAAGATGAAAGTCGACAGGTTTTGTCAGATAATCATCGCTGCCGATCTCCTTTCCGGCAACGACGCTCTCCGAATCAGAATGGGCCGAAAGGAAGAGGAACGGAACATGCTGCAAATGGGGAAGAGAACGGATATGTTCAAAGAAATCAAACCCGTTCTTTCCCGGCATGGTGATATCGGAGATGATAATATCTGGTGTGACGGTAAGAT
>CAJBTU010000413.1 GCA_903958625.1 uncultured Ignavibacteriota bacterium | reverse complement strand
CCAGTGCCGACGTTTGTTCCAGCATGGATGTTCCAAGTGATGTTGCAGTAATTCTATATTCTGCCATATCCTTGGTAAAACCGACATCAAGCGTTGTTGTATTAATAGAAAGAACAATCCTTCCTAAAAGAACGAGCGCCATGATCGTTAACATTGTTTGCCCTAAACCCATAATCCCGTCTTTTATTTATTGTAATGGACAAATATATAATAAGTCCGTGATTTAAGCCACGATTTACCCATTAGAATATTATAGTGAACTATCGGAGCAATACTGAATATGAATAACATTCCCATACGTTGCTTCCCATAGGCGCATTAAGTATTTTATGACATTATACTATTATGACGGATAAGAGATTGCCAAAACGTATTGCTCTGCTGGGTTCTTCAGGTTCAATCGGTCAACAAGCATTAGAAGTTATTTCCGACTTCCCCGGTGAATTTACACCGGTATATCTTACTGTCAATAGTAATATCACTGTACTGCTTGCCCAAATTCAACGATACAAACCAAAAGGGGTCGTTGTTCTTGATGAAAAGATCGGCAAGGAAGTACGAAGATCGGTCAGTAGTTCAGTTGAAGTGCTCTACGGAGAAGAAGGTCTGTTGGAGATCGTGCAGCGTGACGATGTCGATATCGTCATCAGCGCACTGGTCGGTTTCGCCGGGTTGAAGCCGACAATGAAAGCAATTGAAGCGAAAAAAAAGATCGCCCTTGCAAACAAAGAGACATTGGTCGTTGCCGGCGAGATCATTATGCCTCTCGTTGAAAAGCACAAGGTCGATCTTCTTCCGGTGGACAGCGAGCATTCGGCCATCTTTCAGTGTCTTGTCGGCGAATTGCCGAATAAAATCGAGAAGATTATTCTGACCGCATCGGGCGGACCATTCAGGACCAAATCAAAAATTGAATTATCGAAGGTTACGCGGGAACAGGCGCTGAAGCATCCGAACTGGACGATGGGAAGCAAGATCACGATCGATTCGGCTACGTTGATGAACAAAGGGCTTGAGGTGATCGAAGCGCATTGGCTGTTTGGAATCCCGCTGAAAAATATTGAAGTGGTCGTGCATCCGCAATCCATCATCCACTCCATGGTGGAATTCGTTGATGGTTCAATAAAAGCGCAGCTTGGAATTCCGGATATGAAAATACCGATCCAATATGCGCTGACGTATCCTTCGCGTTCCCGTTCAAAATTTCCGCGGGTGCATTTCCCAACGTTGAGCGAAATGACGTTCTTTGAACCGGATCACGAAAATTTTCCCTGCCTTCAATTGGCGTACGATGCTTTAAAGGAAGGCGGAACAATTCCCGCCGTTATGAATGCCGCCAATGAGGTTGCCGTGGCAAAATTTCTGAAGGATGAGATCACATTTCTTGATATCCCGAAAATGATCTCGAAAGCGATGGAAAAACATTCAAACAAAGCGAACCCTTCCGTGGAAGAAATTGTTGATGTAGACAGGGAAACAAGAAAAATTTTACAATAATCGTAAAGGCTTTCAATAAAATGGAAACAATCAGCACGATCATATATTTTTTACTCACCATCGGTATCCTGGTCTTTGTTCACGAACTTGGACATTTCCTTGCTGCCATTGCCTGCGGCATGCGGGCCGAAGTGTTTGCCCTCGGAATGGGAAACAGGGTTTTCGGATGGAATAAGATGAACGGATTCACCTTCGGGAAGTTGAACGAAGATGATGATCTGCAGGGAAATACCGATTACCGCGTCTCGGCGTTCCCCATCGGCGGATATGTGAAGATCTCCGGTATGATCGATGAGAGTCTTGATACCGAACTGCAGAAGACCGAACCAAAGTCCTGGGAATACCGCTCAAAACCGGTATGGAAGAGAATGATCGTTATCTCCGCCGGTGTGATCATGAATATTCTTCTGGCCATCGGGATCTTCTGGGGGATCAATTACGTGCAGGGCGAATCGTTCATGCAGACGACAGAGATCGGGATCGTGATCAAAGATTCCCCCGCTGCAAAAGCAGGATTGAAGACGGGAGATAAGGTCCTTTCCGTTAACGGAAAAAAAATGGAATACTGGGAAGCGATCCAGAGTTCCATCTATTTCGATTTCCTCGGCAAAGATATCACGCTGGAAATTGAACGCGCAGGAATCCAAAAGACAATTTTCATCTCTCAAAACGATATTCCTGATGTCTCTGAAATGACGTTCGGCATCATTCCTAATAATACCGAAGCGCTGATCAACGATGTGATTGCAGGAAAACCGGCGGCAAAAGCAGGATTTCTCGCCGGTGACATCATCGTCTCCATCAACGGCGTGCAAGTGTTCAACCAGGAGCATGTTATCAATGTGGTCGGTGCAAATCCCGGAAAGCAAGTGACGGTCATTATTAAAAGGAATAACGAATTAAAAACTGTACCGGTCACTCCGTCGCCGGAAGGAAGAATTGGGATCACCGTCGGCAGCAGATATAATGGACCCATTCTGACCAGAAGCTACGGCATTTTCGAATCCTTCCCGCGCGGCGTTACACAGACTATCAGCGCAACATCGTTGTACGCACATTCCATCTGGCAGTTGATCGCCGGAAAAGCGGAGTTCACGAAGTCCGTCGGCGGACCGGTGAAGATTGCGCAAATGGCAACACGCAGCGCCGAAGTCGGGATCATCAGCTTTCTTGCATTCACTGCATTGCTCAGCATCAGTCTTGCCGTCATGAATATTCTTCCCTTCCCTGCTCTCGACGGAGGACATTTGATCGTACTCTTGTATGAAGCGGTATTCCGAAAACCGCTCCCAAATACGGTTCAAATACGGATACAGCAAGCAGGCATGGCGATCCTTTTGGCATTCATGGTTTTTGTGTTATACAACGATATTTTCGGATAATCTGTATTTTCCAAAATTTCAATAATTTCAAATGATTTTTTTTTGACAGCACCATGATCCACGCTGGTGATGATTAACACAGTGAAATTATCAAAATTGTCTATTTTATTGCGGCAATGCAGGAGAACAACTATGAAAAAAATACTGTTATCATTCCTATT
>CAJBTU010000412.1 GCA_903958625.1 uncultured Ignavibacteriota bacterium | reverse complement strand
TGGATCGATCTTGCACTGAAACCAACAAAGCATTTTACGGAGAAGGATCTGAAATTTCTGTTATATAATACATGGAATGCATTCGGCATCAGCGAAGTTCAGATCACGAGGTTTCCGGCATATGCTTCATTAAAAGAAAAGAACGGAAAGAAAGTAAAACTGACGGAACAGGAACTTCGCGAAACAAAGTTCTGGTTCTATCTGGCGCATTTCGACCCTGATTTTCTGGAAAAAAAGATTTGGCTTGCCGATGGAACAGTTATTGACCTTACCGACCTTGTGACGAAACATTCCGACGGAACATATCATCTTGTCAAAGAAATATCGGAAGACGATTGCAACAGGATTATTGTTGAAACTTATAAAGTGTGTGCCAACGTTATTCCGATCCATAAAAAATTATTGTATGATCATAAAACGCATCAAGGTCAGATAGAAGTCGCAACGACACCGTTCTTTCATCCAATTCTGCCGTTGATCTACGACTCCGATCTTGGGAAAGTCTGCCAGCCAAACGACGCAATGCCGGATCGTTTTCATTATCCGCAGGATGCCGATGCTCAAGTGGCGATGGCTGTAGAATACTATACAAAAACATTCGGTCAGCCTCCGCTGGGAATGTGGCCCGGCGAAGGTTCCGTTGCACACGAAGTCGTTCCGATCTTCAAAAAGAACGGTATTCAGTGGATCGCTACCGACGAAAAAATTCTGGCGCGTTCGAAACCGTACGATCAGTCAAAATTGTATCCGTATGAAGTTGATTCTACCGATGTCGCCGTTGTTTTTAGAGAGACGGAACTTTCCGATAAGATTGGATTTACGTATCAGAATTTTGTCGGTGAAGATGCCGCGGACGATTTCATAAAGTCGATTCTCCGGTATGCTCCGAAAGAGGGTGAACCGGACAAACTGCTTACCATCATCCTTGATGGCGAAAATGCATGGGAATGGTACCGCCGCGACAATGATGCAAAAGATTTTCTCCATGCACTCTACCGTAAGCTTTCCAAACTTCACAAAAGCAAACAAGTTGTCACCGTAACGATGTCCGAATACATTCACGGAAATACAAAACGGGGCATTCAAGCTCATCCGGTTGAGGCGATGCGCAAGCTGGACTGGCTCTATCCCGGATCGTGGATCAACGCAAATTATGATACGTGGATCGGCGAAGACGAAGAGAACCGTGCATGGAATTATCTGCTCGTCGCGCGTCAGGACCTGGAAAAATCGGGATTGAAGCAGCCGAATCCCAAAGATCCGGAACCAAAACCGAGCACAAAAAAATGGTATGCCTATAAAACGTGGGAAGCAATGTATGCTGCGGAAGGTTCCGATTGGTTCTGGTGGTATGGAACGGATCAAAATGCACCAGCCGGTGATAAACCATTCGACATCGCATTTATCACACATTTGAAGAATCTCTACATGTTCGGGGAAAAGGCCGGCGGTACTTTCCCGGAACGCGTCTTCAAGCCAATTATTGCAGAGAAGGAAAATCTGGTAACGCGCGTAACGGGCGGGACCATGGCGCAGAGTAAAAAAGATACGGTAACAGTTGTTTTCCATTGCGATGCGCGAAAAATCTTTGTGCGGCGCGGAATTTATATCGTTGGGAACCATGAACTCTTAGGCAGTTGGAAACCGAACTCCGTTCGTATGTATGATGATAGTACGTTGGGTGATGAAGTTGCCAATGACTCTATTTATACATTGGTAGTCCAAATGGCAGCCGGAACTGAGTTGGAATATAAATACACCAACAGCGGTCCTAATGGAATGTGGGACGGGGAGGAATTTCCTCAGGCGAACAGAAAAATTGTGATTGACGGATCACAGAGCAGGGTTGTTGTCAACGATATTTTTGGGCAAAGGAAAAATTAATAGTATGCTCGACATTCAAAAGCGGATCAGTAACACCTTCTATGCGATCATCAGTTTACCTTCAACAGCAATGGGATTTGCCCTTTCTATCCAGATCTCCGCACTGAGCTGGCTGCTGACAACCAAATATAACCTTGATATTCACGAAGTGGGAATTGTCTGGGCGGCAGGACCGTTGGCGGGGATTTTCGGTCAGGTGATTATCGGTCTGATCAGCGACAAAGTATGGTTCTGGGGCGGCCGGAGAAGGCCCTTCGTCATCATCGGCGGAACATTGGCGGCATTGATGCTTCTGGCACTGCCGAACATTGATGTTATCAGTACAACGCTCGGTATTGCAAATCTCCTTGTTGTTGCAGTAATTGTTGCTTTAACATTGGACCTTTCCATCAACATCAGTTTTAATCCCACCCGTTCCATTATTGCCGACGTCACTCCCGAAGGAAATCCGCGCACTAAAGGATATACGTGGATGCAGACGATCTCCGGATTTTTTGGCGTGCTGGCATACGTTATTGGAGCAACATTGGGGAATTATTCTTTGATCAATGTTGGTGTCGTTGTGGTTTTCCTTTTTTCCGTCGTTCCGATGTTCTTCGTTACGGAATCAAAAGAACTTGTTGTTGAAAGCACGGAAGAAAAAGCACAGAAGACTGCAACGGAGTGGGGGCAGCTATGGAGAATTTACATCGCTCATGGATTTTCGTGGATCGGCGTACAAACGATGTTCGTCTTCATCATCGCATTCATCCAGCAGAAAATGATGACCGGTGTTGAACCGGCAGATGCAGCTGCAATGTCCGGTCAGATCATTGCAATTTCTTTTGCTGTCCTAAACACCGTCGGGTTTATTCTGCCGGCATTTGTTCTTGAACCGATCGCTGAAAAAATAGGAAGAGTGCGCGTGCATATGATTGCCGTAGCGATAATGTCATTTGGATATTTTGGCATTGTTACTTTTGGTACTAGTCCAATGTCACTGTATGTTCTTATGGCTGTCTGCGGCATTGGCTGGGCATCGATCGTCAGTCTTCCGTTTGCAATCATGTCCGAGAAGGTCGATAAGAGCCGGATGGGATTTTTCATGGGCATTTTTAATCTTTCGGTCGTTCTGCCGCAGTTACTGGTAAGTCTATTTATTGGAAAATTTGTTCTTGATGCTGTGGATAAGAATATTATTTTCATTATTAGCGGAATATCACTTGCGTTCTCTGCATTCTTCTGGGTGCTTGTGAAAGAACAACGAGGACCAATTGCAGCATCAAAGTCAGCTTCACCATCACATTAGCATGAAGAGATATCTAAAAATATTTTTTACGGCTGCTGCTGCGTATGTTTTTCTCTTCTCAGGATGCGGACGGAACAATGACGGACGGATCCGGATCACGATCTGGCATCAGGATCGTCCGGATGTGCGCGATGTGCTGCAGAAACAACTGGACCGCTTCATGATATTGCATCCGGAAGTAAAAGTAGAGCAGCTATTTAAAGAGACCGAAGAACTGCGTTCAGGATTCATTATTGCGGCCATTGCCGGTCAGGGACCCGAAATTGTCTATGGTCCGTCGGATCAGGTTGGTCCGTTTCAGGTAATGGATATCATCCTTCCTCTCGACTCGCTTTTCAACAAACAGTTCTTAAACCAATTGGATCCCAAAGCACTGACGTATTATAAAGGTCATTTGTATAAAATCTCCGATAAGTTGGGAAATCATTTAACGCTTGTCTATAATAAAAAATTCATAACAACTCCTCCGAAAACGGATAAAGAATTAATTGATGTTGCGAAATCGCTGACGAAAGATACAAATGGGGACGGCAAGATAGATCAATACGGTTTGGCGTGGAACTACACGGAACCATTCTTCTTTATTCCGTTCATGACCGGATTCGGCGGCTGGATCATGGATGAGAATTTTCAGCCGACACTCAATACCGTTGGCACCGTGAACGGCCTGAAATTTGTCCAGGATCTGCGGGATAAATATAAGGTTATTCCCAACGAAGCGGATTATAATATAGCTGATGCCTTATTTAAGGATGGACATTCAGCCATGATCATCAATGGAGACTGGTCATGGGCCGGATACCAAAAAGCAGGATTGGATATAGGGGTTGCACCGCTGCCGCTGATCACGTCAACCGGCATTTGGTGCGGAACGATGGTCTCGCCGAAAGGGTTTTCCATCAATGCCAATATTACCAATGAAAAGAAAAAGTGGGTGAAAAAACTGATTGAATATCTGATGTCCGAAGAGAATCAAATGGAAGCGACAAAAACGCTCTACACGATGCCGACGAACAAGAATGTGATCAACAGTAAATTTGTGCAGTCAAATGAAATTTTACGGAATTCCCAGATCCAGATAGAACATGGCAATCCGATGCCGGTCGTTCCCGAACTGCGTGCAATTTGGGATGCAATGC
>CAJBTU010000411.1 GCA_903958625.1 uncultured Ignavibacteriota bacterium | reverse complement strand
CGGAATTGCTGGTCCCAAACGATAATCGGCGCATTGGCATAGTTGATCAGATTTTCAAGGTATGCGTTTGTTTCGCGCAAAGCGTCTTCTGCTTTTTTGCGTTCGGCGATGTCGCGCCACACAGTGTAAAATAGTCTTTCCCCTTTTAAATTGATTGGCGTCAGCATCACTTCCACGGGGATATTCGATCCGTCCGATTTTGTGTGGAGCCACTCGAAGCGGTGATACCCATTACGGACTGCTAATTCCATCATCAACACTGCTTTATCGGCGGAGAGCATTCCGTCGGGCTGCCATTCCGGGGAAAGTTCCCATGGTTGTTTTTTGAGGAATTCTTCCTTTGTTCGATATCCGAGAATGGCAATTGTTGATTGATTGCAATCCAAAAATCCGGAATCGCCGAGCAGTAATATCGGATCGGCAGATTCTTTGAACAGCCGCCGGAATGTTTCTTCGCTCGCCCGAAGGGCATCTTCGGCCAGTTTGCGTTCGTTAATATCACGCATGACACCTTCGTGAAACAGAACCGTACCGTAATTATCGCAGACATGACGCCCGTGATCTTCAACCCAGACTTCACTTCCGTCCTTTTTCTTCATGCGAAAAACAGCCATCTCTTCATGTTTTTCCTTTAAAGCGATACTATCACGGTCTGTTTCTTCAAAATACAATTCCTTTTTTATATCAATCGCCAATAGTTCTTCCGTGCTGCCGTAACCGAGAATATTCACCATGGCCGGATTGACCTCAAGGAACTTCCCGTCATGGCTGCTTTTATAGACCCCATCGGGCATCGATTCGATCAATTCGCGGTATCGTGTCTCGCTTTCACGCAACGCCTTTTCGGTCCGCTTACGCTCCGTGATATCGATGACGAACACCGAAACACCGATAATGTTCTTCTTTTCGTCAAAGACCGGTCCATATCTGTTTTCATAATAAGATCTTTTATATTCTTCGTTTCCGTACTCTTCCAGAATAACAAATTTCTCCCCCGCCAACGCTTTATCGAAATTCTTTTGAGCCTTTTCACGGTCGGATTGGTTCAGAATATAGCCAAGCATATCGGCTCCGATTTCAATGTCAACGCCCCATATTTCCTTCATCGTATTTTTGTGCAGCAAGGTGAAGTCCACGTAACAATAGTTCTTGTCCAACGCAAAGACGATGATCCCTTCCGGGCTTTCCAGAATTGCCTTTTTCAATATGGAGAGATTCTTGAATTTTTCTTCTGAGGCGGTCAGTTCCATCTCCACTTTCTTGCGTTCGGTGACATCCCTATTGCTGACGCGCCTGCCGAGATACTGTTGTCGTTCATTATAGATCGGCCGGCAGATATGATGAATATTGACAACAGAACCATTTTTGTTCTTTATCCTGAACTCTGCTTCGCTCGCCTGTTCCCTGTGTTCGATCGTATGGACCTTCATAAAATGCTCCCGCATTGCAGAAGTATCCTCGCGGCAGATGATCCTTTCGATCAATGATGGATCGGAGATGAACTCTTCCCAGGGATATCCGGTGATCCTTTCGCACGACGGTGACATATAGACGATTTGCTCATTTTCGTCCTTCCAGTATTCCCAATCGTAGGTATAATCGGCGACGGTGCGGAATTTTAATTCGCTGTCGCGGAGCGTCTCCTCCATTTTTTTGCGTTCCGTAACATCAATAAACGTTGCCAGGATATTATCTTCAAAGTATTTCCCTCCGATCATTACGATGCGTTCCGTACCGTTCTTGCACGTAATCCTGAATTCGGTCGGTTCAATATCCTTCCCATCCCTTAATGACGTACGCTCGGCGGCCAACCATTGTTCCTTGGCGTTATGCCGGTACGATTCATCCGGGTACGCATTCTGCCACCACTGATGCATCGTCGGGAGGTCATTGATGGTGTATCCGAAGACATTGGTGAACCGTTTATTGAGATAGACGATTGCTCCACTCTTATTCGACACAGCCAGCGGAATGGGAATAAGCATGAACAGTTCCATGAATTTCTTATCGCTCGCACGCAGTGCCTCTTCCGTCTGCTTCCGTTGGGTGATCTCCTCTTTTACGGCAATGAAATGTGTTGTTACTCCAAGGGAATTAACAATGGGCGATATTCGAGCGGATTCCCAATACATCTCTCCGTTCTTTTTCTTGTTATGGAACTCGCCCTGCCATTCCATTCCCTTCGTGATATTCTCCCACAGAATTTTATATTCCTCCGGTGATGTATGGCCGGATTTTAAAAATCGCGGATTTTCTCCGGCAATTTCCTTCAGCGAATACCCCGTAACCTCTTCAAATTTCGGATTCACATACTCGATAGCGCCGTTTGTGTCTGTGATGATAATTGAGACCGGACTTTGTTCTACCGCCTGTGAAAGCTGGCGAAGTTTGTTTTCTGCCTGTTTCCGCTCGGAGATATCCCGGTAAATTCCAAGGTATCCGACAATGTTTTTATCCTTGTCGGTGATCGGACTCACCGAACCTTCAACAACAAAAAGTCTTCCATCCTTACGTTTATTGAGTATCTCTCCCTTCATCTCCTGTCCTGATGAAATCGATGTCCAGAATTGTTCGTACTCTTCTGCCGTTACCGATTCCCCTTTAAGGATTCGCAGTGTTTCTATACCAACAAGTTCACCGGATGAATATCCGTACAACGCTGTGAATCCAGGATTGATGTAGGTAAAATTCCCTGAGGTATCGGTGAGAAAGATCGCCTCGCCGGATGTATCGATGGCTTGACGCAATTTTGCCACGACAAGTTCCGCTTCTTTGCCATCTTGCATCAATTGCCATTCGCGCAGCGAACGGTCCACCACGTGCGGCAAGGTTTCGAACGATTCGGGTGATTTGGCGACATAATCCAAAGCTCCGAGTTTGATCGCCTGTACGGCCAATTGTTCGTCCCCATGCGATGTGAGCATGATTACGGGAAATTTGTTTAATCCCAGGGCAATGATCTCATCACCTTGCCCGTCCGGCAAACGATAATCAACAAGGACAATGTCCGGTTTCTGCTGATGGATCATTTGCCGGGCATCTTTGATCGTCGAGGTCACCTTCACGGCATATCTTCCCCGGGTTCCTTCAAATGCACGCATGATAAGTTCGGCGTGGCCGGATTCATCCTCGATGACAAGAATATTGCGTATCATTTCATTGCTGTTCATTGGTATGATCTTCCAAAAAATATTTCACCGCGAAACATCTCCGCGTGCGGGGAAATCCCGGACATAATTACATT
>CAJBTU010000410.1 GCA_903958625.1 uncultured Ignavibacteriota bacterium | reverse complement strand
GTTACGTTCGCCGCTTACAGCATGTGGCTCAGCTACCAGCCGGCCGACGAAAGTCACCCCTACGGTCACGATAAGATCAGTTTTTTTTCTGCCGGTATAGAGGGGGGACTGATCATTATTGCAGCCATGTTCATCATCTATGAATCGAGTCTTAAGTTGGTGACGGGGTTCGAGCTGACAAATCTTGATGTCGGCACGTACATCATCTTCGGCGCATCGGTGATTAATCTTGGTCTTGGAGGTTTTCTGGTGTGGCGCGGGAAAAAGTCAAATTCTCTGATCCTGATTGCCAACGGGAAACATGTGCTGACGGATTCCTGGACAAGTTTTGGAGTGGTGGCAGGATTGTTATTGACGCAATGGACAGGATGGCTTCCGTTCGATCCGATCGTGGCAATTGCCGTAGCACTGAATATCCTGTGGGAAGGGGGCAAGCTGGTCCGCCAGTCCGTAGGCGGACTGATGGATGAAGCGAGCCCTGAGATTGAAAAAAAGATCCATGCCGTGCTTCAAGAAGAAACGTCAAAACGAGGTCTGCACTACCATGAAATGAGATACCGCGATAGCGGGATATCCGTCTGGATGGAATTTCATCTTTTGTTTCCCAAAGGAACAATAATCGAGGACGCCCATGCCGATTCAACGAGTATCGAATCGGCGCTTGCCAGTGCGCTTGGACAAAATACCCACATCATTACCCATCTTGAACCGTATGAGGATCATGATGATATCCATCCTGATGAGTTGAAACATTGATCATTGTTGTTTACCCGAGACCTTTAAAATAAAAACTCCCGAATTTCTTCGGGAGTTTTTATTTCACCTATTTGAAGCTCTTGGTGCTTAGTTCTGCCAGAGTTTCAAGAAGCTGTCCCATGACTGGGGAGCGATTCTCGGCATCACATTATCGCCTGTCATATATTTACCAAGCGGAAGTTCCAGTGCCGGAAGCATTGAAACATCAACACCGGTAACGTTTGTTCCGAACTTTGCATTCATCACTTTAATGATCTCGTTCGCAAGAACGCCGGCACCGCGATTGGTCGGGTGAACGCCGTCAAGACTGAACAATCCTCCGGTGATATAGGCAGAGGTATATTTTACACCGCCGATGAGTTTCCCGTTAGAATTGATATCGGTAAAGATGGAATTGAAATCAACAACGGCTGCACCATGTGTTGCGGCTAACGTTGCAATGGAGCCATTGAAATCCGATACAGCTTTTGATGCGATCGCAATTTCAGCTGAATCGAGCGTTAAGGCATTCGGCCAAGGATTTTGCGGATGCACGCCAAAAGGTTTCGTTGTATCGATCCCTGCGGGAAGTGCGGGGAAAGCATTATCCTTATAGAATTTTCCGGTAACGGTTCCAATTAATGCGGCATACGGGCTGCCCGTTAAACAAATTAAAGGATCGCTGGCAGGAGACGAGAATTTCGTCGTTCCGGTTGCTACGCCTGATTCCCCTTTTTTCTGATAATAGAGCGCTATTCCACCGGCAGCGGCAAGTTTTGCTCCCACTTTAGGTCCAATGGTCGTGAAGAACGGAATTGTTGTAACATTAGGAATCGTTCCAACAATCATTCTTACATTCGGCACCGATTTTTTCATCGTATCGAGTGCTTGGTTGTAAAGGAAAGAGAAAGTTGCCAGTGGCGTTGGCGCGGCCGGTGAGGTACCGCCGGTTGTTGCATAACCGAGAACATCATTGTTGCCTAACCAAAATGTTACTAATTGCGGCTGCAAAGCCTTCACAGCGCGGAATTGGCTTTTTGGTAATCCGCCGGCTCCGCGGATAATTGCTGCACCAAATCCACCCTGGTATGTGCCGACGGTATCCATGAATCCGGCAAGAGGTGCGCCGGGAAGGCCAAGATTGTCGTACGGCCGAGCTAATGTTGCCGCATTTTCCGGTGCTGCTGCGGTGGGGGTTTCACCTTTGGGTCCAATGACAGGATTGTTTGGATCTGCAAGCGAAATAATAACGTAGCGGGCAGCTTTTCCGGTCTTCGGATCGGGATTCCCTGGATCGGGCCAATACGGCTGTTCAAATGTTCCAAGACTTGCACCGGCAAGTTTCAACTGTCCGGCGATCAAATTTGGATAACTGTAAACTTGAGCAGATTTGTAAAGTCCGCTTGATTGATAGCCCGCGGCAAGACTGTTACCGACTGCAACGTATTTATTGATCGTTACGTTGCCCAATCCCGGCTTGGGAAGATCGGAAGGTGCTTCGTCGGTACATCCGACCAAAGCAGCTAAGCTGAATAACGCCAGAATAGCGAAAAGTTTTTTTAATGCATTCATAAATTTAGACTCCGATTGATGATTAATTGTTCATCTTAAAAGTTATATCCAAAGTTCACGCCAAAAAGATTAGCACTGGATTGGTACACGCCGTCGAATTGGACCTCGGTATTGTTTACAGTTCTTTCTGCAAACTTTAAGAACATGTATGAAACATCGACCGATAAACTTTCATTGATCTTATACCCTGCGCCAATATTGATACCGTTGCGGTCTGCATCCGGAAGAAGCGGTTCAGTATAGCGATCGGTAACTGGATTTTTGTCGAACTGGTAACCGAATCGGATCTGGAGTGCGTCCATTGTATATTCGCCGCCCACACGGAGGATGAATGCATCTTCGTAGTTCTTTGGCGATATGGTTGAGCTGTTATTCTTTTTGAAATCTATTTTGAGTTCTTTATATGAGGACCATCCGACATACTGGTAATCCGCTTCAATTTCCAGATTGTCCATCACTTTCATTGCAGCACCGAGAAAAGCTGTTGCGGGAAGTTCGAGTGCAGCTGCTGCATCGCCTTCGGGGAACAATACGCTTGTCGGGTTGAATTTTGCCGTTCCTTCTGCATCAAGTTTTACTGACGTACGGTAGGAAAAACCGACAGAAAAGTCTTGTGTTGGCTTATAAATAATACCAGCATTATATCCTGTTCCGGTGCCGCTGAGGTCTAAACTTACTTGAGCATCGCCGGGACTGACCATACGTTTGAGGGTGACTGCACCGGTGACGTAGTTCATTCCGACTCCGACAGAAAGTTTTTCGCTGATCTGGTATGCTACAGTTGGTGTAAAAAAGAACGACTGGAGGTCGATTTTTTGAGTGATATACTTACCGCTCCACGTTTCAGGCCATTCTGTTCCTAAACCATAAGGATTGTTTATGCCGATACCAACAACCAGACCTTCCATCACCGGGTATGTTGCATAGACATTGATTGGGGTAAATAGCTGAGAAACCATCTCATTTTTAGTGGATTGACCCTGGTTTGTCGGTCCGTAAAATGATGCTGCCGGCATAATAAGCGTTGTTCCGACGTAAACTGACCCTTGTTTCTGGAATCCAAGACCAGCCGGATTGAAGTAAATCGCCGAACCGTCATACGCACGTGCCACCCAAGCACCGCCCTGTGCCATTGCACGCGAGCCATGCTCATTTAGTTGGAATCCGCCTGCAAACATTGCAGTGGAAACGGAGAAAACCAGTAAAACGGTGAATATGTATTTCACGTAACCTCCTTATTGTGTATTTGTGGTTTAGAATATGTCAATCCCATTTTTCAAAAGCAAACAGAATCTTTTTATCTGAAATATATTTTTTCAATAAACGGACATAAAAGTCTTTATTTGCTAATCTTTTCTAGCAGTTCTTTCGCTTCGCGTTTGTATTGATCGTCATCTTCATCCTGCTTTGGCAGAGCCGAAATAGAGACAAGGAATTCTTTTGCTTTAGTGATGTTGTCTTCTTCGTTGTATGCCCGCGCTGCATCTAAACGATATAATATGAATGCCGGCCGAAGTGCGACAGCTTTGTCATAATACTTCAATGATTCATCCATATTTGCCCAGCCGAGTCCCAGGGGCCAGCGGATCATTTTTGATTTTTCACACAGTTTTGCATGTGTGCGTCCGAAGATATAATACGCTGTAGCATTATTTGGATCGATGGAGAGTGCCTTTTCACAATCAGCCTTAACCTGTTTTACAAAATCGATCGCGCTCCAGACCCCTTTAAAAAGTGCCACTCTTCCGTTAGCGATCGCCCGGCGTATATACCCATTGGCAGAATCTGGTTTTGCTTTTACTGCTTTATCGGCATAGTCAAATGCCTTCTGGTAGTATTCCAGTTGTTTCTCTTTCTCGGCATCCGTTTTATTCGGCAGATGTTCCCCGATATCAACATAGCTTCTGCTTAAGCGCCACAGAACGTTGAAATTCTTTTGATCCATCTTTTCCGCCTGCAGCAATTTGTCCAGTGCTTTTTGGTTTTCAAATGTGACGGTGGAGAAATTGTCGGCTTCAGAAATGAGATCCGTGATGGATTGCGACGAAAGGGGGGATGCGCAGAAGAGTATTACGATGAAGAGTACAGCGTATTTCATATCGGCTCCTTAATTGTTGGTGCACCAATAGTACGAACTGGAATCTATTGATGCAATCGGAATTTTTTAAAAGATATCTGCCGGTAAAAAACCACGCTGAATATTTGCTTCTTTACCAATTTTGCCATAGAATATCAATAGAATGAAAAAAGAACTCAACGTGTTGATCGTCCTGGCTCTGATATGGTGCATGGGATTTGTTGCCGCACCGCTCGTTTCCCATTCGCTCCTCTCCAAAGTGCTCTATCGTTTTTTCTCAGTTGTCTGTCACCAGTTCGGTTCCCGATCTTTCCATCTCCACGGCGAACCATTTGCTGTTTGTATTCGCTGCACTTCTATCTATGCAGGATTTTTAACGTCACTGCTCTTTGTCCGGTACTCCGCGCAATTACGGTCAAAAAAATTTGATACTGCGGCATTGCTGCTCATTTGTTCTCTTCCGATGGTATTCGACGGATTTGCATCGCTGCTGAATCTTCGCGATTCGACAATGCTGTCGCGAATTGTTACCGGTTTGCTCTTTGGCGTTGGGATGGCTTTGCTGATGCACCAATCGCTGACGGAGATCACTCATACACTACTAACAACAAAAATAAAAAGACCATGGACTCGAAATCAGATAAGCTAATGCCCTCGCTGTATGGGGGATTGTTGATCGCAACCGTTTGGGCTGTGCCCGGGTTGAATTTTCTGAATTGTCTTTGCTGTGCAGGAGTGATGCTCGGAGGATTTCTTGCGGTATTGCTCTATCAAAAGGATATTACACCGGAAAGCGCGCCATTGACCCGTGAAGATTGCATTCAGTTGGGGATTTACGCGGGCGTTATTTCATCGGTTGCGGCCGTGGTGATCCAATATGTGGTTGCCGTGATGTTTGGCGATATTGCGATCGAAATGATGATGAGAGTAGCAGAGAGAATGCAGATCGATCTTCCCCCCGAAATCTACCCATTGATCGAAGAAGCGAAAAGTGCCGAACCGAATATCATCGGTTCTTTCTTCGCCATCTTCATCTATATTATCCCCAATACACTCTTTTCGTTTTTTGGGGCATTGATCGGCTGGAAAGTGTTCCAATCGAAGAATTCATTGTAAAACGATGCGCTGCTTCTGCCCGCGTTAAGATTTTAGGATTATCCTGAACGTAGTTCCTTCGCCGACGGCGCTTTTCAGCACGCTTAACTTACCGCTGTGATACGTTTCAATGATCCGCTTCGACAGTGACAGTCCTAAACCCCAGCCCCGTTTTTTTGTGCTGAATCCCGGACGAAAGATATCCTTGTGATATGAGGCATCGATCCCTTTTCCGGTATCCTTTACGTCGATTATTGTTCGTTTCCCTTCCTTTGAAAGGCAGAACGAGATCGAACCTTTCCCATCTTCCATGGCATCAAGGGCATTCTTGATCAGATTTTCGGTCACCCATTCAAAGAGTTCACTGTTCACTCGGGCGATAATTCCATCACCGGCATTAATGGAGATATCGACTTTCTTTCCCATTTGCGGTATACGTCTTTCAAAATACCGTATGCTGTGTTGGATCAATTCGGTGATATTTTCTTCTTTCAAGTCCGGTTTTGAACCGATCTTTGAGAAACGGTCGGCAACCTTGGTCAATCGCTTTGCGTCATGCTCGAATTCCGATACAGTTTCCAATATTGTTGGGCTGGCTTCAGATTGATGCTTCAATAATTCAATCCAACCCATCATGCTTGTCAACGGAGTCCCAAGTTGATGGGCAGTTTCCCGCGCCATTCCGACCCAAATATTGCTCTGCTCGTTTCTTTTGATATAGCTGAATCCGATGTAACCGACAAGAATGAACAGCGTACCGATCGATAGCTCAATGAAGGGGAGCCAGCGCAATTGTATGATCAGCGGCGATTCTCCGTAATGCACCTTTTGTAAGATAAGAGAGTCCTGATAGGTAACGAGAATCGGTTTATTCTCTTCGTCCATTTTCCGCATCATTTCAAAAAGGATCGTTTTCCGTTTTGCATCCGAGAAAGTGGAATCCAGCGAGATATTCTTTGTTGTGCTGATCTCGCTGTCATTGCCGTTCGAGAGGATCACCGGAAAATCGATTGCGCCGATGATCTCGTCAAAAATAAATGTGTAATCGGTTCCAGCCGATGCATTGCTGTTGGCAATGTATTCAAGCGAGCGGGCGTAGAGTCCGGCTGTTTCCCTCTGTTTTTTCTGAAGTTTCGTGACAAGATTGTGCGTATAGAAGAGAATAGGAATGACAATGCAGACAGCCGCGATGAACAGCGCAATTTTTATCCTTCCGGTTTTAGGACTGCGGGTATTGAGTTTCATAACAAGTCGTGTGGTAAAACAACGTCACGTTGGGTGCATACCGGTGGTGCGAAAGATTGCCGTAAAAATTTACCGGACAATTGTTTGGTCTCTTCTTGCACCGACGGATACCAGCGATACCTTTACTCCCGACAACTTCTCGATTGTTTCAACATATTTCATGGTGCGTTTTGGCAGCAGTTTCCATTTCGTTGATCCGGAAACATTTTCTTTCCAACCTTTGTACGTCTGGAACACCGGCTCTACTGTTTCAAGGGTATGAACATCGGTGGGGAATGATTTGAGAATTTTCCCTCCCTTTTTATATGCCACACAGATCTTGATCTCATCGAAACTATCGAGTACATCAAGTTTCGTTAAAGCAATTTCACTGATGCCATTGACCATTAAAGAATATTTCAGACTGACCATATCAAGCCATCCGCACCTGCGCGGCCGGCCGGTTGTTGCGCCGAACTCATGGCCGATCGTACGGAGCGTTTCACCCGTATTCTCGTTTAGTTCGGTGGGGAAGGGCCCATTACCGACACGGGTCGAATATGCTTTAACAATGCCGATGATCGATTTCACGGATGTCGGCGGAATTCCAAGGCCTGTGCATGCACCGCCGCTGGTGGGATTGGATGATGTTACATAGGGATATGTGCCGTGATCAACATCGAGCAATGCTCCCTGCGCGCCTTCTGCAAGGATTCTTTTTTTCTTCCGCAAGGCATCGTTAAGGTATGAAGCTGTGTCGGTAATATACGGATCGATCTTTTTGTCGAATTCCTGATATTCGTTTACGATCTTATCGATATCAATTTCGGTTTTCCCGTACACTTTGCTCAGGATCTGATTTTTTTCCTCAATGTTTCGCGTCAGTTTTTCCCGCAGAACTTTCCTGTCCAGCAGGTCAACCACGCGGATTCCGGCACGCATATATTTGTCGATATAGGCAGGGCCGATGCCGCGTCCGGTGGTTCCGATCTTCTGAGATCCCTGTTCACGGATATTGTCCAGCAATTTATGGTACGGCATGATAAGATGCGCGTTGTGGCTAATGAACAGCCGCCCGTCGATCTTGATGCCGAACGATCTGATCATTTCGATCTCTTCCATCAGTGCAACCGGATCGATCACGACACCGTTGCCGATGACGCATTTGACATTCTTCTGGAAGATTCCGGAAGGGACCAGATGAAGGACGTAAGTCTTATCCCCGATAACAACAGTATGGCCGGCATTTGCGCCTCCCTGATACCGTGCAACGATATCGATGTTCTCGCTGAGCATATCAACGATCTTCCCTTTGCCTTCATCGCCCCATTGGGCACCAACAACGATTGATACTGACATAGTTTTTTTTAATTGTAATTGAGGAAGGAATAATTTGTAGATTGAGTATAGCAAGAATTGTCGCGAATCTCAAATACGAAATGGTTGGCATCAATACATAAGAGCTTCTTGCAACTGCTACCATTTTTGAGTAATTTCATTCCAGACCTTACAGTATGTATTGCAAACAATGCCACCACTGAAAAAAACTTCATCATCCATAGAAGCATCAGGACCGCCAAAAACCAGAGAGGAAGTTCTCGCCCAGCGCAGACTTGATTCGCGCGCAGAAGATTCCCGAAATATTAAAAAAGCATTGAAAGGGGATCAAATTGCGTATCGTGCCATCTTAAAGAAATATCACGATCAGGTCTATAATCTGTTGTACAGAATGGTGCACGATAAGGACGAAGTGGAAGACCTGACCCAGGAAGCCTTCATTAAAGCATTCAATTCGCTCCGAAATTTCAACGAAGAATTCGCGTTCTCCACATGGCTCTATAAAATTGCTACCAATAATTGCATCGACTATATCCGGAAGAAGAAATTAGCAACCTTTTCCATTGATAAGCCTCTTGAATCAAAGGACGGAGAGTACAGCTTTGAGATCCCGGATTCTACCTATGAACCTGACAAGACGCTGATTGCCGGACAGCGGTCAAAAATCCTCGAAGATGCGGTCAACGCATTGCCGGAGAAATACCGTCAGGTGATCCTTATGCGTCACACGGAGGATAAGGATTATCAGGAGATTGCCGATGAATTGAAACTGCCGCTGGGAACCGTAAAAGCCCATATTTTCCGCGCCAGAGAGATCCTCTATAAGCGTTTAAAGAAGAAAATACACCACTATTAACCGCAACTCTTTTTTACAAACAGCGTAAATTACTATCAGCCACCCAAAAAATAAAGGCTGAATTATGAAAAACATGAGATTGTCATATGTTGCGGCATTTTTATTCCTCTTCGGAATAATTTCTGCTCAGAATCTTCATCGCGAAATAAAGAAAACCGATGAAAAAGAAGTGCGAGTGAAGATCGAGTCATCATTTGGTTCGGTCAATATCGAAAAGGGGAGCAAAGACAAGATCGTTTCGATTAATTATAAACAAAAAGATAAAGACCGTGAACCAAAACTGGATATCGATTATTATCTGAAGAAAAATGTGGGCGACTTAAAAATCGAAATGCATCCGGAGGGTTCTGACGTGAGATCGTCGGATGAGGGAGATCGTCAGGTCCACGTGAATACCGATTTCAATTTTAAGACTGAAGAATGGTTCGTGCAGTTGGCCGAAGGGATACCGCTCTCGATCGACGCAGAACTTGGTGCAGGGAAAAGCGATTTTGATTTTACCGGACTGATCATCAACGATCTTACCATCTCAACCGGCGCCAGTTCTTCAAAGATGAATTTTGACGAAAAGAACACCGGCGAGATAAGAAATTTACGTATCGAATCAGGGGTCAGCAAATTTGTTGCAAGTAATTTGAACAATGCCAATTTCAACAGGATGGAATTTGAAGGTGGTGTCGGAACATATTATCTTGATTTCGGCGGCGAACTGAAGAAAGATGTGAAGGTTGATATTAACGTAGGTCTTGGTGCAATGACCATTGCGGTGCCGAAGAACATCGGAATGCGCATCAAATATGAAGACAGCTGGCTTTCCAACCTTTCGCTGGATGACGGTGAATTTGTCCGGAAGAAAAAAGGGGTCTATGAATCCGAAAATTTCTCCACTGCCGACGGTAAGATCGAGTTTTCCATCGAGTCCGGGTTGGGCAGCGTGAAGGTGAAACGCACAAAATAATCCGAACGCTATGATTGCCGGGCAGCATTGCCCGGAAAGTTTGATTTTACATTATGCCTGACAATATTGTTTTCCCATTCTTTCTGATCCTGTCGTTTCTTTCCCTTTTTGTCGGTTCATTCGCCGGATATTTTGCCTACCGGAATTCCCATAAGATCGAGAATGAACTTCCCATGATCATGTGGGCTGTAGTTGCCCTTGCCTCCATAGTGTTTGGGGGATTGATCTGGGCCTGGTTCCTGATCCCTATCATCATCAACCATTTATAATACTCTCCGAAATAATTTCCTGCTGCGCAGGTATTACTTTACACCGTAATAAAAATAGGCTGATCTACCGAATCCGCCGTTCAGTGTTTTATTCTTTCCAAGATAAACCGCTGCACGCCGGTATGCCAGGTACGGATTCACTTCTGACGCGAGTGAAGCGTAGAAGTTCTCTCCGAAGGTTTTACTGACATTTGGTGTGATGGGGAATTGCGTCGTAACAACCGACGCTGATCCGTTGAGAAGCCACAACAATGGATGATGGGAAGTGATATTGTTTACCGTTGACTGAACATCGGAAAGATAGACGATTGGATACGGATGCAGGTCCGTGAATTGCGAAACCGGAATATTGATCCCCGCTTTCGAAGTGCTTCCGTCGGAAAGTGTGAACCATGCTTCGTTGTCCGCATTGGACATGTACTGCGATGAGATCTGCAGGAGTTCACCCGCAGATGATTCCAGTCTCTGTCTTGTGGCTGTCTGATTGATGTTCACCTGGGTGCTTCCGAAAAAACTGCGGATATCGCGCAGTTCAAATTCCAAACCCCAGCGGGAATTTGGTGTGAAACCAAATGCTGTGATATTGTTAAGGTATTTCGGCAACGCCGCCGCCGAAAGCACGAATGACGCGTGTGGTAGATACGATATACCGGTCTTTTCCAGAACCGGAACGCCGTCATCGGTCAAAGAGTGGAACGGAAACTGATCGAATTGAAGCGGCGGGATGATCATCACTCTTTCGGTGCCGGATAGTTCTATCGGCCGGATGAGGAATTCAAAGAGTTCGTTCGAGAGTCGGTGCAGATCGGCTTCTTGCCAAGGCGACGAATACAACAGGCTGCAGTAGCGATCCATCTTCTTCTCTAACGCATATCCGTACGACGATAATTTAATTGCATTCAGTTCCTCACCTGTCCGCGCAATGAATACCCACGCTTCGTTATCGGCTAAGAAATATTCCAACAGAGTTTGAGAAGTGGGAATAGCATTCAGAATTTTACTTTGCAATGAATGATGCGAAATTGTGAACATTGTAAATACAGGAAAATCCTGAGCCAGGGTGACCGCATCGGATTGAAGTTTGCTTCTGGTATAGGCGATCTGCTGCTGCAGCTTATTTACGTAGTTCCTGTTCTTTGACTGCTGATGCAGCATGTTCATCTGATGCAATTCCAGCAGATGCTGACGATGCATCAGCACGGTATTTTGCAGTGCGGAATATCTGTTGTTCTTTACCGGATCAATAAAATGCAGCATCAGCGGAAAGATGCGTGATTGTATTGATATACTGCGGGTATTTTGGAGATAGGAATATGCTTCTGCCGTCCTGTTGTATTTTAAGAGCAGCAAAATCAAATTCTGAGAGAACCACTCTGCCGGCGAATGAACTGTCGATTCCGTTTGATATAATTTTTCTATGCTTACAAACAAGGGAAAAAGTCTTGGATCGATATCATTGTCCGAAAACTTATCGTACGCCCGTTTATAGAATGTCATGGCAGCGTTGTCATCACCGGTGAGTTCTTTCACCATTCCGAGGCGATGCAGTGTGATGGCTTCGCCAAAAGGGAATCCATTCCGCGAGAAGAGAGTCTGCGCCTGCTCGTACAACTGCGTTGCACGAATAATGCCGTCTTGCGATACGATATATGCCGACCGTTTTTCCAGACAATCTGCGGCACGGACCAAGAGATACGACTGTGTTATACCGTCCGATCCGGACTTTGCGAGATTATATGCCTGAACGAATTGCTGCTGTGCTTCCGAAAATGCGTAATGATGAAAGAAAATTTCCCCCAAGCCGATCTTTGCATCGATGACGATGGAAGATCCTTCTGCGTTTAATGCTTGTCCGGCAAGCGAGACTGCCCGTTCATAATTTCTTTTTGCGAACGACCATTCTTCAGCACGCGCAAACGCCTTACCGTTCTCAAGATAAAATTTTGCCGCGTTGATATTTTTATCCGCCAGCACGATGGCCTCGGCTTCGCGGAACAATTCAAATGATTTTCCGGCATTTCCCAGAGATGCGAAGGAATATATCCGCATGTTCAAAGCTTCAACCATGCTTGCACCATTCCGCTGTTCTTTGCTCATCTGATATGCGTGCGTGGCAAAGGTGAGCGCTTTTTCGTGCCGGCCAACGGCGGAATACATTGTGCTTAAATCAATTGCCGATGTTATCGCTATCTGATCGAGTCGGAGCAATTTGCTGTTGTTGAATGCCTCTGTGAGTATGGCAAATGCCTCTTCCGTTCTTCCAAGCCGGAAGTACACTTTGCCGATCTGCAGCATCGACTGCAGTTCGGAATTTCTGTCGGCGAAGCGCTGATAAATACCGCGGAGAATGGCGAGCGTTTCCAAGCCCGGGGTGAGTTTCCCCGAGAGCAATTGTACGGATGCCAGTGTAGAATAGTTCTCGGCAAGTTTTGTTTCGTTGTTCGTTCCGGTGTGGATCTCAACGCATTCCGCGAGCAGGCGCTCGGCTTCCTCATAATTCTGTTTGTTCATTTCAACAAGCGCCTGCTGCGACAAACGGTCAGCTTTTTCTAACGGCTGCTCATCTGATTCACTGCAGCCGAAGAAGAGAACGGCGATCGACACTATGACCGGTATTGTTTTCATCATAGATTCAATATAAGAAGAGCTGTTTAAAACAAAAAGTCCCGCCGCAGCGGGACTTAGTTTTTTCACAAAACATTCAATTAGAATGCAAAGAACACACCTGCGGTGGCAGAGTTTTGTTTGCCAAGGTTGTAGTCAACATTGATATTGACGACAAGCAGTCTGATGCCGAGGCCGACGGTAAGACGTGATTTATTCTCGCCATTAAGTTCAAAAGCAACGGGAATTATCTCTTTAATGCCGGTACCTTTATCAACTTCAAAATTATACGTTACATTCATTTTGGATGATTCAAGCATGAATCCTGCGTACGGCGTGACATTCAGGAAAGCGAAGCCCAGCTGTTTCGAGACATTTAAGCCGAAAGCAGTTGCCTTTGATTCAAATAACGATCCGATTTTCAAGTTCTGTGTGAAGAAACTTGCCGAGACATCAACGATCGGAATTGGAAGCCACATACCAAGATTATGCTGAACGCCGAAACCGAAGTAACTGAATTTTCCAATTGTAGGATCGATCTCGATATCCGGTAAATAACGGAATGTTAATTGTGTACCATAAATTGTACCAATACTTGCTTGCGGAGCCATAAGTGGAATGATAGCAGATCCATCAAGAACTCCGACAACGCCGTCAAGAGTCTGCGTGTTGCCATTGATTGTGTATGTTTGGCCGTTTGCGGTTATCTGACGGGTCGGTATGGAGATCTTCATGGTATCGGTTTTTGTTCCAACGATTGTCGGACCGGTAATGCCTACCTGGAATTCTGTGCCAGATATTGCATCAATGACCTGCTGTTTTTGCGTATTCGGTAAAAGGTTGTAGTTGGGGATATTCTTTGCAATATCTTCAGACTGGCTACCGCTGCCTACTGCGCCGCCGCCAAAACGGAATCCGCCGCTCGTGCTGAAGGTTTTATTTTCTTCGTTGGTGAATGTTCCCATTGCAACAAAACCAAGTTCAAGATCAATTCCAAAAATTTTTGTCTGTGGTGATTTATGGAACCATCCGCCGTTCAAGTCTGCACCGAAACCGCTTGCGACAGGTTGAACATATCCCTGTGCTGCAGATCCGGCCATTTTGGTCAGAGTTTCAGTCAGGTCCTGAGTCTGCACGTTTGACGAGAGTGCAAGAACAAGTAACAGTACAGTGAGAAAAGTTTTTTTCATGGTGAACCCCTTGTGTTGTGAGTGTAAGTGATTGAGTGTGGTGAAAGAGTTTTTCAATGCTTTTGGGGAGGTAAGCAAGAATATCATAATTGTTATCATGAGACTTCACAAATATACTGCTTTTCTGGCGAAAGGCAACAGTTTTTTGTTGCGATTATGCTCCTTTTTTTTTACCATTGTATATTATTGTGAGGGACATATGAAATCC
>CAJBTU010000409.1 GCA_903958625.1 uncultured Ignavibacteriota bacterium | reverse complement strand
CCAACAAAAGACTGTTCCCAAATCTTGCTTACTTTTCCTGCACCGTCGGCCGGCAGATGTGAGAACACTTTCACTGTCCAGACTGGAACATCGTATTCCCTATCCTGATTCCAATCCAGGTTGCTGTGTCCGGCAACTGCAAAATCTGAAATTCCATCTCCATTAAAATCACCGGAAGTGATATAATCGCTCATTTCATAAAGATAGGATGAATCAATCCCTGCCAATACAAAATTCAAACTATTCGGTGCTAATTGACGATACATGATCACATCACCGTCATAATCAGCGAAGATGATCTCCTTTCGTCCTGTATTGGTGAAATCTCCTATAATACTCCGCGGTGGTCCAAATTGATTCCTTGCGTCTCCGGAAAGCGGAATACTTGGATTGGGAAGGCGTGTAACAAGTGAAAAACCATTATTCCCCAAATTCCTATAGATCAAGAACTCCGTACTGCTTCTGGCAATAATTTCCGATTTGTTGTCACCATCCAGATCGCAGAGCTGACTTGCCCACACATCGGAGGAATCGCCCCAAACTGGATTTGAAAAATATTTTTTACTAATAGTATCAACTTGAAGCAATTGAGATATCCCACGATCCTGTACTAATATGGCCGGTTTACCTGTTATAGGATCTTTGGTAAAAGAGCGCGGCACCAAAAAATTTTTCGAAGAATCAATTATCGAAAAATTGTTGCCGTTAAATTCGAAGGCTGCTAATTTTCCAAAATCGTTATTGTTAGAGTACATGTTCAAAAGAACATTCTGTTTTCCGGTAATAGTTTGTATTTGGTTGAGTAGAAATCCTTTGGGTAAAGTATATCCTTTTTTCACAAATCCTTCGGTGGCAATCGTACGGGAGGACATTGTGACTTGAAATTGATCGAAACCTGTTAAAACCGTTGTAGGAAATCTTACTGTTCTTTGTGCAGTGGAGTTCTCCGTAAAAAGGCAATAGAATTCATACTTGTTTAAAGGAGAAAAGTCTTTTGCCTGTATTAAAAACGAATGATTCATTTGCAGTCCAAGCGAACTTACTGTTTTGTATTGAACTTCGCCTACCTTTCGATAATGCAATGTTCCGGAAGATTTTCTATCAACTTGAGCCTCAACAAGAGCACCATATTCATTCCCGACAATAACAGAGTCCCGAAAAATAAAGGAGAGGATTTTCGGATTGGATGCATTTAATACTATACGCTGCCGAAATTCAATGTCATTTCCTTTACTATTTTTTACTACAAGACGAAGCTGATAACAATTTACCATCAAAGAGGATATATCCCAATTAATTATCGTATCTCGAATAAATATTTTATTATCAATCGTACGAAGTTGTATCCAATCTTTTGGATCCTCTCCCGCGCCATAATACAATTGGACTGTTTGAACATAAGGCGTCAGTGCAGAGATGATAACTGGGACAGTATTACCGGTGATGATTTCATCAAGTTTTGGAGAATGTATAGTCACAATAGAACCCGAAACTGATTGAATAGCTTTCGATGCATTGACTATTCCTGCTCCGTAATATTTATCCCACCCGTTCTCACCTGCATCATCTGCTGAATTCAATAGAACTCCACGAATTTCTTCGTTTGAAAGCTCTTTGTATGCTGGATTTGATATTATTTTCTCTCTTTCCATACTCTTTATTAAGGCAGCTACTCCCGAAACATGCGGTGCCGCAGCCGAAGTGCCGGAAAACTGGTCAGTATAACCCCCGCCCATTGTTGCCGTAACGATTTGTTCTCCCGGTGCCATAAGATCGAGAGACGGACTATAAGAAGAAAAGAAAGAACGAACATCATGCTGACCGACTGAACCTGTTGATATTACATCGTTAAAGTCCGATGGATAATGTGGGTTATTGCTGCCATCGTTCCCACTTGATGCTACGAGAATAATATTTTTTGAATAAGCATACTTAATGGCATCATGCAGCATCGGTGATTGCACGACATCACCAAAGCTCATGTTAATAACATCTGCTCCATTGTCAGCAGCATACACCACTGCTGAGGCGATATCAATGTCAGTGCCATTGCCGTTTTTACCAAAGGCCCGAAGCGGTAGGATTTTTGCAGGCATAATCCCTGTAAGTCCAATAGAATTGTTCGATTGTGCCCCGATGATACCCGATACAGCCGTACCGTGCCCGTTTTCGTCGCGTGGATCATTGTCACGCAGGTTCCAATCCCCTGCGTCTTCCGATTCGCCATCCACAAAATCATAGCCTCTCCAGTCATCAACAAAACCATTTCCGTCATCATCGATCCCGTTACTTTCCTTACCGCCTCCTGTTTCACCAGGATTCAACGCTATGGTATTTACCAGATCAGGATGCCCGTCATCGATACCGGTATCAATAACACCGACCTTCACTTCAGGCATGGAGGTGTTGAACGTCCCATCAAGCCATAATGATGAAATGCCGATGCGTCGGAGATTCCATTGGGACAAGTATGCAGAATCATTGGGAACGGAATAGGTTCTATACGTATAACTGGGGTGGAAATACTCTACGGTGCTAAGAGCGGCAATAGATTCTATCAGCTGCGGACTTTGTGCTTGTGAAAACCGGATAACATAATACTGATGCCATGGAAAACTTGTTTTGGTAAGAGTAGAATACGGAGCAAGTGGAGCAATGGTGAAAGTAATTGGTCGGACTATTCTTGATTTTGTCTTATCCAGGCTCTTTTGAATGAACGAGCGTACCGCCGAAGAATCGCTTGCTGCTTCCTTGAGTTTGACGATATACGTTTGTCCGTATAGAATGTTTATAACAACCAGCAGAATATTTACGACAAAACTCCACCGCATTACGCCTCAAGATCATTTTTATCGGTCACGTTTTCTATCGGCTCAGGATATTTGCCTCCGAAACACGCAGTGCAATATCCTTTTTTCTCGCCATTGGGAACGGAAGAGAGCATTTTTTTTGTCGAGAGGTATTGAATACTGTCAACACCGAGTTCTTTACGGATCTTTTCGATATCCTGGTCGCATTTAACCGCGATCAGATCTTCACGGTTCGGGAAGTCCATTCCGTAATAGCATGAATTGACGATTGGCGGTGATGTAATTCTGAAATGTATCTCTTTTGGTCCTGCCTCTTTCAGAAGCTTCACAAGTTGTTTTGATGTCGTTCCTCGAACGATGGAATCATCGACAACAACAACTTTCTTTCCTTTCAGCACCCCCTTCACCGTATTGAATTTGGTCTTCACCTTCATTTCGCGCTGTCCCTGCTCCGGCTGGATGAAAGTCCGTCCGACATAGTGATTGCGGATGAGACCTAATTCAAGTTTCGTATTGATCCCCTGTTTAATCGATTCTGTCACAAAACCAAGCGCAGCGGTGTTGCTTGAATCAGGGACACTGATAACGATCGTTTTCTCGTCCTTATCCGGGGCCACTGGTGATTCCTGGGCAAGTGATTTTCCTAATTTTCTGCGGACCTTGTCTACACTCTCGCCAAAAATAAAACTGTCGGGACGGGAAAAATAGATGTATTCAAATATGCAATGATGTGACTCTTCCACCTGCTTGTTAATCCGGTAAGAAGTCAATTGTTGTTTGGAATCCGCACGTTTGTCGATAATGAGAATCTCTCCCGGCTCCACATCGCGGATATATTTGGCATCGATAATATCAAAAGCACAGGTTTCGGAAGCGACAATATAACTGCCATCCTTTTCGCCCAGCGCTAAAGGACGAAATCCATGAACATCGCGCGCAGCAATTAATAACGTATCTGTCATAATCAACAGCGAAAATGCTCCTTCAACAGTATTGATCGCTTCTTTAATCTGATCTATCTGTTCTTTCTGCCTGCTGCGTGCAATTAAATGAAGGAAAAGTTCGGTATCGGATGTGGTCTGAAAAATCGTGCCCTCATCCTGCAGTCGCTTTCTGATTATTCTGAAATTGGTCAAATTGCCGTTATGTGCTACTCCAAGATTTCCATCGCGGTAATTGACGATCAACGGTTGAATATTCTTATCATTATTCGCCGATCCGGTGGTTGAATACCGGTTATGGCCTATCGCCATCCTCCCTTTCAATGTGGAAGAAAGAATTTCAGGCTCCTTAAACACATCGGTAACAAGTCCCATCCCTTTAACAATATTGAAATAACGTCGCTTCTTCTCCTCCCTGTATTCACTGGTAACAATTCCGCTTGCTTCCTGTCCACGATGCTGTAGCGCATGCAGTCCGTAATACGTCAAAAGGGAAGCACTTGGATGATCGTGTACCGCAAATATTCCGCATGCAGGACGAGGTTTGTCATTCTTAAACCGAACGTAATTTTTTGTTTTCATTTAACTTACGACCGTATCCTTCAACCAATGAGTATCATCTAAAAAATTATAGTCTGTTGTAAAGTGTAGCCCGCGGCTTTCTTTCCTTTCTAACGCTGATCGAATGATAAGATCAGCAACGCAGGAAAGGTTACGCAATTCAATAAGTCCTTCGGTCACTTTGGTCCGCTTATAAAAATCTTTTACCTCTTCCAAAATCAGTTTAATCCTTCTTTGCGCACGTTCCAATCGGTGATTTGAGCGGACGATGCCGACATAATCCCACATTAGCTGCTGAATCTCTTTACGGTTGTGCGAAACCAGAATCCATTCCTCACTGTTGATCGTACCGCTGTCATCCCAATCGGGTATATTCGTGATAATTTTATTTTTTTGCAGATCAGAACGTTTTACCGCTTCTACTGCACGGTGTGAAAAGACAACAGCTTCCAGTAAAGAGTTGCTTGCAAGCCGGTTTGCCCCATGCAGTCCGGTCATGCTCACTTCACCTACAGCATACAGTCCTGAGATCAGCGTAGCGCCATTTTGGTCCGTTATCACTCCTCCGCATGAATAATGCGCCGCCGGAACTACCGGAACAAGGTCTTTTGTAATATCAATTCCAAATTTCAAGCAGCGCTCGTAAATATTTGGGAAATGGGTCTTTACGGAATCCGAGCTCAAGTGTTTTAGATCGAGATAGGCGCATTCATCGCCGCTTCGTTTCAATTCTGAATCGATCGCGCGGGCTACGATATCCCGCGGGGCAAGAGAACCCTGCGGATCGTATTTTTTCATGAAGTCTTCATTCTTCTTGTTGCGTAAGATCGCTCCGAAACCGCGTACGGCTTCTGAGATCAGATATGACGGTGAGCCGGAATTATACAGAGTAGTGGGATGGAATTGTATAAATTCCATGTTAGCGATCGTTGCCCCGGCTCTGTATGCCATCGCGATACCGTCACCGGTTGCAATCAAAGGGTTTGTCGTATGCAAATATACTTGACCGGCACCTCCCGTTGCAAGAAGCGTGGTCGATGCCAGGAATGTTTTCACTACATTCTGTTCAACATCCAATACATACGCACCCCAGCAATGGATTGAACCCCTGGACTGTTTTTCAATACCGAACAAGTGATGTTCGGTGATGAGATCGATGGAAATATGGTTTTCGTAGATTCTTATATTTGGATGAGCAGAAATTTTTGCCAGAAGCGCCCGTTCAATCTCTTTTCCCGTAAGGTCCGCCGCATGCACGATCCGATGATGCGAGTGCCCCCCTTCTTTTCCAAGGTCGAGTCCTTGCTCATTCTGTGTAAACTGTACACCAACATCGACCAATTCTTTGATCCGCAGCGGTCCTTCGTTCACTACTAGTTCAACGACCGGTTTATGACAAAGATAACCTCCGGCTTTCATCGTATCATTGATGTGATGTTCAAACGAATCCGTATTTGATACGACAGCAGCGATGCCCCCCTGAGCATAATTGGTGTTCGATTCTGCTTTTTCTTTTTTTGTAACAATGGCAACAGTGCCGAGCTCGGCCGCTTTTAAAGCATACGAGAGTCCTGCAATGCCGCTGCCAATAACAAGGAAATCCGATTCAACTTTCATAGAGGAATATACAAAAAAACTGCAATAAAAAAGGCGTCTCGTTTAATCGAGACGCCTGCTTTTTCTCTAAACTTATTCAGATTAGAAATAAATGTGTATTGCTGCACCAGCGGTGCCGAATCCAAGGATCTGTGTCGAGCTTGTTTGTTTTGTTGTCACAGTTGTGCTGCCCGATGAAATTTCAACATCGGCAGGTGAATTCATGCTGAACAATGTCAATGTATATTCTGCCGATAAGCTTAATTCAGGATACAGATAGAATTCTGCACCGGCAATACCCATCAAACCAAGTGTTGTGCCTGCGCCAACACCTTTTGTCGTTGCCTGAACTGTAGGTGCGATAACTGCATTTTTACTTTCCGATGATGTCATCGCAAAGCTAAAACCAGCGCCCATGTACGGACGTACACGTGATGTAGCACCTTGCATATACATCAAATAATCTGCACTCAGTGCTAATGTAAATGATGATTTACTTCCGTCTGTTCCCGTTTGTCCTGTACCTGGGTTAGCAGGAACCGTTGAACTTGAACTCATAACTTGCAAACCAGCACGAACAGCAGCGTTTGAACCTAAAAAGTAGGATAATCCAACTCCGCCTTGCGGACCAGTTGCACCAATACCAAATGTACCTAATCCGTTAAAAGTAAAATTCATTGATTTATCGCCGGCTTTTGTGCCGAGATTTTGTACGTCTTGCGCCATCACCACTCCGCACATCATCACAACTGCTAAAATTACTGCTAGGATTTTTTTCATTTTGTTACTCCTATGAATTGTTGAGGTTTAGTGAATTATGACTCTTAAAGGCAAAGCAAATATATAAGGGGTTTACCGTATTGTCAAGAGAAAATATATCAAACAAATAGAAAAATACGTTACTATAACTAAACATACAGATTACATAAATACACAGCACTGATAAGGATCGTGACTGGAAAAGTAAAAAGGATAATTTTTATAGAATGAATTAGCACTTTGCAGCAAATCGAAAGGAATTTAAAAAATAAAAGGGAGAATCACTTCTCCCTTTTATTTAAATCTTAAGAACAGTTATAATTTATAATCAACACCAATATTTACAATACCAAGACCGAAACCAAGGCGTGCGGAGACAGCCAGTTGATCGGATAAAAAGTACCGTGCGTTCGCAGATAAACCGATCACAACACCGCCGGCTGTAGCCGCTGCAGGTGTAAATAACGAGGTTCCACTTGTCCAAGACCATTTCACTGTTGCGGCATTGTAACCGACATGCAATGCAGCCCATGTATCGAGTTTCTCATTTTTCAAAAAGTCATAGTGATAATTGCCGTTGGCAACGATATAGATATTTGTATAGCTCCATTCCCCTTTAGCACTGAAGAATGCAAGTTCTTCAGAATATCCGGAATAACCAACCGTCGCACCGATACCAATGTTCTCCTGGAATCCCATTTCATATTCACCGATATAACCCAT
>CAJBTU010000408.1 GCA_903958625.1 uncultured Ignavibacteriota bacterium | reverse complement strand
GCTCCGATTTTCGGAAGTGATATACCGGACGGTGAATCCAATTCAAATTACCAGCACCGAAGGGAAAATGATCTTTGTTAATCCTGCGTTTGAGCACATTACAGGATATTCAAGAGAAGAATTGATCGGTGAGAACCCGAGCAAATTGAGCAGCGGCAAACATGGCAAGGAGTTCTGGAAAAAGGTTTGGGTAAAGATCAATACCGGTCAGCAGTGGGTTGGACAACTTCAGAATAGAAAAAAGAACGGGGAAATCTTCCACACTGAATTGGTGATATCGCCGATTATTGATGAAAGGAAAAAAGTGATCGGGTTTCTCGGCGCTCACAGAGACATAACCGAACAAAAGATCCTTGAACGCCAGGTTGTCCGTTCACAAAAGATGGAGACGTTTGGAACGCTGGCATCCGGTATTGCGCATGAGGTTGGTAATCCCCTTACGTCGATCTCGTCGCTTGTTCAAGTTGTTCAACGCCAGACCGAAGATGATTTTGTCCAGGAAAAACTGGAATTGGTAAAGAACCAGATCAACCGGATTTCAAAGATTATTCGCGAACTTGTTGATTTTGCCCGTCCTTCTACGCACGAAGTGAAGGATGTGAGCATAAATTTGGTCGTACGCGAAGCACTGAACATTGTTCAGTACGGAAAAAGAGCACGGAGTATTAAATTTAATGTGGCACTGGAGGACGATCTTCCCTTTATCAGTGCCGTCCATGACCAGCTCCTACAGGTTTTTCTCAACATTTTAATGAATGCGGTTGACGCAAGCATGGGAAATCCGGAATCCTCAATCTCAGTATTGACAAAACAATCGGACGAAAAAGTCGAAATTAGCATATCCGATAATGGCACGGGAATTGCCGAACATCACCTAGGGAAAGTATTCGATCCGTTTTTTACAACGAAAGAAGTTGGCAAAGGAACAGGACTGGGTCTTTGGGTTAGTTTGGGAATCATCCGGAATTTTGGCGGTGACATCCATGTTGAAAGCGAATTGACCAAAGGAACAACGTTTATCGTCCGAATGCCGAAAAAAGGGTAACACATGAAGAAAAGAATTTTGGTTGTTGACGACGAAGAGATCATTCGTGATTCGATCGGTTTTATCCTCGAGAAAGAGGGATATGCCGTTCGTAAGGCCGAGAATGGTGCCGTTGCATTAAAACTGATGAATGAAAATCTTTTTGATCTCGTCATTACCGACATCGAGATGCCGGAATTACGTGGTCCGGAACTGCTGGAAAAGATCTCCGAACGTTTTCCGCAAACATTTGTTATCATCATCACTGCCTACGCTTCCATTGAAACAGCTGTTGCGGCAATCCGCAAAGGGGCATATGATTATCTTCTAAAACCGATCGAGTTTGATGATCTGCTCTTCCGGATCAAAAAATTATTCGAATATAAAGATCTCATTTTGGAGAATACGCTTCTTCGCCAGGAAGTGAACCGGAAATTTGACTTCTCGTCCATAATCGGCCAAAGCGAAGCGATGAAAAAAATATTCTCGGATATTCAGAAAGTGGCGCCAACCGAAGGAACTGTGCTCATCACCGGAAAAAGCGGAACGGGAAAAGAACTTGTCGCCCGGGCGGTGCACGGACATAGCAAACGTTCCGGTAAGCGGTTTCATGCCATCAACTGCGGTGCGATTGTAGAGACATTGTTTGAGAGCGAACTCTTCGGACACAAAAAAGGGTCATTTACCGGCGCAACAAGCGATAAAGATGGTGCATTCAAAGCGGCTGAAGGCGGGACATTACTATTGGATGAAATCAGCGAAATGCCGCTGCATCTGCAGCCGAAGCTGCTGCGGGCACTGGAACAGCGTGAGATCACTCCCGTTGGAAGCAACGATACGATACCGATCAACGTAAGGATCATCGCGGCAACGAACAGAAACCTAAAGGAAGAGATCGCCAAAGGGAAATTCCGGGAAGATCTTTTCTACCGGTTGAATGTTGTGGAGATCCATCTGCCGGAACTGAGTGAGCGTTCGGAAGATATTCCGCTGCTGGTGAATTCGTTCATCTCGAAGTTCCGGGGTGAGATGGGAAAAGCGATCAAAGCAATTTCAAACCAGGCAATGAGTGCGCTGGTGAACCATCAGTGGAAAGGTCAGATACGCGAACTGCAGAACATTGTTGAACGTGCGATGATCTTCTGCGATGCCGAGATCATCGATGTACAGCATCTGCCGGAAGAACTTCAGGCAAGCGCGCAGATCTCCGTTATCGATTATTCCTCGCAGTCATTGAAGGATGCGGTACACATGTTTGAACGCCGCTACATTGAACAAAAATTAAAACACCATGGCGGTGATAAAGACAGGGTCGCAAAGGACCTTGGGCTGAGTCTTTCCACGCTCTACCGGAAATTTGAAGAACTGGGGATTCCGCTGAAAGAAAAATAGAAAAGTAGTCTGTTTACGAAGGCCATTGGATTGCGCAGAGCAATCCGATGGCCTTGCTGTTTTAAAACTCTGCGCTGATACCAATGGAGGGCAAAAGTGCAATTCCGCCAGCGGGCTGTTTTATTTCTTTTGTCCGTACGTCAAAGACCGGCGCATTCAGCGCTTTGCGGTTGTAGATGTTCTGCACATCAATGTAGGTAATTAAGTTCCATTGCTCGAAGTTCCATCGCCGGTCAACGCGCAGGTCTAAACTATGGTTTGCGCCGATGCGTGATGTGTTAAACGCCGCGATATTCTGCGTTCCATCCGCATTATACGGCGTATAGGGGCGACCCGTGGCAAAACGGAACTTACTGCTGAACTCCCAAAGTTCGTTGAGGATATATCCTCCGCCGATATTGACGATCCACCGCTGATCGTATGTAAATGAACGCTCAACGCCGTCCAACGCTTTGAATTTCGATTCATTATACGTGATGCTCAGCAAACCATAGCAGGGAACTTCGGATAATTTTTTCTGCAAAAATATTTCAATCCCGCGCGATGCACCGGATCCCGCGCTTGCCAAAGGATCCAAGCCGAACGAAGCGTATCCTTCCTGTGAACCGCCGAAGCCGCCGGTATTGGCAAGCACCAAATATGGCCGTACGGTACTTGCGGGATAATCGGAATAATTCTTTCGATATGTCTCGATGGATATTTTCACGTCGGACTGCAGCAGATATTCAATACCGAATACATATTGATCGACGGTAACATAATTGAGATTATGATTGGCAGTGTTTGCTACCAGCCAAATATATGACGGTGCTTGGTGATATTTCCCGATGCTTCCCGATATCGTCAATAACGGGGTGGCTGCATATGCCAGCGAGAACCGCGGTGAGAACGTGACCGTGTTTTTGATCAAATTGAAATAATCAAATCTTCCGCCAAGCGTAGCGCGAAGATTATGGAAAAATTGTTGGGAGACCTGAAGATATCCCGCAGATTTTATTGCCGTCGTATCCAATACGGCATTTACGGAAAGGTTCTGTCCGAAGTTCGTCCAAAAAGATGGCAGAATGATATTCGACGTGAAACTGACGAATTTGCCAAGTGCACCGAATGAAAATTCCGTCTCTTTGCCTAACTGGTAGACAACATCGCCTCGCAGTGTTGTTTCATATTCATCGGAATTGCTGCGGAACAATGGATTCAGCAAACTATCATTCTGCTGATACCGGAATCCATAATAGGTTTGACTCAATGTCACTGTTGAAAATCCATGATCCAGTAAATGCCTCCACGATGCACCTCCGACGAATTGATCCTGATTACTGGAGAGTATGCGGGAATTGGTGTACCGCTTATTCTCAGTATCGTTGAAGAGTTTCACATTATCGAGAGCAACGATGCCGAGAAATCTTAACTGGTCTTTTGGTGTGAGATTGTAATTCACTTTTCCGAGAAAATCCCAATATTCCGGTACGAATCCGAATCCTGCGGCCTTAAAAATAAAATCAAGATAACTTCTTCGTGCTGAGAACAGATACGATCCGTGTTCATTCACCGGTCCTTCCAAATTCAGACCAAATTGTGAAGCAGATATGGTCGCCTTGCCGCCAAACCGGTCTTCGCGCCCGTCCTTAAGGTCGATCGTTAGGACCGAAGAAAGTTTATCACCGTATTTTGCTCCGAAACCGCCGCTCTTGAATGTTGTTTCGTTCACAAAATCCAAATTTACAAAACTCAATGGACCGCCTCCGGCTCCCTGGGTCCCAAAATGATTGATATTTGCAACTTCAATATTGTCGATGACGAAAAGGTTCTCCGATGGGGCGCCGCCGCGGACAATAAGATCATTCCTCCCGTTTTCTACCTGGGCCACTCCTGGTAAAATGGAAACGGCCCGCAGAACATCTTCCAGTCCACCCGGAAGCCGCCGGATTTCTTCCGCACCTAATACCTGGACGCTAATTGGGGCATCCGGTGACTTTTGAAAATATTCCGTGGTCACCGTAACGCCTTCAAGTTCCACCGTGGATTCCATAAGTTCAAAATGAACGTCGGCAGGTTTTCCTACCGACACGACCACATCGGTTTTAACCATCGGTTGAAATCCAAGGCCGCTTGCACGAACATTGTACGTTCCGATCGGTACGCCGCTGATAACGAAATTGCCGTCGATATCTGTCGCTGCGCCGATCGTAGTTCCCTGAATGACGACTGTTGCGCTGATAACAGCTTCTTTGGTTGAATAATTCTTCACGTGACCGACGATTTTTCCCGATAGTCGCTGTTGATTATCTTGAGCCGATAGTGAAAATGTCAAAAAAATGAACGAAGTAATAAATAATGATTTCATAGTCCTTTAATGTATTGTGTTGTATGGTAAACGTCCCAGAAGAAAAAAATGTTCCATAGTTTATGCCTAATTTCTTAGAGAATACTTCCAGAAATAGCGGTAATTTCTCTAAAAATGGTCGTGACAAAATGCTCATGCTCGGGTTTCATAAGAACGCTGCGGAGCACTTTTGTCACCGGGATATCAGCGACAAAATCCGTTGAGTATTTTGCCATTGCTGAAGAGGGGACTGCAAAGGCAGCAAGATAGAGCGGTGATTCGGAACGATGCATTGCAGTCGTAAAAATCCTTTCTGTTGCCGCCGAGATACGTGAAGCTGAGAGAACCGGCGTTTTAGGAAAATAAATTACAATATCGAGGTCCGGCTTGCAATACTCGATCAGAATTCGGCTGGAGGAGATCAATTCACTCCAAACGACCGCAGCGTGGCGGGTTTTTCGCAGTATTGGCCCGAGACCCTCGTCTGCTCTCAACGGAAAGGCTTTGAGCGTTGCCCATAATGCCGCTGCAGAAGCACCCGCACGTGAGCATTCCAGCGAGATCTCTCCCAGGTGTAATTCTTTTGACGTAAAGTATGTATATGGTGAATCGTGCCGATAATACTTACCTACAGTTGCATCACGAAAGAGTACGCATCCGCATCCGTACGGCTGTAAACCGTGCTTGTGCGGATCGATGACGATGCTATCGCACTCGTGAAGGACAAGAAATGGTTCGGGTGCTATGATCGGTTCCGGAGCATGTGCAAGAAGCGTGAAGAATCCGCCATAGGCACAATCCGCATGGATCCGCACTCCGTATTTTTTTGCCAGAGGAAGGATCCGGTGCAATGGTTCTACCGATCCGGTCCCCGTCGTTCCGATCGTAACGACAAGCGTGCCGATCGATCCTTTTTTCAGTTCGGTTTCAAGCAATTCCAGATCTGTGACATCAAGTTCCATTGACCGTGCGTTGATAACTTCACACATTCGCCTGTGCGTATAATGTGCGGAGGGTGAGTACGCTATCGCCTTATCCGGATGAATCGAGCGGGCGACCCATAATGCTTCAAGATTTGCGAAGGTTCCACTTGAAGTCAGATGCCCGAGATGATCGGTGTACCCGAACATCTTCGCTATTTGGCCCACAACTTCCAACTCCAGTTTTGCGGTGGCCGGACCGCCATCCAGCGCATGGTTGTTCGGATTGATCTGCATTGCCATCATATAAGCGGCCATTGCGATCGGGTGGGGCGGTTTTATCATCTGTCCGGCATATCGCGGGTGAAAGAACGGATAATTGTCATTTAATCGCTCTCCAAGTTCAGAGAGGATTGAAGCCGATCTTTCTCCGGAAACGGACAAAGAATCGTCCTCTTCCATGCTTTCCCAGCGGTTTCGGAAATGTGCATGAGAAGAAATGCCAGCGTCAATAAGAAGGCGGAATTCCGATTCGGTCATAGTGTTCTTCGATCTGATGGCCTAATATAGAAGGAACATTCTTCGCAATCAATATGGGGTAATAAATTCAATTGAACAGCGGTCAATAATTTTCTATTTTGATGCAAGTGAGGGACACAGATCTTGCATCATGCGTGCAGACTGAATCATTCCTCCCGGCGGTTAAAAATTTATGTTGAACATAGCGAAAGAAGCTGCAGTAGAAGCGGGAAAATTCCTGAAAGCAAATGTCGGGAAGGTGAAGAATATCGAACGGAAGATCGGTCAGGAAACGAATCTTGTCACCGAGATCGACAGACAATCCGAAGCACTGATCATCAAAAAGATCAAGGAGCATTTCCCCGAACATTCCATCCTCGGTGAAGAAAGCGGCGCGAATGCCGGCACTTCCGATTACCGATGGATCATTGATCCGCTTGACGGAACGACGAATTATACCCATGCACTTCCGATCTACAGCGTAACGATCGGTATCGAATTCAAAGGGGAGATTATCGTCGGAGCCATTTACGATCCGAACGCCGACGAACTCTTTACTGCGGAAAAAGGGAAAGGTGCCTTTCTTAACGGCAGGAAGATCTCGGTATCGACGACAGAAACGCTCATCAATGCATTGGTTGTAACAGGCTTTCCGTATAACGTGAAGGATAATCCCGAAAATGTCATCGAACATTTCATTAATTTTCTTCCCGTAGCGCAAGGTGTTCGCCGGCTTGGTTCGGCGGCAATAGACCTTGCCTATATTGCGTCAGGCCGTTTCGACGGATATTGGGAAGTGACGCTGCAGCCGTGGGATAAAGCAGCGGGAATATTGCTGGTGAAAGAGGCCGGAGGAAAGGTAACGAATTTTTCCAATGATAACAGCGACATCATCTACAACCCGAATACGCTGGCAACCAACGGTATCATTCATGATCAGATGCTGAAGATCATTCAACAAGTAAAAAAAATCTAATGTCCATACGAAAACAGACCATCCTTTTTGTTGACGACGAAGTGAGCCTGTTAGAGATCGTCGGCTCCGTTCT
>CAJBTU010000407.1 GCA_903958625.1 uncultured Ignavibacteriota bacterium | reverse complement strand
TATTCGTCGGCTCCTGCCGCGAATTGGACCTAGGGATCTTGCAGCAGATTCCGATTTCATACCATCCCTCCTTCCATCCACCGGCTAGCCGGTTCAACAAATCCACATAAATCAAGACAGGTTCATCCAGAATTACTGTTATTCCGGCATTACCGTTTGAACGGAGATCGTTTTGATTTTCAGTCATTGTTTTTTCTTCATAATCGAAAAGAAAAGATATCGGCCGATCACGGATATTTTATTTTCCGGGAATTGATACTTTCATACCAATAGATGTTTACATGCTTACCATATTACATTAAAGGAGGTTATATGCGCAGAGACATTTCTATTGCTCTTTTCGTACTGCTTTGCACAACAATATTTGCTAACGCTGCTACACGCAAAGTGCCGCAGGATTATGCAAAGATTCAGCTGGCAATCAATGCAGCTATCAACGGTGATACAGTACTGGTCTCCGAAGGAACATATAAAGAAAATCTTCTCCTGAATAAAAAGATCACCCTTGCAAGTTTGTATCATCTTGACAAAGATACATCGCACATTTCCAAAACGATCATCGACGGAAGTGCGCCGACGAATCCGGACAGCGGGTCAGTAATATCCGTTGGATCCAACACAGATTCTACGACAGTGATCACCGGATTAACGATCACCAAAGGGACCGGTACAAAACATGCGAATACTTTTTTTGGTGTAAGCATTGTCACCGGAGGAGGTATTGACGTCAATTCCGGTGGTGCAACAATAAAGAATAATATCATCCGGGGAAATACTATTATCATTTTCCCCCCATATGCAGAAGCATACGGAGGCGGAATCAGTTTTCTGAATATTGATTGGCCGGTTCCCAACAAATATTCGATTATCGAATCGAACATCGTAACAGAGAACAACCTTGCAGGGGGAGTAAATGCGGCAGGCGGCATAGAATTCTGGAGCGTAGATGGCAGAATCGTCAATAATACAGTCCTGTATAACAACAGTTATTCTGTCGGGGGTATTGAGGCAGGCAATAGCGGAGGTTATGGTTTCAATACGGTGCTCATTCAAGGTAATCTGATCCGGGGAAACAATGCCTCGGTTTTTGCAGGCGGAATTTCCATCTCCGGCAAAGGTGTCTCCGGTATCATTAAAAATAATGTTATCATTAATAATACTGCCAACCAAATCGGGGGAATGTTTGTGCACGATACATGTTATGCTGTCATCGATGGTAATTATGTATCGGGGAATATTGCGAAGAATGGGAATAACGGCGGGATCTATTTTGAGCGAAACCAGAAAAATTGCATTGTTCAGAACAACATTGTGAGAAATAATAACGGAAACGGAATTGCAGCGAACATCACCTCAGGTGTCCTTGTTATCAATAATACAGTTATTGGAAACATCGGTTATGGAATTGTGGCATATACCGGTTCGTATGCATTGGTAATGAATAATATTGTCCGATACAATACCAGTTCTGCTTTAAGCGGTACAATATATTCCTCATCAAATTTCACACTCGATCCGCAGTTCGTCGCAAACGATTCGTTGTACCATCTTTCTGATTTAAGTCCGTGTATCGGAACCGGTTCCTCATCGGCATTGCTGGGGGGCATAACATTGAATGCTCCGGTATTGGATTATTTCAATACCGTGCGGCCGAGAACGGCAGGAACAAAACCCGATATCGGCGCAGTGGAACATGACCTTCCGAATGACCCCGGTTCCGTTAATGATATTGCAGACATACCGGCGATTTATCGTCTGGAACAAAACTATCCCAATCCCTTCAATCCTTCAACAACAATTCGTTACGCACTCCCCACTTCAACACAAGTGAAACTTACAGTGTATGATCTGCTTGGAAGAGAGATTGCAATACTTGTGGACGAAAAACAATCTGCGGGATGGAACGAAGTGCAATGGAATGCCGGCAGCTTCTCCAGCGGCATTTATTTTTACAAACTCTTCGCCGGTAATTTTGTTGAATTGAAAAAAATGATGTATATGAAGTGATTCCATGGTTTTATTAAGCCAACGGATTTCAGTGATCGATCCGTTGGCTATATTTACCGCTGCGGAATGTTTATTTGGGATGATCTTCTCCAACGGTAAATCACCACCACCATCGCGGCTGTGACAAAGTGAGGATATTTCACTTGACAACGCATTGTTTTTCAATTACGTTGGCGGAACATTAATAGTACTTCGTCGGCCTTAGCCGCATTTTGGGCCATGGAATATTTCCCGAGATTACTCAGTGCTGTTTTTTTCCCTCCATACAACGGCTGTGCTAACTATTATTCCAATACGGCACTGCTCACCTTCTGGGTTCTGCTGACACACTACTTATCGTGGCGGCGGATTGGATGGGTAATGGCAGAAAATAAGTTACCGTAAAAACAAATCTCTTCACAACAACTATCGAGGCTGTATGACCTGTCCATCATGCAATAAAGAAGCGACCACATTTTACCGCCATGCTTTTACGCTGCAGGGTGTATCGGTATTCAGATCGATGCAGGGATATCTCACCTGCCAGCATTTCGGCACATTGCTGAGAGTTGTCATGTTCAAGAAACAGCTCTGGCTCTTTCTCGCTTCGGCATTCATTATTGTGTTATTGTTCGCGTTTAATTTCCGTTCCTATATCCCAAAATACGGAATCGACAATATGGCAACCATCTGGGTTGCGATCGTTGTTTTCCTGTTCCTGCTCTTCACCATCGGAATGCGGAAATATTCCCATGTTGAAAAAGCGGAATGACGCCCCGCAGCCGGAATATCAATACATTGTTGATATCATTTATACTTAAAACCATGGGTGAAGCGCAAATATATTTTACCCGTTTTTCCGCAACACCATAAGAGTTGAAACAAACGATATTTCATTAAATGCTTTTTGGAGTTTCAATGGTTCGAGATCAAATAAAGATGGCCCTATTGTTTGTCACAGCCGGTGCGGCGCTGATGCTTCTCAGTTCCTGCATGTCATTCCGTTCGGAGATGTCAGGAATGTACCGTGCCGATGCACCAAACAGTGCTCCGTCGGCACCGGTAACGGTATTCTTTTACTTCACGCATCTCGAACAGGAAAAAGGATTCGATGTTGTTCCGAAGATCGTTCAACCGAGGCGGGGATTCCGCGACATCTTCGGCGAATCGATGAAACAACTCTCGAACATCCGGTCGTTTGCCAAATTCACGGACAATGACAACGACATCGACAACATTGACAGGAGAAATTTCCGCGACAGTTTGAAGCGAACCAATGATTTTACGATTCACATTACCTTCAAAAGGGAGAATTCGTTTGCGAAACATGTACTCGGCACCATCTTCACGTGGGGAATGTTTGATATTGTACCAATAGGGTATTCGTGGGATTATATCGTGAACGCAGACGTATGCAATCCGTCAGGGAAAGTCATCCGTTCATATTCCCGTACATCCGATCTGACCACATGGCACAATATTATTTTCCTTTTTGTGTATCCATTCTATCCTTCCGAAATGAAAATCGAAGAGATCTATCTAGAATCAATGCAGAACATCTTCGAACAGATCGAGGGGGAAGCTGTTTTAACGAAATAAGGTATTGAATTATGCAGGTTTTCCGGGAGTATCCATGGAAGAAATAACCGACCGCATCAATCGAGCACTCACAAAAGAAGAGTCCCGGGCGGAACGGTTTGCGAACAGCGTCCGTTCCTCCTGCCGTTGTTCCTGGATGCACTTCACTTTTCAATACTTCATAAATCAATAAAATTGACGATTACCGTCCATTGCGCTTTATTATGTGAAATAATTCAATGTTACATAGGTATTATTTTGCTTGACTGAAATATTATTTCCTTCTATGTTTGTGTCACCCTAATTTTGTACTTCGTCGGCATCTGCCGCGAACTGGATGCTGGGATTGAAGATTACACGCACACACCTTTCCCTCCTTCCATTTATCGGCACTGCCGGACCGTAACTTTGGTTTATTCAAAAATAGATTTATCCTTAATTGGGATGATTATTGTCCTTCATACTAATGAAGCGGCAAAAATAATTTGCGGAGAGGATGATAACTGATGAATACGAAAAGAACAATTATCGCATTTTTCTTCCCTGCCAAAAAATATATCCTTCATTAATAACGACGGCGCTCCCGATAGATACGGGGAAAATTGTTTATTGAAACAATAGCGGGGTTTAGATGAAAACAAATAATGATGGAAACAAAACGGAGGTTTTTACAACCACGTGCTGCTGCTGCGGTCTGATGCTTATGTTCATCACTTCGCTGATCCTGCTGCCGTACGAACTCTTTTTTGCCAGCGCAGTCGTCATTCTTTACTTTCTGCAGCGGCTGGAAAAGAAAATGATCAACAAACCGGCACAGACACCGTTGATGATGCGGCCGGACAAAAAGGATGAAATCGCCGCCGAACCTTTTCTTGCCCACCGGGAACATCGCGCGGCCGCACTAACCATGAGTGCATTGCCGGAAAATATTCCCGTTACCGTTGACGGCACCGCTATAACCACACACGCAGCGGAATATAAATATATCGTCGATGACG
>CAJBTU010000406.1 GCA_903958625.1 uncultured Ignavibacteriota bacterium | reverse complement strand
CCTTCCGGAACAGACAAAGAAAAAACGTATTTACGAACATTTGGTCCGACGCGGGTATGATTCTTCCCTCTCGCTGAAGATCGCATCACAATTGGTGAAAGAATGAAAGAAGACAATAACTTTTTCCGCAGCCGCCCTTGGAAAGTGTTCCTTGTTACGATGGCTATTGCTCTGCCGATCTTCGTGTTATCCACCTTTGAAGATCTATTCCTCATCCTCGTCATTTCGTTCACGTTAACATTCATTCTTAAACCGATCGTGGATTCCATTGAAAGTCTGGGAGCAGCAAGATGGGTGGCTGTGCTGCTGGTGTTCGTCGGTTTAGGAAGCTTGGCGACGCTGGCTGTTATTCTGCTCTTTCCTGTAATATCGTCGCAAGTATCGCAAATATCAGCGGCGTTCAGCAAGGATCATTTGACGATCATGCTGAATGACCTGAGCAAACAGATTTCCACCGAGGTCCCATTTCTGAAATCCGAGGCGATCCGGGATCAGATGAATAGCGCTCTTGTATCATTTGGCAATACCGCAGGCGAGGCGCTTTCCGGTCTCCTCAGCACGGCGGCAACATTGGCCATCGTCCCGTTCATCACGTTCTTCATGTTGAGCGATTATTATAACATGCAGAAATCGCTGGTCCGCAACATGCCGAATAAATATTTTGAGATGTCGTTGAACATCATTTACAAAATCGAAGATCAGCTCAGCAAATATATCCGCGGAACAGTAACGGAATCCGTCATCGTCGGGATCATTTATGCCGTAATCTATTTTTCCCTTGGCATCAACTATGCAACGGTGCTCGGTCTTATTGGAGGCTTTACCAATGTTATTCCTTTTGCCGGACCTTTTATCGGTGCGATCCCGACCTTGCTTATCTCGATCGTGCAGTTTGGTGACCTGAGGATGCTGGTTCCGATCGCCATTGCAACGATTGCCGTACAGCAGATAGATCAAATGTTCGTTCAACCGGCAGTGTTCAGTAAGATCATGAACATCCATCCTTTAACAATGTTCCTTGTTATTTTGATCGGTAATGAAACGCTCGGTGTGATGGGAATGGTCCTTGCTGTTCCGATCTATACCGTAATCCTGGTTACAGCAAAAGAGACGAACTGGGGGTTAAAGAACTATAAGATTACACAAGCATGAGTAGAATCATTTTCGATATTGAAACGCTTGGTTTTCCTCTTGAATCGTTTGACAGTGAAACGCAGACCTATCTTCTCCGCTTTGCTGACAGCGACGAAAAAATTGAAGATGTCAAAAAGAATCTCAACCTGCATCCCCTCACCGCCCAAATTCTCTGTTTGGCGCTCTATAATCCGGACACGCAAAAAGGAAAAGTATTCTTTCAATCCGATACGAACGAGGAGTATTTTTCAGAGGACAAACGATGTCAATTCATTTCGGCTACCGAAGAACAAATTCTCCATAATTTTTGGGCCATCATTCCAAAATACGACCAATTCATAACCTTCAACGGCCGCGGATTCGATTGTCCGTTTCTGATGCTCCGCTCCGCAAAACTTGGCGTTCCAACAACGCGGAATCTGATGCCTTATAGGTACGATTCGGAAATTCACTGCGATCTTCTCGAACAACTCACATTTTATCAAGTAACGCGCAGATTCAGTCTGGATTTTTATTGTAAATCGTTCGGCATCGGAAGTCCGAAAGCAAACGGCATTACCGGACTGGACATGCGGAAACTTTTTGAGGAAAAACGATTCCATGATATTGCCGAATACTGTTTCGGCGATGTCTTAGCCACAACTGAATTGCACAAGCGATGGAAAGATTTTATCGATTTTCATTGAAAAAGGAATTCGATCCCCTTCTCCGACATCGCTTAATGAAAATAAAAAATCCTCTCAGTTGAGAGGATTTTTTTTACATCCAT
>CAJBTU010000405.1 GCA_903958625.1 uncultured Ignavibacteriota bacterium | reverse complement strand
TATGGTCAAGCGCAGCGGTTTAGATATTGAATTGTTATTGGCCGAAAATGGTAAAGAAGCCGTCGAACTTACCGAACAGCACCACCCCGAACTGGTTCTCATGGATATGCAGATGCCGGTGATGGATGGTTTTGCCGCCGTGAAGTTGATTAAAGCAAATCCAAAAATTCAACACATACCGATCATAGCATTTACGGCACAGGCTCGCGCCGAAGATAAGGTCCTGACCAAATCCATTGGATGCGTCGATCATTATACCAAACCAATGGATCCGGTTGAACTGACGAATTTAATCCGCAAGTACGCAAACATTTAAAAAATTATGTTCCGTTCGAAAGTATATTTTAAGGTCCTTGCCTATTTTGGATTTCTGCTGATCGTGCTGATCGCGATGACCGCTATCGTGACCACGAGGCAAATACAGATAGAGAAGGAATATAAATCGTCAAGTTCGGAAGTAAAGTTTCTCAACAACCTCGAACGGTTGCGTGCGGATCTTGTTGACGTGCCGGAATACCTCGACCTTTATTCAAAGTCAAAAAATCCACAGCTTAAAGTTTCATTTATCGCCGGTTTGAATGCTTTTTCCGACCTGACCAGCGATATCAAAGGCGCAACACGCGATTCAACTGCTCTGACCGCGCTTGATCAGGTAGAAGATCTGTTCTTTTCGTGGACGCATTATATCGGCGAACCACGCATGCAGATCGTCGATGGTCTTGTACGTAAGGATTCTGTTTCCATTATTGCCGACGGCATAGACAAGATTGAATCGGAGAGGAATTATCTTGCTCAGGCACGGTTCTTAACGGCTGCAATCTATGAAAAATCGCTTTTGATGCAATCACAGCGTATTGACCATGCGAAGGAATTGGGTTCCGAACTGACTCAGTTCATCCTGTTCGTCAACATCTTATTTGCCATTTTTGCGATTACGCTCGGCTTTGTGTTGAGCCGCTCTATTACAAAGCCCCTCCTCCAGCTTCGTGAAGGCACCCGAAGCATTATGGAATCGAAATTTGTTACCATTGACATCAATCGTATCGACGAGTTCGGACAGCTTGCCGGCGAGTTCAACCGGATGTCGATGATGCTCAACGAAAATTACACCCGCGTGAAATCATATTCCGATATGATGACCACTCTAAATAGGAATGATACATTCAGCGGTGTTGTTACCGAAAGTCTTGATCTCTTATGTCAGCAGACAAAGTCGGGCGTTGGAGCTTTGTACATTTATAATAGAGAGACAGAGAAACTTACGTTGACGGGAAAATTTGCCCTGCCGAAGAACAATGCATCGGCATCATCTTTCTCTATCGGCGAAGGAATCGTAGGCGAATGCGCGCGGTTAAAACAGTCGCTGGAAATATCCGATGTCACCAAGAATTCCATATTCATCGTCGATACGGGCATTCAAACGTCCGTGCCGTCGTATACGTATGCGTTTCCGATCCTCTTCCAGGATAATTTGATTGGCGTGCTGATGCTTGGCTCGATGCAGAGATTCACCGATCTGACACGTGATCTGCTGGAAAGCGCGCTTCCGCAAATGGGTGTTGCTATTACCAACGTCCAGAACTACGAAGCAACGCAGGAACTGTCAAGAGAGATATCCAAAAAGCACGATGAACTCAACACAAAAACGCAGGAACTGGAAAAGGCATACCGTGTGAAATCGGACTTCCTGTCCAATATGTCGCATGAACTGCGCACTCCGCTCAATTCCATTATCGGGTTTTCGTCGATCCTGCTCGGAGACCGCGGAGATCCGTTGACAGCAGACCAGCGTAAAGCATTGGAGAAAGTTCTGAAGAACGGGAAACATCTTCTGCAGCTGATCAATGATATTCTTGATTTCTCGAAGATCGAATCCGGCCGGATGCACGTCAGCATCGAATCGGCCTCGGTGGAAGAAGTGATCAATGGTGCCGTGATGACGGCAGAGTCGTTGATCCGCCAGAAGAACATCAACCTGAAAGAGGACGTTGGACCGAATATTCCGGTGATCAATTCGGATGTGTTGAAAATGAAACAGATTCTCGTGAACCTGCTCTCCAACGCGGCAAAATTCACCGATGAAAACGGGTTGATCACCATCCGTGCACGGTTCGAAGCTCCGATGGTAAGGATATCGGTGATCGATACCGGCATTGGCATTGATGCAAAAAACATTGAAAAAGTCTTTGAAGAATTTTCTCAAGTCGATAGCAGCCACTCCAGAAAATATCAGGGGACCGGTCTTGGTCTTCCGATTGCACGAAGACTCGCACAATTGCTCGGCGGTGATCTTTCGGCTGAGAGTGTTGTAGGAAAAGGATCTACATTTACGCTTTCCGTTCCGCCGCAATTTCAAAGCAATGATAAAACCGATGTCGTAAGCACGGTTGCAGCACCGGCACCCGTGCCGGTACCAGCACCAGCGCCGGCATCGGTTCCCAAAGAATTACCGGTAATAAGTCAGATCCAAAAACTGGATATTCCCATATTGAAGAATGGCGGCGAGACCCGCGTGTTGTGTATTGACGATGAACCGGATGTTATTGAGATACTTCGTAATTATCTTGTGCCGGAAGGATTCTCCGTCTATGGCGCAAACTCGGGTGACGACGGAATAAAATTGGCGGAAAAACTTCAGCCGTCCGTTATTACACTGGATATCATGATGCCGAAAAAAGACGGATGGCAGGTATTGCGCGAGTTGAAAGCGAATCCGTTGACTCAGAATATTCCGGTGCTCATTCATTCCATGGTGGACAATATTCCGCTGGCATTCTCTCTTGGCGCCATCGATTATCTGCCAAAGCCGGCCGATGTATCGCTTGTTTTGAAAACGGTGCGAAAGGCGACGACCATTGACGATAAGCACGTATTGGTGGTCGATGACAATGACGATTTCCGGTCGCTGCTGGTGAAGGTGCTTCAGGATGAAGGATATAAAGTTCAGTCGGCGAACAATGGCAAAGTAGCATTGTCGACCATTGAATCAAGCAGGCCGTCGCTGATCCTATTGGATCTGAGTATGCCTGTCATGGACGGCTTTGAGATGCTCCGGAAACTGAAACAATCGGATCAATGGCACTCAATTCCCGTGATCATTTTAACGGGGATCGAATTGTCGGAATCACAGGTTGCCGAGATCAATCAAATGACCGCCGAGTTATTGAAAAAGAAAGATTATTCAGCTGACACGATCGCTTCAGCCATAAAGAAAGCGATTTTACACGTAAAGTAACGGGAAGAATAAATTATGTTTGAAAACGAAGAAACTGTACCGACGATTCCTCGAGTCCTTTTCGTAGACGACACAGAGGACAATCTTGATCTGCTTGAATTTGCATTAAAGAAAAAACCGATCACAATGTACCGTGCCTCAAGCGGTAAAGAATGCCTGGCTATGGCCGAGGAACTGCAGCCGGATATGATCGTGCTGGACATTCAAATGCCCGAGATGGATGGTTTTGAAACGCTGCGCCGTCTTCGCGCTAATTCGGAAACCGCAAAGATTCCGGTCATTTTCCTGACGGCGATCAAACGTGATCCGCAAAGCATTGCCGAAGGCATCTTGTTGGGCGCCGAAGAATATCTGACGAAACCGATTGACCTTGAGGAACTTTTTGCACGCGTTCGTTCGATCTATCGTGTGATGGCAGTGCAACGGGAACTGGAACAGGTGAAATCGCAGTTCATGGCGATGCTGGTCCACGATCTTCGCACTCCGCTGACCATCGTGATCAGCAGCATCGATTATCTGGTGCGTCATCATAGCGGGGGCAAGCCGCTTGATTCGGACAGCATAAAATTGATGGAAACAGTTCTCGCTTCTACGAGAGGAATGTCCAATCTCGTGAACGATCTTCTCGATCTCTCCAAATATCAGGCCGGACAGATGCTGTTGAATAAACAGACGATCACCATCCACGAAATGATCGAAGAATCGCTCCAGCCGTTTTTGCTT
>CAJBTU010000404.1 GCA_903958625.1 uncultured Ignavibacteriota bacterium | reverse complement strand
TATCCTACATTCCATTTATCTGCGAAATCCTTGATATCATCCCGGCCGGAAAACAATATGACATCGTAGTTATCCAGGAGATACTTCAGTTTAGGATGTTCCTTTACCTTCCCGCTCTTTTTTGAGTAAAAGAAGACAGTATTATCAAGATCAAGAAGGATACGCATTTTTTTCATCTGGTGGTTTTTCCAATCATTCTGACATCACTTGAATATACAGAGTAAAGGTATCAAGGTATTGTAATCAGCCGGAGGGATCTCCTGAATTTAAGACTATCATTCCCGCCTCAGAGATGCTTTTTGGAGAAAGCATCTCTGCTTCAACAATGCTTGTATTTAACATCTGCAGCGTTGTCCGGTAACTGTACGGATTTCCTTTTGCTATCATTCTTTTTAATTCTTCCGATCCGTAAAGCGCTGCATACTCTCTGATCATCTTCGGCGGCATTACAGAATGGTCGCTAAGATATGCTCCCATTCTGATCACCAGGAGCGATTCCCGTTTTACGGTATCCAATGCCAGCTGGTATCCTTTTTTCAGCAATTGCATAACCTGTTCGTTGGAGTCACCGACACGGTCAAACAATGCATGCGTAGCGCGAATATTTTCCGGACGGATTTGAGCAATAATATCGCCAAGACCGTAGTCTTTGATCATGCTAGCTACAAACTTGGTTGCTTCCTCGATGTCTGACGACGAGCCACTGGTGACATTCTGCCGGCCAAAGACAGATTCTTCCGCTGCGTATCCTCCCAACAAACTGGCTGTTTGGTTTTCTATGCTGTTGCGGCTGATATACTTGCGGTCTTCTTTTGAAAAAACAAAACCTTTTGAACCGGCATCGGCAGTAACCGAGTAAATATTTGCAGGAATAATGCCGGTGAGCGCCATCATCACCACCGCGTGACCGCTTTCGTGAACAGCCACGATCGACTGCAGTTCATCCTTTGTTGATTGACGCAGTTTATCGAGCGAACAATTGAGCGGTTCCTTCATAAATACTGTGTAGCGAGCTTTCAGCGGTATTTCAACAACAAGGTTATTCTCTTCAACACGAATGCGTATTTTAGCCGGCTGCGGTTTCTTCATGATAATGCGTTCCGCAATATAGCCTACCTTCGATGTGATCAGTTGATTCATCGTCGTAAAGATCGGCCGGACTCCTTGGGTGGGGAAGACCCCTTCCTTATAAACGGCATCAGCGACAGATTCATCAAATGTGAATTGTATGCCGAGTTCCTTCTGAATTTTTTCTCCGACAAGCGACAATTCCTTGCGGATGATCGCCTGAAATGATTTATTGTTGATCGACGGATAGATAATATGCGTATTGCCGAGCCGTGCAATCTGTTCATTGCGGAAACGGAGTCTCAGTGCGCGTTTTACATGCGACACATTGATCTTCAGTGAGTCCTCGTAAAATGTATCTGCGTCGATATCCGGGTTCATGTTGGCGCTCATCTTATACACCTCATCCAGGTTACCGATGATGAAGACCAGAGAACGCGAACAGTCGACCATTTTCGGGGTTTCCCCGATCTCCATTACCTTCTTTAAGAAAAGGATCGTTTCCATACCGTTCATATTTTCGAGGAAAGGACGTACGTCGAGCTGGGTTTCAAAAAGATCACGGGCCATCCAGAAGATATTTTCAAGGTAATTGTCCGGAAGGAAGAACATCTTTTCGCCCTTTTTCGGTTTGCTTTTCGGCGATGTCATCATGAAGTTAAAATCATTCTGAAATTCTTTCACGTAGAATTCATATCCATGGGTTATGACGCCGTCGCGCACCGTCACGCCGCGGTCCAGTAATCCCCG
>CAJBTU010000403.1 GCA_903958625.1 uncultured Ignavibacteriota bacterium | reverse complement strand
CGAGTCTTGCCCAATATGCAAATGACAGTACAAAATTGCGTGTTTCAATTCGCGGGACCATCCGTCTTGATTCGAAAGAATTGAATACAGTTCCGTTCCTCTATATGATGGGTTTTCAGGCTGGCATAAAGTATACAAAAGAAGAGGCCCGAAATATTGGAAATTATCTGCGCAATGGCGGATTTATGTTTATTGATGACGGGAATGCCTATCAACCGGGTGCATTCAATATCACGTCCAGGCAAATGCTGAAGGATGCCCTTGGATATGATGCTGTGTTCGAAAAAGTACCCAATACACATGCATTGTACACCGTATGGGAAACGTTTAGCGCACCTCCGTCCGGCGAAGATCTTGTACGGTATGATAAACGCGTGCGCGAGGTGAAAGAAATTTATCCGTATGTTGAAGCAATATTTATCAATGGACGAATGGTCGCTCTCATTTCAAATAGAGGATATAATTTTGCGTGGGGTTATTGGAAAATTTTGCCAGCATCACTCAATGGGCCATTTGATAATACTCGTCAGTTGCAGTTTGGATTGAATATTGTTGTCTATGCATTAACTCAGCGCGGCGGGATTGTCGATCAGAACAGGACAAAGATTGCTTCAGAACAAAAACGTTAATTTTAGAAAAGGTTCGAATGAAAAATATTCTAATAATCTGTATTCTTTTTATTATTCCGTTAACCGCACAAGATAAACTTCCGGCAGTTCTCCACGAAGAGGATAGAGAACTCTATGATGTATATTTTGAACAAGCTGCGGCAGAATTCGGCGTTCCGGCCGATCTTCTGCGCGGAATATCGTTCTCGGAGACGCGGTGGACCCACATGAAATGGAATGAGGATGATAAATTCTCAAACTGCACCGGTATGCCGCGCGTTTATGGTGTAATGGGTTTGTGGGATAATGAATACTTCGGCCATTCGCTGAAGGAAGCTGCAAAAGAAATCAAAGTGTCTGTTCAAGAGCTGAAAGAAAGTCCGCTGCAGAATATCCGTGGCGCCGCTGCACTGTTAAAAAAATATTACGATGAGATACCCAAGTCGTCTGAATTCAACGCTGGTTCAATTGAAAGCTGGCAGAATGCCATTGCAAAGTTCAGCGGATTTCCGCAGGAAGATCTTGCCGGAAGAAGAGGATTGGAAATATATTCGATTCTCTCGACCGGATATCAACAGGATAGAATTTCAATAAAGAAAAGGACAATCGATCTGCAAAAAATTCAACTTCTTGTGAAAGATCTTGAAGTGAAGGCTGCAGCAAATTCAAAAATGCTGCTGCCGGAAAATGCTGCAAGTACCCCTGATTATCCTCTGGCAAAATGGAATGCGGCATATTCGGGCAACTTCGGAATGGACCTTATTCAGCAAAAATTTGTTGTCCTTCACGATGTTGAAGGATCATATCTCGGTTGTATTTCGTGGTTCAAGAATGCCGCAGCCGGAGTGAGTTCGCAATTTGTGCTCAATTCACATCCCAACGGAGTGTCAGGCACATCCCCGGGCAGCACACCAGACGCACCGGTGGGCGAAGTGACGCAGATGGTGGAAGAAAAATACCGCGCATTGCACGTTGGCTGCTGGAATTCGTACATGATCGGCATCGAACATGAAGGATATGCCTCAGTCAGTGGCTGGTATACTGCCGGATGTTATGACGCTTCTGCAAAACTTGTAAAATATCTTTGCGACAAATACAATATTCCCAAGGACCGTAATCACGTTATTGCACATCAGGAATGGCAGAATGCGGCATGGAAAACCTGGGTTACGTCGACAGGACAGGGATTCGACCCGACATGCAATACGCACACGGATCCGGGCATTTACTGGAATTGGACAACGTATATGAACCTCGTAACTTCGGCTGATACTGTCCGTCCGGTTGTTACAAGTTCTCTTCCTCAGTCAAATCTTAATGCATTCCCTGCATATAAGGAGATCGTCGTCACATTCAATACTGCCATGGATGTTACATCAACGAACACCGCATTTTCTCTGACACCAAACGTGGCCGGTACCAAGATCTGGAGTTCCGATAACAAGACACTTACATTCGATCCGACAGCGTTGCTGCCGTGGAGCACAACCTTTACCGTGAAGATAGATACGAGTGCAAAGAATGTAGCAAAATCCAGAAATCTTGGCACTGTTCCATATAGCACATCCTTCACTACCGTTCCGATCGATACGGTCGGCCCTGCAGTGATTAAATCGTACCCATCCGTGAATGAGACCGGAGTTTCGTCATACACAGATGTAGTGCTCAATATTGACGAACCAGTGCAGACATCATCATTATCGACAACATTAAAAATGGTAGACGAAAACAATCTCAATGTCTCACTGACAAATGCCAAAAACGAGGTTGTCTTCGATCAGGGACTCATCTCGTTCATTCCGGCAAATTTGCAGCCGAAGAAGACATACACACTGAAACTGCTCGCGGGAATGAAGGATCTTTATAATAATGTTACAAAATACGATCTGCTCTTTCAATTCACCACGTCGCCCGAGGTGTTTACGGCGGGTTTAGCGGTGGACAATATGGAGGCAAACACAAAAGGATGGCTGCAGCCGTTTCAATCCTCAAAAACCAGATTGATCGATACGGCAAAAACAAACTGGACATTCACCAATGAGAAGATCAGGGTAGGAACAGGCGCAGCAAAATTATCCTACAAGTTTACGTCGGCAGACAGCGGAGTGATTGAAGTGAAAGCCGGCGGATTCCCGCCTGTCGATTTTTATTCAACGTTCGGATTGTGGATAGCCGGCGATGCATCCGGCAATCGGGTTGAACTCCATTTTTCTCCGAGCGATCAGATTCTCAACATAGGTAAAATATATTGGCGCGGATGGAAATTTATTCAATTTCCGGTCTCATCGCTGACGGGACCGAACAAGATTCTTACATCCATTGTTGTAGTTCAGGATCCCGGTTTCATAAACGAAAGCAAGATGTATTTTGATGAGATACAGGTGAATGCGACGGTAACAGGTGTACAGGAAAAAAGTGCTGGTGTTCCGGCAAATTATGTCCTGAACCAGAATTATCCGAATCCGTTCAATCCTAGTACTGATATTTCCTTCTCTGTTCCCCGGACCAGCATGGTGCTGCTGCGAGTGTTCGATCTGCTTGGACGTGAGATCTCGACTCTTGTGCATGATGTTCGTGCTGCCGGAGTTTATCATGTTGCGTTCGATGCATCGCATCTGCCGAGCGGAGTGTACTATTATTCGTTGCAGGCCGGGAATTCTATTCAATCACGCAAAATGATCTTGTTGAAATAAGGATATGGATATACGTGTTGGTATATGACCCGAACGGATTGAACACCGCTCGGGTTTTTTTTATATTATTGCAAGAGTATTGAGAGGATTCAATGGTAAAGATCATATTATTTTTTGTGTTGTTCCAGTCGGCGCTTGATGCCCAAATACGAGTTATTGCAGCGGAAAAACTCCCCGTAGCGAAGGGCGAGCATTGGAGCAATGCTGTTTTCTCTCCTACCGGAGAAGACATCTATATGACAAATTCGGATTACAACGGGATATGGCAGTATTCTCTTGTTAAAAAAATATTGAAGGAAATCACGCTTGATAAGTATTCGGGTTATAATTTTGTTCTCTCCGATGACGGATCTACGATTGCATACCGCAGAACGGCGGTGGAAGGTGATCACCGCACCCGGATCCAGGAAACAGTAGAGATGAAGATAAAAACAATGGAACAGATTGTCATTGAAAAAGGGAATTCCATTGCAACACCTGTTTTTATTCATGACCGGATTTCTCAAACTCAAAAAGTGTTTAGAAGTAATTCTACTCCAATGCTGGATCAAACCGTAACACAAGTAGTAGGTATTGAAGAGACAAAAATAGTTCTTATCGTCAACGGAGTGAAGACGGTTGCCGATCCGTTGCAGAATGGACAATATATCTGGCCGGTTCTTTCCCCCGACAAAAGAAGGTTGGCAGTTGTAGAAATGGAGAGAGGGGCATTTGTCTCCGATCTGGATGGGAAGAACATTGTTATGCTTGGCAAATGTAATGCGCCCAAATGGACTCGAGACGGGAAATGGATCATCGGGATGGATGATAAGGATGACGGACGCTCGATCTATTCGTCCGAGATCATTGCTGTCTCGTCCGACGGTTCACAGCGCATTGCATTAACGGAGACTCCGTCTCGTATCGAAATGTTTCCCGCAATATCGCCGGCTGGCAACAAGATTGTTGTCACAACATTGGACGGCGAGGTGTTCGTGCTGACGGTTGAGGAAGGAGAATAATATGAAAAAAATAATTATCCTTACCATTCTTTTATCAGCAATTTCTTTTTCGCAGCTGCCAAATCTTAACGGACTGAAAATTTGTATCGATCCAGGTCACGGTGGTAACAATGCCGCAAATGACCGCAGGATAGAACCTGATCCGGGTAACGTATTTTGGGAATCCGAAAGTAATTTCCAAAAAGCATTGTTGCTTCGCCCTATGCTGCAAGCGCGTGGAGCAACTGTTATTCTAACACGCGAAACAAATAATTATCCGACTGATGTCGATCCGACACTCACTGAACGCTGGCAAATGGCAAATGCAAATAATGTAAATTGGTTCCATTCAATTCATAGTAACGCCGGCGGGGGAACCTATACTTGTGTATTATTAAAAGAGAATATCCAGACACGTCAACCTGCATTTCCGCAGGCGGTTGATATGTCGAGCTATATCTATAATAATATCCGTGCAAAATTACGGACAAGTGCTGCTGGCGGCAATATTCCCGGAAAGTCCGGAGTATATTTAGACTATACATTCTACGGGGGTACGAGTGGTGGTTATAATCTTGGCGTAATGAGTGGATTAGTTATGCCTGGAGAATTGTCCGAAGGATCATTCCACGATAGTTTTCCTGAAACCCGCCGGTTATTGAACAACAGTTATCGGAAAACAGAGGCATATGCGATCCTGAACGGATTCGTCGAGTATTATAAAATTCCGTATGATACGCTTGGCATGATCATTGGCTCTCAGAAAAATGGAACAACTCCTCTCAACAATATCGTTGTACGATTGCTTCCCAACAATAAAATATATAATGGCGACGCATTTAATAATGGATTCTATCTTTTTGACTCGCTTACTCCCGGAAATTATTCGGTAGTGTATGAAACTCCCGGTTATGCTCAGGATACGGTAAGAGTTGTACTGGCGGCGGTAGGGAGAATTGCTGTAACGAGTCCGACGGATAATGCAACAGCTGTACCCAGGAATACGGTCATAACATATAATTTTATTAAACAAATGGATACAGCATTTGTCCGGAGTATCTTTTCAATCAATCCTTCAGTGCAAGGCACAATCTCATGGAATGCTGAAAATACTGTTATGACGTTTACCCCAATGAATTTGCTGGGATATAAAACAAATTATATCATTACTCTGGCAGGATTGGGAAATACACTCCAGCCGACGGTTTTTGTCGATAATAAAACGGTAACCTCAAATGTTGCGGCAAAACCACTGACGCTTTCGTTTACCACGGTCCCGTTACCCCCAAGCGTTCAAACAACGCAACCCGTGAAGAACGATACGAATTTTTCGGTGATACAAAATATCGGTATCCGTTTTTCGGAGACAATGGATACCGCCAGTGTCAGGGCAGCATTTCAGATCTCACCGGCAACAGCCGGAACATTTGTTTGGATGTCGACATCGCCGCCGTTAAATACGTTGTTATGGAAATCTGTGACCGGATCACTTCAATATGAGACGAACTATACTGTGACGATAGGAAACGGAGCAAAATCAGCGGCGAATCTTTTTATTGATGGGAACCAGGATTCCCTGGGCGGTGATCAATTCGTTTTGAAATTCCGGACACAAAAACAACCCTCTGCAGTTAATGACGAGAAGGCAACTCCTCATATATTCTCATTGGGACAAAACTTTCCTAATCCGTTCAATCCGATAACTAATATCGTTTTTTCTATCGCTGAATACGGTTCAGCATCAATACTGATTTATGATGTTCTCGGTCGTCAGATTGAGACGGTATTAAATGATAAGGTAACACCGGGAAACTATTCCGTTCAATGGGATGCTTCGAAATATTCCAGCGGCATCTATTTCTACAAATTATCAACTGAAAAATTTACCTCGGTAAAACGTATGATGCTTGTGAAATAAATCAAATATCAATAAAATAACCCGAACTCTAACGCAGGGAAAGGATGCCGGTACCTGCGTTTTTATTTTTGACCCAATTTTTGTATTTTAGTTCATTGTTCTCGTAGTTCAAGTGGATAGAACCGGAGTTTCCTAAACTTCTAATCGCAGTTCGAGTCTGCGCGAGAACACTGGTTATTTTTGATGTTTCCTGCCAAGTAGTTGCTCAAGTAGTTGCCACCCGGCAACTATTTTTTTAATAATTAGCTTAGTCTTACGTCTACCCAAAAAAACCTCTGAGTATTCAATATTCGCATTTCACTTTACCTTACGGGATATGAAACGAGTAGTGATTATTTCACGTTTAGCTTAACGGATTTTAATAAGAGGATGGAATTGCGTGAGGATATAAAAATTATCCGGTGAATAACGTTCAATGGATAATCAGTGAATGCTTGTCATGCGTTCTGATTGACAAGCCAATCCGATGCTTCCTTAAACGTGTTGAACGTAGGGAATGTCCTGCCGGAGAATTTCATGATAATATCCAGTTCAATACGTTGTAAACTGCTCAAACCAATCACCGCTCCTGCTTTAACGTACGGTTTATTTGATACAGCGAGATCCTTCAACACTTTTATAGCCCCGAAGCCGATACGGATCCCGCTGACATTGGTAATGGTCAGGACTGATTTTAACGGCTCTTTCGCTATGAGAATTTTTGCCTCTTTTGTTACACCGACTATTTCTTCCAATTCGGCATTGGCAATATCGATCGAAAGGATTTTCTTTCCTTCAACATCGATGAATTGAACACTTGCCATAACCGTTTCCCTCTATAGGTTTGATCAAATCGTGAATATAAAAATGTATCGTTTCCCATCCGCAGAGTCAAGTCAAATTATTTGCAGGGAATAAGACAATAGATACTCTCTGGCAGAGTATGCATGCTGGTTTTCATGGATCGGATTGTAACGACCCTGTCTTGCTTGGTTTTTAGAAGGGGGACCTCCTATACAGTCGGGCTTCGTCTCTATACAGAAAAAAAAATATCTCTTTAGATCCAAATGCCTTGAGCCTGACGAAACGACGAGACATATATTTTTCAATTCAGCTTAATAATGAAGAAATGATTCATTGAGTATATTGCTCAGCGGTGAATCCATTCAGTGTCTATACCTAGTGTAATATTTTTGTAAAGCGAATTATTATCTAACGCTAAAAATATACGTCCATAAGAATGTATGTGTAATCTTTCTTGAAAACTGCACCTTGAATTTACGACACCTCTTAACGTTTGTTTACTGAGTAAGACTTTGCTTGCCGCTAGTCATTAAATATTTTAGAGTAACAGAGGATACTCCTGAAACACGAACTATGGGAACTTACTGTCTCGTCAATTATTGTTGACGTCAACTGTCTGTATTTATGCCAACTCCACTTTCTATATGTGTAATTTTGATAATTTAAGGGCAATAATTTATGGCACAAATATTGAATGATTATTGTCGGTATTCTCTCACTGATAGGAAAAACTTGTAGCAAGTGAATTGCGCATTTGAACAATGCTCTCAATCTGCAAATGAGCGACAAACATCTTCTCTGAAATGGATAATTGAAATATTTTAGAGAAAAAAAGATTTGTAGGCCCTCATTTTTACGGATTATTATAAACAGTTCAATTTTCTTAGTGACCGGCCAGTGTTGAGAAATGCAGTTCTATCAATCATATAAAAACTGCATGGACACAAAATATATTTTCTTAGATTAACGCGAAAAAAAATATGAAAAGTATACAAAGAATAATTATCGTATGTTCGTTGATGTTAGGATGCGGTGAATTACAAAGATCAGATCGCAGTATGAAAATGGAAGAGTGGAAGCCATTGAATGAACAATGGGAATATCATTTTAAGTAT
>CAJBTU010000402.1 GCA_903958625.1 uncultured Ignavibacteriota bacterium | reverse complement strand
TCTCGATTTTTAACTCAAATAGAAGAACAAGATTCTTCGCTTCGCTCAGAATGACAATGGACAACCTATTTTTCAGATGTCAGCATCTCTAACTTCGAGGATGAAATGTAAGAAATGATCTCAGTAATCGTCATAACGAAAAATGAAGAAACGAACATTGAACGATGTCTTCGGAGCGTGCAATGGGCGGATGAGATCATTGTGGTTGACGCCGAAAGCAAGGATGAAACGGTGAGCATCGTAAAAGCTCTAAAAGCGACCGTGCACGTCAAACAATGGGAAGGATTTGCAAAACAAAAAGAGTTCGCGATGCATCAGGCGAAGAACGAATGGGTGTTCTCAATCGATGCGGACGAAGAAGTGACGCCGGAGTTGAAAGACGAAATACAGCAAACGATTCGTCAAAATGTTACGTTGAACGGTTACGAAGTGCCGCGGAAAAGTTTTTTTCTGGGGAAGTGGATCGAGCATGGTGGATGGTATCCGGGATATCAGTTGCGACTCTTCAAAAAAACGAAGGCGCGGATGAACCACCGTCCTGTGCATGAAGGTTTCCTGATTGAAGGAATGATAGGATTGTTGAAGGCTGATCTGAATCATTACACCTACAATTCCCTGCAGCAGTATATAGAGAAGATGAACGACTATTCTTCCCTTGACGTGATCAATAATGTCTCGCGCGGCAAAACAGTCCGCTGGATCAATTTCATCGTCAATCCGTTATCGGCATTTTTACGGATGTATTTTTCACTGCACGGTTATAAGGATGGTTTTCGCGGATTCCTCCTGGCGTACTATTCTGCATTGCATTCGCTGACCATTTATGCAAAGAGCTGGGAATATCAGAAGTCGATAGGGCAACAAGGACCGAAACCACCTGTTACCGCTGAAGCAGTCGCTCAGTTGAAAAAACTTTAAGCATGCCGGCAGATTGTTGCCGTCAGACTCACATTGAACAAAAAATAAATGACAATTTTTTTCCGGATACTTTCCTATGTAAAGCCGTATTGGCGGATTCTCGCACTATCCATCGGCTGCACATTCATGTTTTCTCTCTTCAGCGGCGCTTCGATCTATCTGACCATTCCGCTAATGGAAACGCTGTTCGATCAGACGCCGATGGAAGTGTCCGCTACGCAAACACCTCCGAAGAACGAGCTTGTGCCGAACGAGATCGTCGGCGTAAAACAATATGTTGAAAAGACCATCCGTACCTATCTGTTTGCCGGCACCAAATCGGAAGCTCTCTTTAAGATCTGCGGATTAATCTTTTTCGTTTTCATGATGAAGAATATTTTTGATTACTGCCAGTCGTATTTGATGGCGCGGGTCGAACAAAGCCTGATGCGCGATCTCCGGAACGCGCTATACGAACATCTTCACAATCTGTCGCTGAGTTATTTTTCAAACGAGCGGACGGGAAATCTCATCTCGCGGGTGACGAATGACGTTAATGTTGTCAACGGCGGAGTCTCCGCAAGTTTTGTAACGCTCATCAAAGAACCGCTGCTGATCATCGTCTTTCTGACAATGGCATTTACCTTAAGCTGGAAACTGACGCTGCTGGCGTTCATCGTTTTTCCGCTGATCCTGCTCATTATCTCCGGCATCGGGCTTCGTCTGCACAAGCAAAGCGGGATCATGCAGGAGAAGATGGCGGACATCACCTCCGTATTGCAGGAGACGATCTCCAATGTGAAAGTTGTGAAAGCCTTTGCGATGGAGGAGTTTGAAAACAGAAAGTTCCGGCGGGAAACACAAAGTTATTTTAAAACGATACTGAAAATGACCCGTATCCGGAATCTTTCCTCACCGTCAACGGAACTTCTTTCGATCTTTGCCGGCGCCGTTATTATTTGGTACGGCGGACAGCAAGTGCTGATCACGGGAGAAATGAAAGCGTCGGAATTTCTCGGATTTTTGTTTGCCATTTTCCAGATCATGCCGCCGGTAAAGGATCTTGCCAGCGTAAATAACCGGCTGCAGGAATTTTCCGCCGCCGGTAAAAGAATATTTGAAATTCTCGATACAAAACCGGCAATCCAGAATTCTCCCGGTGCCGTTCCGATCTCGGATATTAAAGAAGCGGTGGAGTACAAGGATGTGACCTTCGGATATGCAGCGGACGACGGAGAGAAGCGTATTGTTCTTTCAGGAATTTCAGTTCGAGTGAGAAAAGGGGAATTGATCGCGCTGGTTGGACCGAGCGGCGGAGGGAAAACAACATTTGTCGATCTTCTTCCGCGGTTCTACGATCCGATCAGCGGCGGCATATTCATTGACGGTACGGATATACGAGCCATTGACGTAAAATCCCTCCGGGAAAAGATCGGCATCGTTACGCAGGAAACTATCCTCTTCAATGATTCGGTCCGCAACAATATCGCGTATGGACTTGTTGATTGTCCGATCGAAAATATCCGCGAAGCAGCAAAAGCGGCGAATGCGCTTTCGTTCATCGAAGAAATGCCGCATGGATTCGATTCCATCATCGGTGACAGGGGAGTGAAACTCTCCGGCGGACAGCGTCAGCGATTGTCGATCGCCCGTGCGCTGCTGAAGAATCCGCCGATCATGATCTTTGATGAAGCCACCTCGGCGCTGGATTCTGAAAGCGAGATCCTTGTTCAGGAAGCGATGGAACGATTGATGCAGAACAGAACCTCGTTTGTGATTGCACACCGGCTTTCAACGATCAGAAACGCCGACAGGATCATTGTGCTGGAGAACGGCATGATCGTACAGGAGGGTAAGCACGTTGAACTGCTGAAACAAAAGAACGGTCTCTATAAAAAACTTCACGATATGCAATTTGACCGTCAATGATCTCATCAGACAAACTCAGGACTTATCTCTACTGGATATTGGTATCGGAAGTGTGTCTTATTTCGATCTCGATTGCCGCTGCATCGGTATTGCTTGGTCTTATTTTCATTGCGGTTATCCTTCTTGCCTTCAAAGAAAAGAAATGGCCTCTTCCGCGAACATCTCTTGATGCTGCTTTTCTTGCGTATGTTATTATCGAATTTGTCACAGCAGCCAATTCCGATCTGCCGTTCGACGCACTGCGGAACGCAAAACGTCTGTTGCTCATCATTATCGTCTATGGTGTCATCATCTCATTCACATCGCAGGAAAAAGTGAGGAAAGCAGTGATGCTGCTTGCCGGCGCAGTGGCATTACTTTCTGTTTCTGAAATGGCGACATATTTCTATGAAGGAATAGAGCGATTGTACGTATTCCAGCATTATATGACCACCGGTGGTCTGAAAATGATCGTTGCATTGATGCTGATTCCGTTCATCTTAAGTGATGATATGCAAAAAAAAGAGAGGTTGTATTATTTCATCGTATTTGTCCCGACGTTTCTGGCGCTTCTTCTGACGAATACGCGCAGCGCGTGGATGGGATTCATTGCCGGTGTGCTTGTAATGAGTTTTGTCCAGTATCGTAAGCTGTTTGGAATTCTTATTGCAGCCGTCATCCTTTTCTTTTCGTTCGCTCCGGAACATCAGGTGTTACGAGCGAAGAGCATTGTTGACCCGGCTAATTCAACAAACATCGGCCGGCTGAATATGTGGTCTACCGGATTAAAGATGTGGCAGGACAAACCGATTCTCGGATTCGGCGATATCGATCTATACAAAACTTATCTTACGTACAGAACGCCGACGGGGGATGAACCGGCGGGCCATCTGCACAACAATTACGTTCATTTGCTGGTAACGCTCGGCGCAGTTGGTTTGGCGGTTGTATTGTTTCTTTTCGTCAAAATATTGATGACGGAATATTCTACCTTCTCGGCGTTCAAACAGCAGCCGCTCACCTGTAATATTGCACTTGGTGCCCTTGCTGTCTTTTCAGGTTTTATGGTGAATGGGATCTTCGAATGGAATTTCGGCGATCATGAGATCATGGTGTTCGTTTGGTTCTCTGTGGGTCTTTGTCTCGCAGTAAAAAAAATGAGTGAAGAGGTGACGGCGTGATCGACATCTCCGTAATTATCATTACGAAAAATGAATCTCATAACATCGAAGAGTGTCTTAGGAGCGTTGCGTACTGCAGCGACATTATTGTTGTCGATGCCGATAGTATTGACGATACGGTAGCAAAGGCAAAAATATTTACGGATAAAGTATTCGTACGGAAGTGGGATGGATTTGCCGCAGCGAAACAGTTCGCCGTGCAGCAAACTGCCTTTTCATGGATATTATGGCTCGATGCGGACGAGCGGGTCACTCCGGAACTTGCCGAAGAAATATTGCGCATCATACCGGCACAGCCTGATGTTGCCGCTTTTACCGTTGCACGTCGCGCATATTTTCTGGGGAAGTGGATACGGCATTCGGGATGGTATCCCGGACGTGTGGCACGGCTCTTTCACAAAGAACGTGCGGCGTTCAACAATGCGAAGGTTCACGAAGGGCTGGAGATAAAGGGCAAAACCGCTGAATTGAAACACGATCTGCTTCATTATACCGATCCTAACATTTACCATTATTTTTCAAAACTCAACAGATATACAACGCTGGCATCGGAAGAACTTGAGAAGAAGGGAAAAATTTTCAAACTTACGGATATCATCATACGTCCCGGCTGGCAATTTGTGAGAATGTATCTATTGCGGAGGGGTTTTTTGGACGGTGTTCAAGGATTGCTTCTTGCGCTGTTCTCATCCGCCTATGTCTTTACAAAATATGCCAAACTCTGGGAACGGAATTCACTCACAAAAAAATAACATTCTCCTATGGATCCCAAAGAAAAAAATCAAATGCTCTTTGTTCAACTGGTTTCATCGCTCCACGGTGCATCATTGATGCATATGGGGAAGATCAAGAATCCCGCAACCGATAAACTCGAACGTAATCTCGAACAAGCTGAAATGACGATAGAGATGCTGGACATGCTGAAGGAAAGAACCAAAGGAAACCTTACGGCGGATGAGGAAAAATTCTTTTCGTCGGTGATCAGCGAATTAAAACTCAATTACGTCGATGAAAAATCGAAGGAACCAAAATGAGAATTGGCATCATTGGAAACAGTTCCAAGGATTCTGTTGCCGAAGCAGTGGACGCCCTGCTGAAACTTGGCGGAAAGTATGATCTTGATTTCTTTCTCCACTCCGATCTTGAAACCAGTCTGAAGAAGAAATATCCTGAAGCGATCGAAACCAGGCAGTTCCTCCCCTCGCAGGAATTGGTGACGGAAAGTGATATCATTGTTGCGTTCGGCGGCGATGGAACGATCCTCTCCGCCGCACGGATGGTCGGACGTTCTCGGGTTCCCATCCTCGGTGTCAATCTTGGCAAACTTGGTTTCATGGCGGAAGTTTCTCTGGACGAACTTGAATCTTTCATCCGCGATATCGTGAACGGAAAACATGTCACCGAAGAACGCATGGTATTGAAGACAACCCTTGAGAAGCACAGTTCGGAGTTCTTTGCACTGAACGATGTGGTGATCGATAACAGCAGTTCCTCACGTCTCATCCATATTTCTGTTTATGTTGACGATGATTATCTTGTCAGTTATTCCGGCGATGGCATCATTCTTTCGACACCGACAGGATCGACGGCGTATTCACTGGCCGCCGGAGGACCGATCGTTGTTCCGGGAACGGGCGTAATCGTCATCCAGCCGATTTCACCGCATTCGCTGTCGGCGCGGACCGTTATTGTACCAGAGACGAGCACCATCAGGATCGTGGTGGAACATCTTTCCAACGAAGCCCGCATCACTGCGGACGGACAATTAGTGAAGACGCTGACGCCGCCGGTGAATATTTACATCAGCAAAGCGGAGCACAACATTAATCTGATTAAACGAAAAGACCGGAGTTATTATGACGTCCTCAGGGCAAAACTTTTTTGGGGAAGTGATATCCGGCTGGTCAAAGGAAAAGAACATGAACGGTAAAGTAATTGTTATTCTTTTTTCCTTTATGACATTATTGATGAATGGTTGCGCGTCGTCGGTCTTTACGGTTGAAATGGATCAGTCCGGATTCAAGATCATCAATGGTCCTTTTGATCGGAATGTTCTTGAGAATGACCCAATGTTCACATGGTTCAAGCCAAATTATGATCAGTATGTGCCGGATACAGCAACAATGCAGGAAGTAAAGCTGCTGGTGCACGATATTCATTTTGTTGTTGTTCTTGGAACGTGGTGCGGAGATTCGAGACGGGAAGTGCCGAAACAATTTAAGATTTTCGATGTGGCAGGTGTTTCTGACAGCCGAATTGAAATGCATGGTGTCGATCGATCTAAAAAGAGTCAGGACGGTACGACGGATAAATTTAATGTGCTTCGGGTTCCTACATTGATCGTGATGAGAGGAGAGGAAGAACTGGGAAGGATCGTGGAGAATCCGAGAGTGTCTCAGGAAAAGGATCTTCTTCGGATGCTGCAAAAATAATGCGGCACACACGCTGCCGCATTGATGTAATTATCTAATCGTGTCTGTGGCACCTTCCATGATCCAGTGTTTGAATCCGCGGATCTGATTGACGTTCAGCGGACGGTGCCATTGTGCCGATACCAGCCTGCCGTCGATATACCAGATCAATCTGCTCGCAACCGTGTCACGCACGATCACCACATCGTAAAAGCGCTGTTTGATCCCCACATAATCCGAAAGATCCAAGCTACTGGCTTTTGTCTGAACATCATGACAGCCGGTCACCGCACAGCCAATATTAAAGAGCGGCTGTATCGTTTTATAATAACTGATCTTTGAATCCGGGAAAACGATCTTGTTGATGTCGTTCACCGTATTCGTCGATGAGTCTTCGCACGCCGGCAGGAACATTGCGGCGGCGAAAATACATAGAATGAAAAGATCTCTCATCGTGGGATTATTCTTCCGTTTCTTTCACGCGTCCTTCAAGCTGTGAATTGATCACTTTTTGTGATTTAACAGCTTCGATCAATACATCACGGTCGGTGATGTTCAATTGTTTGATTTCGGCGGGGGACAATTCGATGCCGAAATATTTCTTTGCCTGCGCGGCAACGTAATTATTGGTCACGATAGAATAGACCGTCGTATCGACGACAAGGACATTGTTCACTTTCAGATTGTGAAGAATGCGTTCGCCGTTCTTATTCCGGTACACTACCTTCATTCCCGAGATCTGGCAGAAATCATCGCTGATGGAAAGTTGGTTCTGCATCATCGCTCTCAGAGTAGCACCGTTAACGGAGAATGTCACCAGCGCATTGCCGAATGGACTGATCTCCCAAAGATCGCGCACGATGATTTTTCCGGCGAGCAGTTCTTTACGGATACCGCCGCTGTTCTGGATGGCAATGTCGGTCTTTGCGTAAGTGCGTAATGCATCACTGATCCAATTTCCGATATTGCTTTCGCCTCGTCCGTCCCGCTTCCAATCGGTCTTTAGCTCACCGATCACTTCGCTCAATCCTTTTGCGGCAAGATTTTCAAGTTCAGCCACTTTTACGGCAACAAGGGAATCGGGTGCAATATCGGCAGTGCGGCATTCGATCAGTTCGGAGAATGCTTTGGTCACAGTATCTTTTTCGGTGTCCACGGTCAGATCGATCTTGCCCAGCCATCGTCCGCGGGATCCTGCCTGCGTGATAAGAACGCCGTTCACTTTCTTCGGACGGAAGAGCGGAGTATGGCTGTGGCCTCCGACAATCACATCCAGATCGGGCGAGTTCATGGCCAGCACGCTGTCGAAATCGACGCCGGCATGCGATAACGCAATAATAAGATCTACCTTTTGCTTCTTCAACTCGGGCACGATGTCGTTAATGCTCTTTGACATATCCTTTACTTCAAAGTCTTTGATATTATCCGGAATGGAGAGCGTCGAAAGTTCCATGGTCATCACTCCGATAACGGCAACCTTCACATTGCCGATCTGCCGGATGATGTATTGTTTGGCATACGGTTTGTTCGTCCGCTTGTCGATGATATTTCCGCCGAGGATCGGAAAGTTGGCTGATTTCAAATACTCCGACATTTGTTCACGGCCGTAATCAAAATCATGATTACCAAGTTCCATAGCATCGGGTTTCATCATATTCAGCAATTCAATTTGCGATTTTCCTTTTGTGATCGTCGAGATCGGACTTCCCTGAAAATCGTCTCCCGCGTTCAGTATCAGCGCGTCCGGAAAATCCGCTTTATATTTTTTGATATACGACGATAACGCAGCGCTGCCGCTGACGAGGTATGACGTATCGGTATTCGTAGCTCTGTTCTTCGATTTTACCTGAAACGGCAAATTCTGTGAATGGAAATCATTCCAATGGAGAATGGTCACCTGATTCTGTTGTGCAAAGAGTATCGAGGCCAGAAACAAGACAATGATGATTTTTTTCATGATGTATTTTATTTTGTCTTCGTGATTTGGCGGCAGATGGATGAATTATTCTTTTTCCTGCCGATTAAATATGAACAACGTAAATATAATGAATGTTATCTGAAAATATGTTATTATCTCGTATGAAAAAAGCATTTTTCTCGGTATTCCTTTTTTGGTCTTTTGTGAGCGCACAGGATTTCGGGTATGAATATTTGATGCTCACCGAATACCGATCGATTGGTGCAGCATACAATCTTCAGCACTTCTCCTCCTCATCCTCCAACGTTCTGTCCGATTCAAACCGGATTGCATTTTCTTCCGCACTGCCGTTCATCGAATTCCGGCAGAATAACGGCAGACTTGCGGTTGGGTATCAGACATTTACGGATATCAAAGGGAAGAGCAGGGAATCGTTCTCAGTTTACGGTGAGTCTCAAAATGATTTTCCAATAGGAGGATCGAAACAATCGAAAGCGGCATTCTCTCTTCCGGTTGTTGTCTCTGCAAATTATGTGCGCGCACAGTCGCCGAATACGGCCATCGCCGATTTTGATATCGGAAGTCTTGGACTTGGGACAGGAATAAAATTCAAACACTTCGAGCGTTCATTTGGAGTGCAGGCCTTTGCTGTCGGGTCACTATATTATGCATCTGAAGGTTTCGGTACTGATTACGGTTCGCAGATATCGCTTTGCGCAGAGGTGCAATTGGTCTTAACGGAACTGTTCTATCAGGGATTGCTTTTGGGTTACCGGTTTGAAACGCAGCGCTGGAATATGAACAACAGTACGCTCGATTATCAGCGTCAATATCATGGGGCTTTCATTGGTGTGATATTTTAAAGATCCAGCATACGCCCAGAAAACGGGTCAGAATTTTGCTGCTACCGTTTTCATCTGCTTCACATATTCATCAACATTAAACTTACGTTTACAACCGTTCGAGTTCATATAGCGGATCTTTCCGTATACCGGACGGTCGAACCACGCACGGTCGTGAACTCCTCCAATGCTCCACGCAACCCCTGCATAACCATTCGGATCTCTTCCATCCAATTCATATCTGTTATTCAGATAGTTTGCGATAGTCATCGCCTCTTCAACAGAAGGGGTCCACTCCAGTATCTTCTTTGCCCAGTACATTCTCATATAACCATGCATTTTGCCGGTGTGCACCATCTGAATTTGCGCGGCATTCCAAAGTTCGTCGTGCGTTAAAGCATTCTCAAACTGTTCCAATGTATAGATCTTTTCACGCCGGTCGTTCCTGTGTTCATTGTGGGATAATTGGGCCCAATTGGGAAATCCTTCGAACGTTTCATAATTTTTATTATAGAGTGTATAGTTGTCCGAAAGTTCTCTTCTCACAATCAATTCTTCAAGCAGAGCGGCTTCATTCTGAAAAATTTCCGGTGGACCGTTCTTGTCTTTGCTGACGATTTCACGGATATCCTTGCCGCACAATTTTACCGTTTCTAACGCCAAGCGCTGCGGTGCAAGATGGCCGAAATGAAGGTACGGAGAGAGACCGGATTGAGCATTCTTTGTCGGATCATTCCTTCCTTCATTATAGACATTCAGCCGTTCGTTGAGAAAGTCGTTCATCAGTTTCTCGGCAGCACTTTCGCCCGGAACAATCCAGTCAACCTCTTTCACGCGGCGGTCAATCGTGAGACTTTTCTTTGCCTTCGTCCAATCGATGACCGGCACTGACTCATTCCATTCGAACGGATGCTTTCGTACAGAAGGAAATTCATCAAGAAATTCCGGAAGCAGCCGGTGTATCTTCGGCCGGATGGTATAGGCGCCGAATTCCTGTTTTTGCGAGGCGATCCTTGCCGGAACAATGTTGTGGGCATCGACCTCGTAGAACGATGCGTCGATCTTTTTCGCAACAGCGCTTTTATATTGTTCGACGATATTGAGCGGATTGAAATCGATGATAAGGTGTGAGACATTGTGCTGCTGAACGAATTCCGGCATAACTTTTTCGGGTGTGCCGGTGAGGAGGTAGAAGGGAATATTTTTTTCCCGTAACTGCTTTTCAGTTTCCCGAAATCCCTTCAGCATGAAACCGTAAGTCCGTTCCGTTGCGTCAAGAAATTCAGGAATCAGTACGAACACAACGGCGAGAGACAACTTGTATTTTATTCCGAGCGATTGTGCAAAGAGCATCGCCCAATTGTCGTTCATCCGCATATCCCGTCCCATCCAATAGACAACATTTCCGTTCCGGTGAGGAAATTCTTTGATGATATGGACGCGTTTTGGATTGACGGGAGAAGCCATCTATTTAATCAAACTCATTTTCCTTGTTTCGGTGAAGTGGGCGGTCCGCAGCCGGTAGTAATACATACCGGAAGGATATTGAGCGGCGTTCCACACAATGCTGTAAACCCCTTGAGCCATTGTTTGGTTCAATACCGTTTCTACTTCGCGGCCGATATTGTCGAATATCTGCAGTTGTACGTGACCTGTTCCGGGAACAACGAACTCGATCGTCGTTGCCGGATTGAAAGGATTAGGGAAATTCTGACGAAGCGAATAGTCCGTAGCCGTGACCGGTTCATTTTTTATCGAAAGGACTTTTTGTGTTACAGCAGTTTTCAGCACAATGTCATTGTCAGGATCGAAGACCATTGTCATCGGCGCTGAGGGAAATTTGAAGCTGAACGAATCTTTATTGGCGGCATTGAAGACTTTTACCGTCGTATCTTTTCCGCCCTGCAACGTGAATTTTAGAACGACCGGCATTTTCCAGTATGCGCCTGTAGTTTGCGTCTGGGCAATGGAGACTTTAGCTGTGCTGTCATAGGCATTCACGGAATATTGAACCGTATAGAGAGGATGATTGGCGACTTTCACCCATTGATCGAAGAACCACGTAAGATCCTGCTTGGTGTTGGTGTTCATTATTTGTATGAAGTCATCTGTTGTTATATTTCCGAATTTCAGCGATGGATTCGTCGCATAACTGTGGAGTGCGGCAAAGAATGTTGAATCACCGAGAACATACCGCAGCATATGCAGCACGCATGCTCCTTTGTAATACGTAACGGCGGTGTTGAACAACAAGCCGGTGGAGGGAGTGGTGACGGCCCATGATGGAACGTACATTGCCCTGCCGGGATTTGAACTAAGATATCCCGCGGCATTCGACACGATGTCCGTCTTATAGCGGCTGTATCCGGCAGAATATTCATACCACAGAGCTTCGCTGTAAGTTGCGAATCCTTCGTTCAGCCAGATATCTGCCCATGTTGCGCAGGTGATCATATCGCCGAGCCATTGGTGCGCATATTCATGCGATACAAGATTCTCATTATTATATCCGTTCGGCAGCAGGCTCGTCAATGTTTGATTTTCCATCCCGCCCCAGGTGAACGAACTGTTCATTGTGGCAAATCCGTTCTTTTGGAACGGATGTTCTCCGAACAATTGGGAATAGCGGGTGGTCATGGAAATGATCTTCGTTTTGATATTGTTCAATCCGCTGGCTGATTCGCCCTGGTTCCAGTAAAGATAGATCGGTATGCTGTCCTTCTGGTTCGAAAGTTTTTTCCAGTAAACAATATCAAGATTATAATTGATCTTCGAAGAAATGACGACAAGATATGTGGAGACCGGTTCATTGCTGACCCAATGATACGTCAATGTATCGCCGATGCGTGTAGTGTCTTTCAATAAACCGTTTGAACCGAGCTTAACTGTCGTCGGAGTTTTCGCCGTCAGTTCGACTGTTGCTTTATCCGAAGGCTTGTCCCAGCAGGGGAACCACTTTCTTGCCCCTTCCGGTTCTGCATCGGTGAAGACCATGCCGTCTGTTCCGACATAAAAAGCAGCATCCGAAAGATCTTTATGCTGATAGTGTATGGTCACGGCGAATGTATCATTCAGTAAATAAGTTTTGTCCAACTGTATGGTGAGAATGTTCCCTGCATGCTTGAAAGTTGTTCCGGCCGAACGGATTGAATCGATGGTAAGTGAAGTATTGTCCGCGTCGAGTGTTATGGACGAAATTGTCGTATCGGCCCGGGCGATCAGTTTTACCGATGCGATGAACGATTTTGGAAATGGCGAAAAATAATTTTTATAGAGATCGATGGTGAGAGCATAATGAAGCACATCAAACGAGTGTTTCGGTGAATTGAGCGAGGCAATTTTTCCGAACGATGAGGTGCGCTGCTGCTTACCCTCAGAACATAGCTCGGCTCCGCTCTTCATCTTTTCCTGTGCATGAACAGTGCAAAACATGAATATTGAAATAATCAGGGGAAAAACTCTTTTCATAGGAAACTTTCAGAAGGAAAATATTTTGAAGTGCCGTAGTGGATACCAATTATTGAAATAAAGATAATAAAAAGAATGCGAAGAAGTAATGACGTCTTAGTGGAAAATTTCTGGAAAGGGCTAAACATTTCTTGTAGGACACCATGAAAATGGATACTCATATCTTGATAAGACAAGATGATTGTAAAGAACTAAAAGTGTAGTTATCACGATGATCAATTGGCCGGAAGCGGTCACTTAGTCACGATCATTTTTCTTGTTTGAGTAAACGAGGCAGTGCGGAGCCGGTAGAAATATACTCCGCTGGGGTAACGCCCGGCATTCCACGCATAGCTGTATTGACCGGCGGGCATTTTTTGATGTAAAAGCGTTTCCATTGTTCTTCCAAGAATATCGAATACGGTCAATGACACTATCTCATTATCCGGTATGAAAAAATCTATAGTCGTTGCCGGATTGAATGGATTGGGATAGTTTTGCGACAATGAATATTCCTTAAGAATTCCATTTGTTTCCTTTACGGAATTAGGAGGTGTATAGATAAAATGATATGAATCAGTTCCGGTCAATGGTTTCAAAACTTTGATCCTGAACTTGTCGCCGCTTATGGGATTTACCGCAGTGCCGCTGGCCGCAAATTGCACATGCCAAGAGAGAGCATAATTATTTATTGAATCCTTTTCCATGAGATATAGCTCGTCAAATTCGCTGAGGATTCCGTTACCATCAAGTTCAGAATAGATGAATTTCGTCTTTCGGTTCAGCGTTGTGTTCCAAACAAGGAAATTCACCGGCTGAGCCGACGCACCGTAAAGAGCAAGCGAAGTATCAACGATGGCGCTGCTCAACCGTATCTCATAGTCCGATGCAAATGGAACAGCGGTAACCGTCCCCGATTCTGTATTGATATCGATCAGCCGCACTTCTCCCACCAGATTTGAACTTCCGTTGATCCAGCGCGACGAATCGTTGTTCACCATTGGAAAGGGAAAATCCTTTATCAGCAGACGGAATCCGTCGAACAGCGGCCCCTCTGTTTTTCCGTCAAGTTCCGTTGCACCTTTCACCACCTCGATCCCTTTAGTGTTGAAGACGGAATAACTTTTCTTCCCGGCCGATTTGCTGAACGTGACGGTATATTGTGCCGAATGAAGAACGTCAATGGACATTCCCAAAGCTCTGATTACGGCATCGCTGTAACCCGACTGATGAACGAATATTGCATTAGTAAGATTTATCCTCTTGTTATAGATAATGACAGCGGGGGAGACGGCCTGAGAGAAAACAGTTCCATCGCTTCCGGTTAGACGAAAGAGTACGGAATTGCTGTTGGCAAAATTTTTGGTGTCTAGGGAAAAATGACCGGTATTGGTAACTGACGAAGCAATGGTGCTCCAAGTGGATCCCGCGTTGCAGGATATTTCAAGAGTTATTGTTACAGCATCACCATCGGCATCGCCGGCGGTCCATTTCAGATCGAACATATCGGTGAGCGTGTCACGCTCGGCAAGATTCGTAAACTCAACGTCTGGTGCACCATTGCCGGGATTATTAACGGTGAACGTACCGCTGATGGCTGAACCGAAGAGAGAATCTCCGGCACTGATGATCTTGACTTTATACCGGGTACCGTCGGGAAGGGGAATGGTATTCCATTGAAACGAAGAATCGTTTCCTTTTGTGGAGTGAACATTCGTCCAGTTCTTCCCATTATTTACTGAGTAAAAAAGAAAGGTCGCCAGAGAATCCGGAGTTGGAATTCTTGACCAGTCGATCGCCGTTGTGCCAGAAATAGTTTGTCCGGTAAATTGTTTCTTCAACGAAAGATTCAAATTATTCTTTGCCGACTCTGTCCGTTGCCAGTGCAGCGGAAGCGTGATGGATACATGCAGGTCGGCGAAATACCAATTGTGCTGAGCCGACGGATCAAGCAGAAAGGATGGAAGTGAATTAGAGATCCCTTTCCCATTCAGTATGTTGAAGACAGCTTGATTGTTTGAGTTATTATTGCCGCCGATAGAAGCCGTATGATACAAAAGTTGAATTTGCTTTATGGAATAGATCAATGAACTGCTTGCGGTGCTGAACTTTGTGTTCTCGAAGTACGGAGAATTCAATGTTCCGTCGTATGAACCAACCGAACAGAATAATTGCGGATCGCTTGCAAGAAGATTTGTTACGATCGAACCGCCGAGTGAAAATCCGTCCATCGTCCGATGCCACCGGTCCGGTATGGTCCGGAAATTGGCATCGATATAGGGAATAAGATCGTTGACCAGATAAACGTATTCGCTTTGTGAAGCAGGGGCACCAAGTCCGGGCATGATCAGGATCATTTTACCGGTCTTCTTCTTTGCGTAAAGCGAATCGAAGACTGTTTTTATATTTCCCCGGCGCGAAGCGTCTTCAAATGGATCAGCCCATTCATCCACTGCACCACGGAATAGATGGACGACGGGGTAGCGGTCCGTTTCAGAATCATATCCCTCAGGAAAAAACAGATTGAATTCTTTCATGGTACCAAGAACGGGGGAATAATGCGAACGTAATTCAATGCGGCTCGGCTGCGCCTTTAAGGAAAAAAAACAAAGGGCAGAAAAAAACAAAAAATGCAAAGTCCTTAAAGAAGTCTTCATAATCGTTTCCCGTGGAGTTCACCACCGGCCGGTTTCGATTGCACTTGTATTAAAAAAATATCAACGCTGTGCCGTAAGGAATGAAACGATGATTTATTGTTGGACAGATAGTCACACGTGATTTTGGCATGATTACACATATGCAAAAATACAAAATATTATTATTATGCAGTTGAATAATTAATAGAGGTAAATTATTTTTGTGCCTATAAGACTTCGTGGCTATTCTTAAATAGTCGATAGGGAGACAGGGGATTTGATTAGTAATTCAAAGGATAAATTTCTCTGGAATTCTTGTCAATGGTATATGCATCGATCGATTCGATATTTCCCATCACAAGTTCTTCTACTTCTTCGTAATCTTCCTGCCAGAGTTCAAAAAGTTCTTTCCGCATCATCACTAATTTGTCGGCAGATATTTTCTTCCACTGTTGATAATTGTCCCTGTTCTTATACATCCAGAGCAATGCAAAATAATTTCCCTTCAGATCGCATTCGCTTCCGTATTTGTTCTTCTCATCCTTAAATTTAATTGAAAGGTGCAGCGGAGAACGGCAAAGTTCGTACCCTGCTTTTATCAATTCATTCAGATCATAAAAGGGGAGAGAAATATCTTTCTTTACTGATAGTTGGATCTCCTCATCGATAAGGGCAAAGATATTTTTTATATGTTCTTCCAGTAGTTTTCCTGTCTGTTCCGTCATAAGAAGATCTTTATTTAAAATGGCCTATCACAGGGTATCCAATTAAATCGGGAAACACAACGGACTCCGGGTAATTTTAATGTTGAGGTTATATCATAAAAATTGTATATTTGTAAGTCATCGATGGACAATTGCTCAACATCGTTCCATTGACACCAAGTAACAGAAAATGCTGGCGTAGCTCAGTTGGTAGAGCAGCTGATTCGTAATCAGCAGGTCACGAGTTCAAGTCTCGTTGCCAGCTCAAAATTTCGGCACTTTTGTCCAAAGACGGACTAAAAAGACACTAAACTGTCAGAAGGATTGTCAGAAACCATAGGAGGTTTTTGATGTCACTCGACAGTTTTTTTAATTATAGGCGTTGTGCTACAAACTACTTCAGTTTACGGACCACATCCTACGGCAATCAATCCTTTCAATCCAATCCCGGAATCATAAAATTTTGCCATCCAAGAATTCAAGGTGAGGCAAATATAAGGTATTTATTACTTTCTGCACTACCTGACGTTGCAAGCCATTATATTAGTAACTGTGCATAGTTGTTTCGGAATATAGCAACCTGAAATTCAAGGTCCAGAATTTTTTGCTTGACAGAACAAATATAATTTCCTAAGTTATGCAATCGTTTGCATAACTTAGTGGTATTTAAGAATAACAAAAGAAATCCATTATGCAATCACCTGGACACCACCTATCTTTGAAAATATCTCAGCACTGATAATTCCGGCTCTTTCAATTACTTTGTTAGCGGCAATTGAATCGTT
>CAJBTU010000401.1 GCA_903958625.1 uncultured Ignavibacteriota bacterium | reverse complement strand
TAATTCATAAACGAAAAAGTCTCTGTTTTACCAGAGACTTTTCTTTATTTTATGTCGGAATGGCGGGATTCGAACCCGCGACCCCTACCACCCCAAGGTAGTGCGCTAACCGGGCTGCGCTACATTCCGTTCATCTAATTCAAAGTTACAAAAAAGTGTCAGCTTTTCCAATGAAAGAATTTTTAATGAAAAAACTTATTTTCGTAATGCTGTTATCGTTGTTATTGACTCCAACCGGTTTTTCGCAAGTAACGGGTGCTCAAAAACTTATCGTAATGATCACCGAAGATTGGAATAGCAGTAAAGGGATCATCTTTATGTTTGACAAAACAAAAGATGGCTGGAAGAAGCAACGGGATGAATTTTCGGTCTCTCTTGGTGAATATGGACTTGCGTGGGGAGCAGGTGTTCATCCGGTCAAGGCAGGAGATTTCGTAAAAACAGAAGGGGACATGCGTTCTCCCGCAGGAATATTTGAACTTGATTCTGTGTTATATGGATTGGATGCAACGGGACCCGAAGGCGTTCGATATCCCTATCACCGGTTGACGGAACTTACACGCTGTATCGATGATACAAATTCCAAAGCCTATAATCGGATCGTCGAAGAGGATTCGTTGAAGAAGGATTGGAACAGTGCGGAACATATGCGCAAAGTTGATCCGGATTATAAATATGTTCTTGTCGTCCGGCACAATCCTTTAGGGGAAAAAGGAAAAGGATCCTGCATATTCATTCACACAAATAATGTCCCAACCAGCGGGTGCACATCGATGGACGAGCAGGATATGCTGACGCTTCTTCATTGGCTCGATCCCAAAAGAAAAACTCTCGTCGTCCAGCTTCCGCAGCCCGAATATCATCGTTTGCGGACAGAATGGGGCCTTCCTATGTTAAACACAAATTGACCGTTATGAGAAAAATTAAGATCGTTATCGGCATTTTCTTCTCTCTACTTGTTATTGGTATCGTAGCATTTTTTGTTATGAGATATCTTGTGACAAAATCATTCCCGGTCTATGACGGCGAGGTCAATAGCGCGGGTTTGCAGGATCGGGTAAAGATCTCACGCGACGAATATGGAGTGCCCCATATCTTTGCGGAAAACGAGCACGATCTTTTCTTTGCGCAGGGATATGCTCATGCGCAGGACCGGTTGTGGCAAATGGACCTTACGCGCCGGGCGGGGGAAGGACGCCTTTCCGAAATACTCGGTACTTCCACCATCAAATTTGACAAGATGTTCAAAACCGTCGGGTTCAAAACTATTGCGGAAAAACTTGAGCGGCAGTTGAATCCGAAATCAAAGGAGATTCTTCAGGCGTATTCCGATGGGATCAACGAATACATCCGCACTCACAAAGGGAAATATCCGATTGAATTCGATATGCTCAATTATGAACCGGAAGAATGGAAACCTGTCCACAGTCTGATGATCGCCCGTTTAATGGCGTGGGAATTGAACATCTCCTGGCACGTTGATGTGGTGCTTGGCGAACTTGTTGCAAAGCTTGGCGCAGAAAAAGCGAGCAAAATCTTCCCGACATATCCCGAGAACGCACCGGTGATCGTCGGCCAATCGTTGGACCGCCAGCAACTGGAAGGACTCCGGAAATTTGTATCGGTACATGATGAATTCAAAGAGTTCTTTGGAACAACCGGAACACATATTGGCAGCAATGCGTGGGCTGTCTCTCCGCAGAAATCCGCAAGCGGCAGAGCAATGCTTGCGAACGATCCGCATCTTGGTCTTTCGCTGCCGGCAAAATGGTATGAAGTCCATTTGTGCGGGGGAAAAGTGAATGTTGCCGGTGTTTCTCTGCCGGGAACACCCCTTGTCGTTCTTGGAAATAACAAAAATGTTGCGTGGGGGTTCACGAACGTGATGGCCGACGATGCCGATTTTTATTTCGAGAAGACCGATTCACTTGGTGCAGAGAAATACCTGTTTAAGGATGAATGGAAGGACATCGAGATCATTCAGGATACCGTAAAGGTAAAGGATTCAACGGAGGTACCATTCACCATCCGTAAAACTCTCCATGGGCCGGCGGTGAACGAGATCTATCCGCTGGAAACATTTGCATCGTCGAATTTTATTACGATGAGATGGACCGGATTTGAAATGAGCGATGAACTGTACGCGCTCTATTTAGTCAACACAGCAAATGATTGGCAGAGTTTTCTCAATGGAGTAAAAGAGTTCACAGTTCCGGGTCAAAACTTTGTCTATGCGGATGTGAAGGGGAATATCGGTTTCCATCCGGGCGTGCGTTTGCCGAAACGGAACAGCAACAATCCTACGTTGCCGTTCATCGGCTGGACCGGCGAACATGAGTGGCAGGGGTTCATTCCCTTTGAACAGCTGCCATCGCTGTACAATCCTCCGGAAGGATTTATCGCAACAGCGAATAATAAAACAACTAAAAATGTTGATTACCATATCGCAAATTTGTGGGAACCGCCTTCACGCATCCAGCGGATCCGTGAAGTGCTTCAGTCGAAACAACTGTTTGATGTGAGCGATTTCAAGAAATTGCAGAACGATAATTTTTCCTATTTTGCAAAAGATGTCACAACGTTCATCCTTTCGGCATACAATACTGTTCCGGCCTCCAATGAAAAGGTGCAAACCGCCATCAATTATTTCCGCAATTGGAACTTCATCCTTTCCAAAGATGATGTGCCAACGACGATTTTCGAAGTATTCTTCAACCATCTTGTCAAGAATATCTACCGTGATGAGGTGGGGGAGGAACTATTCCGCCAATATATTACCCTCGCCAATATACCGTATAGGGTTACGTTGGCAATGTTGAGCGATACCAGCGCGGTCTGGTTCGACGATGTGACGACGGAAGCGGTAGAAGCCCGCGACGATATCATCCGCAAAAGTTTGAATGAAACATTGATTGAACTCACCGAACAACTTGGCCCCGAAATGAAACAGTGGCGATGGGGAAGGATCCATACATTGACGTTGAAACATCCCTTCGGTGATATGAAAGTTCTGCAGCCCATCTTCAATATCGGACCGTTCGAGGTCGGCGGATCGGGAACAACGGTGAACAATGGGGAATACCATTTTGCAAAACCGTATCAAATGATGCTTGGTCCTTCGATGCGCAAGATCATTGATTTTGCCGATGTAAACCGGGCATTGTCGGTCATTCCTTCGGGTGAATCAGGCCAGCCGCTCCACGATCATTATTCCGACCAGACACCGTTATGGAAGAACGGCGAGTATCATGAAGTACCGCTGGACGAGCAGGCGGTGGCATCAATATCCAAGAATATTTTGTATCTTATACCGAAAAAATAAAATCCATGCCGCGCTGAAGGATATTTACGGGAGTGGATATCCTATCGCTGAGCGTGATCTCAAATCCAGTATTCACCTATGCTTGCAGAAAAAAGAAAATACGGCAGAACAAAGATTGTTTGTACACTCGGCCCGGCATCTTCCTCGTTGGAAACATTATTACAGATGATCGATGCGGGGATGGATGTCGCACGCCTGAATTTCTCGCACGGTTCACATGACGATCATCTGCAAATGATGAATAGGGTGCGGCAGGCCGCGAAGATCAAGGACGAACCAATAACGATCTTACTCGATCTTCAGGGCCCGAAGATTCGGACCGGAAAATTAAAAGATCCGATGGAACTGAAGGTTGGCGATCTTCTTACCATTACGATCGATGAGATGCTCGGAGAGAATCATACGGTCTCGACGACATATCAGCACCTTCCGAAAGACGTGAAACCGGGTGATACGATCCTGATGGACGACGGATTGCTGCAATTCAAAGTTGTTTCGACAACGGAGCGGGAAGTAGTTGCGGAAGTGGTGTACGGCGGGACATTGAAAAGCAACAAAGGGATCAACCTTCCCGGTGTATCCGTGAGCGCTCCATCGCTGACCGAAAAGGATAAAGAAGACCTGCTGTTCGGAATTGCGCACGATGTCGATTATGTCGCGCTCTCTTTTGTCCGTTCCGCGCAGGATGTTGTGTATCTGCGGAACTTCATCATAGCAAATATTGATAAGCGGAGAAAACTTCCGATTATCTCGAAGATCGAAAAGGACGAAGCACTGACGAACATCGATGCCATCATTGAGGAATCGGACGGTATCATGGTGGCGCGCGGTGATCTTGGTGTTGAATGCAAGACGGAGGAAGTTCCACTGGCACAAAAGATGATCGCGCGGAAAGCGAACGCGGCCGGGAAACCGGTGATCATTGCGACGCAAATGCTCGAATCGATGATAGAGAATCCGCGGCCGACGCGCGCAGAGGCGAACGACGTTGCCAATGCGGTTCTGGACGGTGCTGATGCGGTCATGCTGAGCGGAGAGACATCGGTCGGAAAATATCCCGTTATCGTCGTGAAGACGATGGACACGATTATTCGCCGTGTTGAGGTTGAAGCAAAGGATAAATTGTATCTTGAAGATGAGGTAGGCAGCGAGAACGATGCGGTATTTAAAGCACTCGGACGTTCAGCGTGCATCCTGGCAAAACAGATTAATGCTGCGGCGATCATCTGCTTCTCGCATTCCGGTTCAACCGTGAAAACAATTTCGCGGTATCGTCCGCACGCGCAAGTGATTGGTATTGCGGACCGCGAAAGAATTCAGAGGCGGTTGAATCTTATCTGGGGTGTACGGTCGCTGCTGATAAAAAGTTTTGAAGTAGGAGAGACCGATACGACCATTGCGAGAGTGAACTTATCGCTGGTGGAACTTGGATATTTGAAAAAAGGGGATTACGTCGTGATAACGGCAGGCATTCCCCTGATGTCAAGGAATACGACGAACATGATCAAGGTGGAAAAGATTTCGTGATAAGTTCTCAGCACCGTTGAAAATAAAAAAGGTCAGCAGCGATGCTGGCCTTTTTATTTATTACAGTCCGCTTTCGGAAATGTAATCGTTGGTATCGTAACGGACATTTTCGCTGTTGCGTTCC
>CAJBTU010000400.1 GCA_903958625.1 uncultured Ignavibacteriota bacterium | reverse complement strand
TCACTTTTTTCTTCCGGATACTGAATGAAGAAAAAGTGCTGTCGGAACAATTACCCGGATACAAGGAATACTGCGAAAAAGTTCGGTATAGACTGATCCCGTATATCTGGTAACTTACGGTTCCTACTAATCCGCAGAGCAAAAACATTATGAATGAGATCAATTTACACCGCTGGCCGGACTTGCATTCGGATTTGTTCTGGCAGGTTTGTTTACCGGCGGCGACCGTCTCATCGGTTACAGTCTATTTGGTATCGGAATAATTCTGGCAGTGATCGATATTGTGAGAAAATTGAAAGGAACAAACAACAGCGTAGACGGCACAACTCCACGGTGAGTGAATATTATTGCACAGAGTAGTTATTCATGACATGAAAGAACATTTTTACCTTCTCTTCGTTCAATTGGCCATTGGAACGGACACCGCTGCAAAGATCCAGTCCGTACGGCCCAACGACATCGATCGCTTCGCGTACATTCCCCGCATTCAATCCCCCCGCAAGAAAAACCGGCTTGCCCGCCGATTCGACTATCATTTTGCTTAATTCCCAATTGTGCCTTCTTCCCGTTCCGCCGAGTTCCTTCACCGCCAGCTTCGGATTTCCCGAATCGAGCAGAATCATATCCACACACGGCTCGACAGATTTTGCTTCTTCTACTGATGTTTCGTCGATAACATGAATCACCTGAACAAGCGTTATCCCGGCAAGTTCTTTTCGCAATGCGGAATACACTTCGAACGGAACGGCATCTACCAGTTGCAGCGTATTCGCTTGTGTCTTTCGCTGTTGGGCAATAATGGAATCAGCATCCTGCCTGCATGTGAGTAGAAACGTTGCAATGCCTTCCGGAACGGTAGCAATGATCTCAGCGATCAGTTTTTCGGAAATCGGACCCGGTCCGCTCGGCATCGCCGAAACAAATCCGAGCGCCGAGGCGCCATACTGAATGGCAAGCGTTGCCTCCTGTACGGAAGAGATGCAGCAGATTTTTACTTTGGGTTGAGAAGTGTTTCCTGTATGAATCATAAAGATTCAAAGATCAAGGTTATTTTCAAGACTGAACAATAAATATTTAAAATAAAAAGTGCCGTTCACATCTATCGTGAACGGCACCGTATGACAATTTTTTACACCGTTACTTTGTTACCGCAAAATTCATCGAATACCGAAATAAGATCTGCGGCGATCTCATCAGCAATGCGTCCTTCAATCTTGAACCGCGGTATGAAGTGAACAAGTTCATTGTCCTTATAGAGTGCTATGGCGGGCGATGACGGCGGAATCCCCTGCAGCCAACGTTCGCGTAAGCGCGCTGTGGCCTCAACTTCTTGTCCGGCAAATACGCTCACTTTGCTGTCCGGAAGATTCACATGCTGCAGCGCTTTTCGGATGGCCGGACGTGCTTTCCCTGCAGCGCATCCGCAAACAGAATTGATCACCATCAGCAGCGTCCCTTTATTGTTAGCGATCGTTTCGTCTACATCGTTTGCTGTATACAACTCTTTGATACCCAATTCCAGCAATTCATCGCGGAACGGCTGGATCATCACTGGATCGAATGGCATATTTATCCTTTATTTTATTGGTAAAATGACTGTCACTATCATAACGCTAATTGCAGCTCCATTCGTTCCCGACTATTTACTCCGATTTACCTTTTTTTTGCCCGCCTTTTTTTGGCTGTTTTGCCTGCGGCTTTTTTTCTTTACCGGTTTTGCTTTTGCTTTTTTGCCGGCGACTTTTTTTACTGCTTTTTTTACGTTTTTTTTCTTTGC
>CAJBTU010000399.1 GCA_903958625.1 uncultured Ignavibacteriota bacterium | reverse complement strand
GGTCTATGAACTGCGCTATTTCTTTAGTGAGGGAATCAGCACACAAAGCGGCGAAGATGTTTCCAACAAGGAAGTAAAGGCTCGCATCAAGGAGATCCTCAGCTCGGAAGATAAATCAAAACCGCTGAGCGATGAAGATATCGCCGCAATTCTGAAGGAAAAAGGTTATAACATCGCCCGCAGAACGGTGGCAAAGTACCGCGAATCGATGATGATCCCCGTTGCACGCCTCAGACGATCCATTTAAAACAACGATCCCCGAAGCGTTAACCTCGGGGACCGTTGTTTCGTTAGACAAAAATCTTAAAATCTCAACCGCATTCCCATCGTAAATGAACCAGTTCTGAATGTTTCCGGATTCGTCAGGATGGCAATACTCTGTGTCGCAAAATCGATATCGAACGTATTGGCAATGTGGAAACCGAATCCTGCGGACCATGCAAATCGTTCGCGTCCGCCGAGAACAATGCCGGTTCTGATCGGCAGCCAGCCCGCAACCGGATCCAATTCTGTTCCGATAGAAAACTGCGGCAGCTTCGTGTTACCACCGATCTCGTTCAATCCAAAATGGCCGTCAACAGCAACAAGCCAGCGGAACGGAATCACTTCGAACATATCATCCAACTGCACGGCGGCGCCGATATTCACAGCGGTTGGAAGATCGAATTCAAATCCCGTGGTATCTATGGTCTTTCCTTTGAACGCCTCTTTCAGCTTATCCTGATTCTCTTTATCGCCAATAGCTCCTAATTTTAACGATGCATTTCCGACGATCGCTTGAGTATGCTTGTTCCATTTGATTTTTCCGATATCGGTAATGCTGGCGCCGAATTGAATGTTATCGAGTATCCTCATTGAAACACCGAAATCAAGTCCAAGGCCAGTGCCGGCAGGCGAAAAATTGTTTTCATCAGCATGCGCAACCCATTGAAGAAAATCGAATTTCGCGACAGTTGTATCGTTCGTTACAATGCCGCCGGGATTCACCGTGGTGATCGGGGATATGGAGCCGTTGTAATGATCCGTTGCGATAAAGGCAAGACCCTGCAGATATTTTACTCCTACACCCACGGAAATTTCGGTTACCATGGAGAATTCGAATGGCAGCATATACGCAACCGAGAAGTTCGATTCTAAGACGGATTGTCCGTTTATTGCCGTACCGTCAAACTTATAGGATTGTCCGGCACCATAACCGCGGAGAGGAAATTCCAAATATGCTTTATCGAGATCCAGATTGATTGCCGTTTGTATCGATGCCGGCACGATCGCAAAACCAAAATTGCCGATCTGAAGCGAGACACCGACCGGCGCTGTTTCTATCCGCGTCTGCGTTCGCGCTATTCCCGAAGGAAACAATTCAAGGATCTTATCTTTGTCTGCTTCCGTCAAAAGTTTCGGCTGCCGGTCTTGTTGTCCGGTGACCACTACTCCTGTAAAGAAATCATTGTAGATCTCTAAATTGATCAGATCGCTGCCTATGGAAAGACCGATAGGCACGAGGTTGATCGTTACCGTTGCATCCCGGTCATTCAATGCGAGATTGGCGGGGTTGACGCCGACGGCATCAAGACCGCGGGAAAAGGCAGTAAACGCTCTGCCCATTCCGACCAGACGGGGTGAATATTTATCTCCTCCTGCAAACGATGTAGTGGTCATCACCACATCAAGAGCAAGAAGGATTACAAGTGCCGCAACGAAATTTTTCATACCGGATGTTTTCATTGTCCGTTGTCCTTTCTTCTTGAAGTGGTTATTTTAAACGGTCTTCGCTGACAAGGAAGATGATGTTCGCCTTGACAGACATGACCAACTTATCGGTGAGATTGAATTGTTTTGCCGCGCTTCCATTCCCACCCGTATTCATTCGCAACTCTACCGCGCTGAATGACGCACTGCTCAGTTTTTTTGCATCCTCCGGCGTTAAATTGAGAAATGTGAACGACCGCTGGCCCGTTCTCGCCGCTGTAGTATCCGCTGCAACACGCAATGGCGGATAATTCAATGTATCGGTTGGAACCTGCGGAACAGTTAAGACCGGCGCAGAGATTGTGTCCGCTCTGAGCGTGTCTCTTAAAGTATAACCCTTCAGAAGTTTTAGTTTCATCTCGACATCAAGAGGAAACGTGTTTCTAAAGTCGAGATAGATCTTACCGTTCTTAATGAGATTCACCTGGGTCGTATCAACCGTCTGCGAGAACGCCGTGGGGGGATTCTTCAGCACTCCTTCATTGATACCGATCGCCACCGGTATCGCATAATCCAAGTCGACAAAGACACTATCATTCTGAACCACGCGGCCGACACCCGCTTTCGGGTTGGTATTATCAGAATAGACATCAAGCGGACTGACGATCACATTCCCGCGTATAATAAAACTTGACGGCAGTTCACCGGGAAGGAAACTTTTGATCAATTTGTTCACGCTGTCTTTGGGGATGATGATATCGGCGGGATCGCCGGGATTGATCCGTTTGATAATATAAATTGGGCTGCCTTCCCTGCCGATCTTATCCACGGGGTAAATTTTTAATAGAACATCAGTCGGGAATAATCCGGTACTGAAGATCTTTGTGGTTAGTTTTATCTCGCTTTCCAGTCCTTTCAGCGTGAGGTTGTTCCCTATATCGCCGATACCGACTTTGTACGGATGATTGATCTGCAAAGTATCCGGCGGTATCTTTCCCTGAACTTCGGAAAGCACAAAGGAACCTTCCGGCTGAACATCGGCAATAACAAGATCATTTTTATTGACCGTAACATAACCGGTGCTTGCTTTCAGCGTTTTGATCTCCAAACTGAAGTGCAAATACTGTGTCACCACCGTATCACCCCCCGATCGATCGCGGGAGACGAACGAAACATCCTTCATGCCGATTGTTGTCACCAGCGACTCCTTCGGCATTATTTCGACAATCCCTGTTTGGATATTTGTTCCGGGAAGTTTGTATTCCTGCCCCCCTTTTAGGTTATCGCTGAGTTCCGAGATGCCGAACTTCACGCTCAATTTCAGCGCCGCCTTGTTAATGATGCGGATCTTCATCCCGCCGGATTCAAATCGTGCGAGTTTCACTTTTATCTTTTCGTCGAGTTTCACCGCAGAATCCGGAACGGCAACAACACTTGTCGGATTGAAATTGATCGTATTCACAAGAGCCGTCTGCAAATATCCGTTGGTCATATTCAATGTTGAGACGAGTTTATCGGTGCCCGATATGGTCTTCCCGAAATAATTGCTGATGTTAACGGTCCCTTTCAGTTTCAAGATGGCATCCATCCTCTTCGATGCCAGTTGAACTATATTTGATGTCGCCGATGTATTTGCCGCGATCACTCCCGGAAAGACAAACGTGCCGACAATCTGCGTCGTATCATTCTTGTTGACCAGAAGAAGAGAGTTCCCTGCAAATTGAATGTTGAACGGGAAACTATTATTTATTGTCAACGACATTTGGCCTGTTTCGAAGACGATGTATTTGAAGTCTGTGGAATCTCCGAATGTCTCATTAATCGCCGTCGGTGGTGCAGGGTCGGGGACCATTGATTGTATCTGAGCATTGGCAATCGTCACTTCCGCCGATAAATTATTGCTTGCTGTCAGAGTCTTATTTAGCGCACCTGTTGTTGACATCGTTCCTTTCAATTTCAGGATTCCGTCCATTGTCTTTCCGGACAAAGAAACAGGAGCCGATGTCGCGCTGCTTCCCGCGGCTATTGTTCCGGCAAACGTAAAGGTTGCGACAACGGATGTCGTATCAGCCGCTTTGTTAAAATTCAATAACCGCAATTGATTGCTTGCGAATTGAATACCAAAGGGGAAATTATTTGTGATCTTCAAACTGATCGTTCCATTGGAAAAAACGATGTACGTAAACTTTGTTGTATCTCCGAAATTCTGGTCGACCGGTATTGCCGGGATCTCTGCTAACAACGGCACACCGGTTGGAATTCCTAATTGCGAAGGTGACAGAGTTGCTGTTTGAGGATTGAACGTAGGATTGAGATTGGCTGAATTAATTCCAAGATCCGACGCGGTGAGAGCAAATGTCGGAGGCACACCGATATCAACCGGCACAACACCTACTTCCTGCTGTATCGTATTGCCTTTTGGTGAAGGCATATTAAACGTGCTCTTCGGAATACCCTGGCGTGAGCCAATAGCATTTTCTGTCGGTCGATACAGCACAATCCCCGTTGTGGTATCGAACTTCGGATCTTTATTGACCAGATCATTGAAGTAATACGTCTTGTTCACCAGAGTAAGATTGAGCTGTGTGTCCCACTGAGGGATCACCGGTGATGACGGAACCTTGATGCAATGGTATGAAACCGGAAGCGTTACCAAAAGAATGAAAAATACATTCACCAATCGTGTGCGGATTCGGAACGTAGATATTTTCATGAACTTTCCCCTATTGAAGTGTTTGTTATGGTACAATACGGTCAAAGATATTATTTTGTCCGTATTGTTTTATTATATGCAGAAATTGCAAAAAAAATTATGATTGCATTGTGGCAGCGCTCACACTATTAATGCACCTTTTCTTCTTTTGAAGGTATCTGAAATCCAAATGGATTCGATGCTTCTTCGCCATGGATTTTAATCTCTCCAAATTTTTCTTCGTACTTTTGGATATTGTCATGAATTGCATTCATCAGCAATTTTGTATGTTGAGGCGTCATAATCACGCGCGCCTGAACACGTGCTTTCGGAACCCCGGGTAGGATCCTGGTAAAATCGATGACGAATTCAGCCGGAGAATGCGTGATGATAGCAAGGTTGGAGTATATCCCTTCGGCTTCTTTCTCTCCTAATTCAATATTGATCTGTTGTGACGGCGGCTGTGGCTGGTTGCTCATAATACTCCAATGAAAATAAATGCTCCCGAAAACTGCTGTTCATTACAACAACTTCGGGAGCATGGTTTACCGGTTAATTTTTACCCGAACGGATATCGTCTGCTTTTTTATACGCGCTGTTTGCCTTTTCAACGGCGCCAAGATTAGCATATACTTGACCCAGCAATTCCCATATCTGTACGTCATTCGGTTTATCCACGATGACCCTTTCTAAATACGGGATCGCAAATTTATATTTTTCCTGATAGGATTTATCTTCCTCTTTTTTCTCTTTTTTCAGCCGTTCCTGTTCAGCAACTCCCCAGTTAACATACGTTGCGGCAAGATTGTATACGGCAGCACTGAATGCAGTATCGATCTGCAGCACCGCTTTGAACTCGTTCACCGATTCCTCGAACTTATTGTCCTTCAGCAAAAATACGCCGTAGTTGTAACGGTCGTATTTGCTGTTCGGAAATTTTTTGACGCGGTCGACCAATAATTGACGAGCCTCATCGTTGCGTTCAGCACCGATATACGAATTCATCAAATTTTCCGAAAGCTCCGCATCTTCAGGGTACACTGCGGCTCCACTTTTCAGCACAACAATCGCCTTTCCATACTCCGATAATGAAAGTCTGTGGTGTGTCGAATCGATGCCCGGTTTGTACGGTGTTGCATATTTAACGCTGGTAACAAACTCTCCTTCGATAGTGACGATAAGATTGTATTTTGCATACTTCCATAATTCTTTCACCACAACCGCTTGCTTCCCTTTTCCTTTGGTCTCTTTATCGACACTACTCGGTTCGCCGATATAATATTTTACATCCACGGCTTTCATCTTTTCCCGTATCTGGTCGAGACTCTTCAACTCTTCGATCGTCGCACGGTTCTGTTCGACAAACTTCGATTTATATTCGCTTGCACGAACCAGATAGATGTTACTTAAAATTTTAATAGCGAACAATGAATTCGATTTCTCCGCAGCAATCGTTAACGGCGGAATTGCTCCATCAAGATCCCCCTTGCGGTAATACGACAAACCCAAGTTCTGCTGGTTTGCGACGCTTTCAGGCATCACATATGAAGCTAATTTGTATGTCTCGATCGCCAGATCGAATCCGGTAGAATCCTGGGCTTTGTTCAATTCCTCAACCCCCTGGTTGAATAATCGTCCCCACGTTGCAATTGTCAGACCGTCGATCTCTTTTTTGAACTTAACCCCGACTTTTGATGCCTCAACAAATGCATCCTTCATCCCCTTGTAATTCTTCAATTCTGCACGGATCTGACCGATCATGTACCATGCTTCTTCATTTTTCGGATTCTTTGCGGTTTCCTTTATTAGTTGGGCTTCAGCATTCTGAAATTCCTTGCGCTGGATGTACAGTTTTGCACTCGTCATTTCGGCAGATGAGCATTGAAAACCCATTAATGCAAGCGATGCCGCGCTGATAACAAGCATAGCATAGACAATATATTTTTTCATTCTTTCCTCAATTGATTTTTGGTATTTGACGGTTTTTCGATGGAGGAATATAGAAATTTTTCCCTTTAAATTCTCCACTTCTTTTTCTACTTTCATACTGAATTATTTTTGAATATGTTCAATGCAGCAACTTCTACGACTATTATGAGCACAATTTTTACGAAAATTATCAACCGCGAGATCCCTTCCGAAATTCTCTACGAAACGGAACATGTCATCTCTATAATAGATATCATGCCGATCCATTACGGACATGCGCTGATCATTCCGAAAAAAGAGTACCGGAATTTTCTGGAAGTGCCTGAGGGGGAGCTTGGCGAACTGATGCTCGTCACTCAAAAAGTGGCTAAATCATTGGTGAAAACATTCAACCTGGACGGTTTCAATTTTTTCGCAAACAACGGCGAGGTCGCCGGACAATCAGTATTCCATTTTCACATTCATGTTACACCGCGATATTCGAACGACAATATTTCCTTTCAACTGAACCTAAAGAAATATGCCGAAGGACAGATGAAAGAAGTGGCGGATAAGATACGCGCAAATATTTCTTAATAAAAAATAAACGAACTCCGTTTATACAAAGGGGAAAAATAATGGCAGAAAAAATCTCTATCCAGAACGGCAAACTCAACGTGCCTGATCATCCAATCATTCCATTCATCGAAGGAGACGGAACCGGACGGGATATTTGGCGCTCATCCGTGCGCGTGTTTGATGCGGCTGTCGCTAAAGCGTACGGCGGAAAGCGGAAGATCGAATGGAAAGAGGTTCTCGCCGGCCAAAAATCATTCGATAAACTGAACAACTGGCTGCCGGATGAAACGGTCGATGCATTTAAAGAATATCTGGTGGGCATTAAAGGCCCTCTCACCACGCCGATCGGCGGCGGTATCCGTTCGTTAAATGTGGCGCTTCGTCAGATGCTCGACCTGTATGTCTGTTTGCGTCCCGTCATGTGGTTCAAAGGCGTTCCGTCGCCGGTGAAACATCCGGAGAAGGTTGACATGGTCATCTTCCGTGAGAACACAGAAGATATCTACGCCGGAATAGAATATGCCGGGGGTTCCGCGGAAGCGCAGAAGATCCTCGACTTTATTCAGAAAGAATTCCCGAAACAATTTGAAAAGATCCGTTTCGGCACAAAACAAAAAGCGGAAGAGTTTTGGCAGCTGGTAGGCGAAAAGAATTTCCCGAGCGATGTTAATGTCGGTATCGGAATTAAGGCAGTAAGTTATTCCGGCACCGTCCGATTGATCCAAAGCGCGATTAATTATGCGATCAAATTCAATCGCAAAAGTGTTACAATCGTGCACAAAGGCAACATCATGAAATATACCGAAGGCGGGTTCCGTGAATGGGGTTACAAAACCGCAAAAGAATTCTACGGCGCGGTGGAGATCGACGGCGGACCGTGGTGCAGAATTCCCGAAGGAAAACCGGGAGCCGGAATCGTCATTAAAGATGCGATCGCCGATATTACCTTGCAGCAGGTGCTTACCCGTCCTGAGGAATTTGATGTGATCGCAACATTAAACCTGAACGGAGATTATCTCTCCGATGCACTGGCAGCGCAAGTCGGCGGCATCGGAATCGCGCCGGGCGGAAATATCAATTACATTACCGGACACGCAATATTCGAAGCCACGCACGGCACTGCACCAAAATATGCTGATCTCGACAAAGTGAATCCGGGTTCCGTTGTTCTCAGCGGAGAAATGATGTTCCGTTACATGGGATGGACCGAAGCAGCCGATCTTATTCTTAAAGGAATGAACGGCGCTATTGCTGCAAAATCAGTAACATACGATTTTGCACGCCAAATGGAGGGCGCAAAGGAAATCAAGTGCTCACAGTTCGGTGATGCTTTAATCGCGCATATGTGATCGTACGCGACAGATTTCCGCTCCAAGAAGTCCTTTTTGGACTAAACTGTATAAAAAAAACGTCCCGATACTCTCGGGACGTTTTTTTTCCGTTTCAAACCGTCAAGATATTCGTCACGACCAATCTTTTGGTGGATCGTACGAATGATATCAAGATCGAAGAATTGCTTGGAGAATCCCCAATTTTTCGGTAAATTATGAATATTCGCTGTAATGATTGACATAATTTCATTCACAGCCCAGTGAACAAAGATTATTGGACCGGAAACGAACGTGCGAATGAAGCAGCAATCGAAATCACATCCGCTCATCAGCACGGTGCAGCAATTTGTTAAAAAGAAGAAATTGCTGCGCACCGGCGATACGGTAATAGCCGCTGTCAGCGGCGGCGTGGATTCGATGGTCTTGCTGAATCTGTTGGTAAAGCTGCAGAAATTATGGGACCTGAAGATCATCGTTGCACATGTGAACTACCAATTACGCGGGAAAGAATCGTCCGCCGACGAAAAATTGGTACAGAAAACGGCAAAGGGTTACGGGCTTTCGTTCTATAATATGCGCAGCGAAACAAAGACCATTGCCGGCCTGCGGAAACGGTCGATACAGGAAACAGCAAGAGAAATAAGATATTCGTTCTTTGAAACACTAAAACGATCGCACAATGCAGACGCCATCGTCACCGCCCATCATACCGATGACAATGCGGAAACGATGCTCTTCAATCTTGTGCGCGGAAGCGGGATCGACGGCCTGGCAGGAATTCCGCCCCGTCGCGATGCAATTGTACGTCCGTTATTATGCGTCAGTCGGGAAGAAATTTTGAACTACGCAAAAGAACAAAAGGTGAAGTTCCGCAATGATTCCAGTAATGCAAGCGAAGATTATACGCGCAATTTTTTACGGATCAAGATTATTCCCATGCTGCAAAAGCGGATTAATCCATCCCTGAATGAGACGCTTCTTCATGAATCGGAACTCTTCCGTACCGTTGCGGACTTCGGACATCATGAAACCAACAAAGTATACCGAAGCGTTGTCACATCCGGCACGATCGATCTAAAAAAAATGCGAACGCTTCATCCGTTCATTCAACAGTCGGTTATTCGCCGATTATTAAAAGAACAGATGCTGGAACCAACATTCGCTGCGACCGCTTCCATCATGGACTTGATGGAACAACAAAAAGGTTCGGTATTTCAGATACACAATGCATGGATTGCCGAACGGTTGGCGGACAGCATTGTTGTGCGTAAGGATAGTGAAGCCCGGTCATTTGATTTTATCGTTGAGCACGAAGGGACATATTCGACCGATGCATTTGTTTTTACAGTAAAGAAGATGCCGCTCACCGACAATAAAATACGGCGGAATCCGTCTGTAGAGTATGTCGATGCAGTAAAACTGGTGTTTCCGCTGCTGATCCGTACATGGAAACCGGGTGACTTTTTCTTTCCTTTAGGGATGCGCGGCAAGAAGAAACTGAGCGATTTCTTCGGAGAACAAAAATTGTCGAACGAAGAGAAAACGAGAACACCGCTGGTAGAAAGTAACGGGAACATCGTATGGATAGCCGGAAAACGATTGGATGAGCGTTACAAAATAACCGATTCAACAACATCAACATATCAACTGACGATAAAACTCAATGGCAAAAAAAACGATCATCGTTAACAACGAAAAATTTGAACCGTATATCGATGAAAAAAAGATCCAGGCGCGCATCAAACAGCTTGGCAGAAAACTAAGCAAGGACTATAAAGGGCGCGTTCCGATCTTCATCGGTGTTCTGAATGGTTCCTTTATTTTTTTCTCCGATCTGGTCCGCAACATTACCATAGAGTGCGAAGTGGATTTTCTGAAACTTTCGAGTTACGGCGATGCAAAGGTCTCTTCCGGAAATGTGCATTTATTGAAGGATCTGAATTGTCAGGTGATGGGACGCGATATCGTTATCGTTGAAGATATCATCGATTCGGGACTTTCGATCGATTTCATCAAAAGAATGCTCCTGGCACAGAACCCAAAATCGTTTTCCGTTGTTTCATTGTTATACAAGTCAAAAGCGGTAAAGATCGATTTTCCCATAGAATACATCGGTTTCAAAATCCCGAACGATTTTGTTGTCGGTTACGGTTTGGATTATGCTCAAAAAGGCCGCAATATACCGGCCGTCTATAAAATCGTTGAAAAAAAGAAATAACTAGTCTGGAGAACAAAACAAGATGTCTGAAGAAAAAAAGAACGAACAACCAAAGCAGAATGATAATAAACAGAATGAAAAACGTCAGTTTCTTCCGAAAATGAAGAGGCCGAAGATGCAGAACCGAAACGACGACGAGTTCAACTGGAGCAAGGCATTCCGCGTTGTATTAAGTTGGTCAGCTATCATTATGGCGGTTTTTTTGGTGATGACCATTTTTAAGGGTGCCGAAGCGACTGAATATGAAGTAACATTCACGCAGTACCAGGAATTTCTGAATAACAATCAGATTTCCAAAGCGACCGTAAAAAAATCGAACCTGAATGATTTCGATTTTCACGGCATCATGCGGGAACCGCAGGAGATTACACTCTCCACCGGCAAGCGCGTGAAAGTGGAGAAATTCACGCTCACATTGCCTTATACCAATATTGATGATGCGGTGATCGCACAATGGAACACGCACAACGTGGCATTCAACATCTCTAAGGATGACGGCATTTGGACAAATATGCTCATCACTGCTCTTCCCTGGGTCATCATTATCGGGATATGGATCTTCATCTTCCGGAGAATGCAGGGGGGCGGAACAAAAGGTATTTTTTCGTTCGGCAAGAGCCGTGCCAAGATGCTGAATGAAGGACAGATCAGAATCACGTTCGCCGATGTTGCGGGCTGTGATGAAGCAAAGACGGAATTACAGGAAGTAATCGAATTTCTCCGCGACCCGGCAAAATTTCAACGGCTCGGCGGAAAGATCCCGCGCGGCGTTTTGCTGCTTGGACCTCCCGGCACCGGAAAAACTTTGCTGGCCCGCGCTGTAGCCGGAGAGGCAGGCGTTCCCTTCTTCTCCATCAGCGGAGCTGATTTTGTGGAAATGTTCGTCGGCGTCGGCGCAAGCCGTGTCCGCGATCTGTTTGACCAAGGAAAGAAAAGTGCGCCGTGTATCATCTTCATCGATGAGATCGATGCTGTGGGCCGGCACCGCGGTGCTGGTCTCGGCGGCGGACATGACGAGCGTGAACAGACCTTGAACCAATTGCTGGTGGAGATGGACGGCTTTGAACAGAATAACGGCGTAATTCTTATTGCCGCTACGAACCGTCCCGATGTGCTCGATCCTGCATTAATGCGTCCGGGCCGTTTTGACCGTCAGGTGGTTGTGGACCGTCCGGATGTTCGCGGACGTGAAGGAATTTTGAAAGTGCACACGAAAAATATTCCGCTCGCTACCGATATTAAATTAGAAATATTGGCAAAAGGGACTCCCGGACTTTCCGGCGCTGACCTTGCAAACCTTGTGAATGAAGCAGCACTGCTCGCGGCACGCAAGGATCAAAAAGAAGTGACGATGCGCAATTTTGAAGAGGCGAAGGATAAAGTGATGATGGGAACCGAACGGAAATCAATGCTGATCTCCGATAAGGAAAAAAAGATCACGGCATATCATGAGGCAGGACATGTGCTTGTTGCAAAATTTATTCCGGAATCGGATCCGATACACAAAGTAACGATTATCCCGCGCGGACGCGCTCTTGGTGTTACGACCTCGCTGCCGATCGATGAGAAGCATACATATTCGAAACGTTACCTTGAATCGCTCGTTGCAATGCTGTTCGGCGGACGCATGGCGGAAAAACTCGTGTTCAACGAATATACGACCGGAGCCGGCAACGACATTGAACGCGCAAGCAATCTTGCCCGCAAGATGGTGTGCGAATGGGGAATGAGCGAAAAGATGGGACCGCAGGCATACGGCGCCAAAGAAGAGGAACTCTTTCTCGGACGCGAAGTGACCAAGCATCACAACTTCAGCGAAGAGACCGGAAGACTGATCGACGAAGAAGTGAAGAAGATCATCTCCATTGCAGAAAAACGTGCCGGCGATATTCTTTCGACGAACATCGATAAGCTTCACGCCCTATCCAATGTCTTGCTGGAACGGGAAATACTGGACAGCGAAGAGATCGATAAGGTGCTGCGCGGTGAGCAGCTTCCCGCTCTTGTGAAGAATGAAAATGGCAATCCGGCGGTACCGTCTGTGTCGCCGGCACCAGTCATCGAACAAGCAGTTGCCGCCGCTTCACAGCTGGAATCGAACGGAAAAAGTGAAGCAAAACTAAAACCGCGCACTCGCACGCGCAAATCGTAATGTATGATCAACGCTGCGAATATTGATTATAAGGCGGAGATTGCGCGGAAAGCGATCCATTTTTGTTCACTCAGCATTCCGGTAATCTATTATTTTATCGAGCGTGACCTTGCACTGATGATCCTTGTGCCGGTCACGCTTTCTTTTCTTGCCGTCGATCTGCTCCGCTACTACCACAAACCAACGGCAGATCTTTTCTATCTGGTTTTCCGGTTCATGCTGCGTCAGCACGAACTGGATCATACGTCAAAACGACTGAACGGTGCAACAAATGTTTTGATCGCCGCGACGATCTGCGTTATTGTTTTCCCGAAGCTGATCGTCCTTACGGCATTCCCTATCCTGATCATCTGTGATTCCGTTGCCGCACTGTTCGGACGACGGTTTGGGAAAAGAAAATTTTTACAAAAAAGTTTTGAGGGAAGTCTTGCGTTCTTTTTCTTCGCGCTCATCGTCATTTATTTTACTCCGAAGATGGACTACTCCGCAAAAGAATATTTTATTGCAGCGTTTGCTGCACTTGTCGGCACTGTTGTCGAAGCCGGATCATGGAAGATCGATGACAATCTCTCCATCCCTCTTTCCGTCGGCGTGGTGATGTGGGGATTATATCTTCTTTTATACCCTACGGTCAACCTGTCTCAACTGACATTCCACTGAAATCAAGGTCATTATGAAAAAAATAAAATTCGGTCTTCCCAAAGGAAGTCTTCAGGAAGCCACGCTGCAGCTTCTTTCAAAAGCCGGTTTCAATTTTTCCGTTTCATCGCGGTCATACTTCCCATCCGTTGATGATGATGAACTAGAAGGGATGCTCATCCGTGCACAGGAAATTCCCCGCTATGTTGAAGACGGTGTATTCGACGCCGGCTTGACCGGACACGACTGGATCATCGAAAACGGTGTGGATGTTGTCAGCGTCTGCGATCTTATCTATTCGAAACAATCCATGCGGAAAGTGAAGTGGGTTCTTGCGGTCCACGAAGATTCTCCGGTAAAGACGGTGAAAGATCTCGAAGGAAAGCGTATTGCAACGGAAGTTGTCGGCATTACAAAAGCATACCTGAAAAAACATGGCGTAAATGCGGTGGTGGAGTTTTCGTGGGGCGCAACGGAAGTGAAGACGCCGGACCTCGTTGATGCCATTGTTGAAGTAACGGAAACCGGAAGTTCTCTCCGTGCTAATAAACTCCGCATCGTTGATGTCGTTCTTGAATCGAACACCAAACTGATCGCTAACAAAACTAGCTGGAACGATCCGTGGAAACGCGAGAAGATCGAGAATCTGGCAATGCTTCTGCAAGGGGCGATCAATGCCGGTTCGCGCGTCGGTCTGAAAATGAACCTGAAAAAAATCGATCTCGCAACAGTGATCGCTCTCATTCCCGCCCTCCGCACTCCAACGGTCTCGCAATTGTCCGATCCGGAGTGGGTGGCCATTGAAACGATCCTCGAAGAGAAAGTTGTTCGTGCCATCATCCCGCAATTGAAACGGGCCGGTGCCGAAGGGATCATTGAATATCCGCTGAACAAAGTGATCTACTGAAACTTGAAAACTTCCGAAGTCTATGCACTTCGGAAGTTTTTGCTCTCCTTCCTTGAATCTCGCCCCATCTCTTTCTACATTTATTCATTGATTTTGCCATTAATCTTTGGAGACCTATTTTGAAATCGTTGTTCACACTGCTTCTTTTCATTGTTCCGCTGCTCGCTCAACCGAATGATTCTCTTTTTCTCCGTATCGTGCTACCCGAGAAAGATACGCTGACGTACAGCGCATCACGTCACCGCATTGCGGCATCAACCAACAGGAATTCGAAAGCGTTCATCAATTATAAAGAGGTGAATGTTTACGCCAGCGGCGCTTTCGTCGGCATGCACACTCTGACGTCGGATACAACAACGCTCCATATCGCCGTATTCAATGCGAAAGGGGATTCATTGTATAAAGATGTCGTTTTTTTCAGACCTGTTCCAAAGACATATCCCGAAGGAATGGTTTATATCGACAACGTCTCTTCGCCGTCGGAAGATATGTGGATGATCGCCGGTGATATTCTTGAGGTTCGCATAAAAGCTGCACCGGGACAGCAGCCGGTTTTTGATATCGACGATGTAGAGTCCGGCATACCTATGCGCGAGCTGACCGCGAAGAATGGAACGGGATACGGCAGTTATGTTGGACAGTATAAAATCAAAGCGGCCGATAAATGTTCGGATGCATCGATACAGGTCCGGATCAAAAAGAATTTTTTCAGCAGCGAAAAGACCTTTGCAAAAGGGAAGATCTCTATCATACAGGATTCTCTCCCCCGCGTTGCGGAAATAACCGGAAAGCGACCATTCCTGAATGCCGGGCTCGGCACCGATCGTCTTGGCGGTGCAAAATTGGGCTTTCTGGTTGAAGGTGTCCGTGTTATCGTCACCGGAAAAGTCGGGTCACAATATCGAGTGAAATTATCCGATGGAATGGAAGCCTGGCTTCCGCAGGAATACGCGCAGCTTCTGCCGGTAAATACCTCGCTCCCTTCGACGTTGACCGGATCGATCTCGGTCAACGGAAATGATACCGAAGATTTTGTCCGGGTCGGACTGGGTCAGAAGGTTCCCTATACCAGTGAACAATTGACTGATCCCATGGCGATTGTTGTGAATATCTTCGGCGCAACGTCGAATACAAACTGGATCACCCATCAGCTTTCCGCCGCCGGAATACAACAAGTAAAGATCGCTCAGGCCGGAGCAGAACATTCTCAGCTGACAATCTTCTTGAAACATAAACAGCATTGGGGTTATGATATTTCCTATGAAGGCAGCACGATGCGGATTCGCATTCGCCGTCCCCCCGTTATTGGCGACTCGACAAAGCCGTTGCTGAAACTGACGATCGCCGTCGATGCCGGCCACGGAATCGGCAGCGAAGGCGCAAAAGGAGCTACCGGCGTGGTTGAAAAGGATATGACGCTGGCAATCGCGAAAGAATTGAACGCGCTGCTGCAGGCAAAAGGGATCAAGAGCGTGATGACGCGGGAGACCGATGATAATGTAACGATGACGGAGCGTGCCGATAAGATCATCAACACCGGTACGCAACTGTTTGTCAGCATCCATTGCAACTCCATCGGCGAAAGCGGCGATCCTGAGCAGGTAAAAGGGACAAGCACCTATTACCGGTATCCTGGATTTAAACCGCTCTCCGATATCATGTATAAAAAAATGCTTTCGCTCGGACTTGCAGAATGGGGTGTGACGGGAAATTTCAACTTCTCACTCAGCGGACCAACACAATTCCCGAACGTGCTGGTTGAAGCGGCATTTCTTTCGAATCCGGAAGACGAGATGAAATTGCTGGACGAGAACTTCCGGAAACAGATCGCCGCAAAGATCATCGAAGGTCTTGAAGAGTTTGTCAATAAATATTCAAAATAACAGTACGTTTGCATGCCGGTTTTTTGCGGGGGCGGGAAAAGTGAATTTGGCGTTCACTAAAAAATCGATTGGAAAATTTTTATGATGCTTTCTCTTAACGGCAACTCGCTCACCACCGCTGATATCTATTCAACTGCAACGGACTTTCGGCAGAAGATCTCGCTCGCTCCCACGGCAAAAAAAGCAATGCAGCGCTCACGGGCTTTGGTTGAACAGTGGCTTGCAAGCGATGAAGTGATCTATGGCGTTACAACGGGATTCGGCGAATTCGCCAATGTGCGTATTCCCTTCGATAAGATCGAATTGCTTCAGAAGAATCTCATCTTCAGCCATGCCGCCGGCGCCGGCGATCCGCTGCCGTATGAAGTCGTGCGCGGAATGATGATCCTTCGCATTAATGCGCTGGCAAAAGGATTTTCCGGTATTCGTCCGGAGACGGTCGAGTTCATCGTGAAATTTTTCAATGCCGGACTGATTCCGATCGTCCCCTCTCAGGGTTCGGTCGGTTCCAGCGGCGACCTTGTGCAGCTTGCTCATCTCGTCCTGACAATGATGGGGCACGGAAAGATATTCAGCAGCAAAAACGGTAAAATTGAAAATGCCCGGACTCTTCTGTCAAAGCATCGATTGACTCCGCTGCGTCTAACGGCAAAAGAAGGTCTTGCACTCATCAATGGCACGCAAATGATGACGGCTTTTGCATCGCTCATCATCCATGATTCACTTCGCCTGATGAAACTTTCCGACATCTCCTGCGCTTTGAGCGTTGAAGCATTAAAAGGAACCGATACCGCATTCGATGAACGCATTCATAACCTTCGTCCATACAAAGGCCAGCGCGACTCTGCCTCAAATCTCCGCGCGTTGTTGGAACAGAGTGAGATCCGTGAATCGCATCGTCATAACGATGACAGGGTTCAAGATGCATACTCGCTGCGGTGTGCTCCGCAAGTTCACGGCGCTTCTCGCGATGCATTGGAATATGTCGCATCAAATGTCAGGATCGAGATCAATTCGGCAAATGACAATCCGCTGATCTTCCCGAATGAAAAGCAGCACCTTGAAGGGGGAAATTTTCACGGACAGCCGATGGCTCTTGCAATGGATTTTGCCGCCATTGCACTTTCTGAATTGGCGAATATTTCCGAACGGCGGACTGAACGAATGGTAAACGGAGCGTTAAGCAGACTTCCCCGATTTCTCACGACGAACGGCGGATTGAATTCCGGATTGATGATTGCACAATATACGGCAGCGTCGCTTGTGTCCGAAAACAAAGTGCTCGCCCATCCTGCCAGCGTCGATTCTATACCGACATCGGCAAATCAGGAGGATCATAATTCCATGGGATCGATCGCCGCTCAAAAATGCTGGCGCATCCTGCGGAACGCTCAGACAGTGATCGCCATTGAATTGATGACTGCGGCCCAGGGAATTGATTTCCACACACCGCTGAAATGCGGAAAAGGAACGCACGCCGCATACCAAATGATCAGAAAACATATCCGCCATCTTGACGAAGACCGCGTTCTGCACGATGACATTCAGAAAGCATTGATGCTGGTAAAAGACGGAAGCATCCTGCAGCAAGTTGAAAAGAGAGTCGGGCAGTTGAAGTAACGAACCTATTGGTAATGAAGTCCGGGATAGAGCACGTTTACCGCAACCAAATGAAGCGGACTGTAAACATAACCGAATATTTTCCACGCCAAAAATAATCCGAATATTCCTGCCGGCGAGTTATAAAGAAGCATCAGATATTTTTGTGCTGTTGCATGGGATAAAAATAGCGGAATAATGCCGCTCCCATCAAGCGGCGGTACCGGAAGAAGATTGAAAAGGAACAGCAAAAGGTTCAGCGAAAAAAATAAACTTACGAACGACGCAGCAATATCAAGATTCCTACCGCCGGATGATTCGACAATATGAGAGAATGTAAGGCTCTCCGGCGGAAAGAATATTCCGGAAGCCATTCCGGTTCTGATAACCAGCATCGCAACAACGACCAATAAAAGATTTGCCGCCGGTCCGGCCAGCGACATGATCGCGGACCGTTTCGGATGATTCAGCGCCCATTCCCGGTCATACGGCACACTGGCCCAACCCATCATCCACCCGCCGAGAATAAATGAAATGATCGGAACAACAACGGTTCCGATCGGCTCTCGTCTTATATGCGGCAATGGATCAAGCGTTACCTGCCCTCCCTCATACGCCGTACTGTCCCCCAGTTTCATGGCTGCAAACGCGTGAGATGCCTCATGAAGCGTCGTTGAGAATAAAAATACCAGATACCATTGAATTCCGTTAACGAATGTTTCCATATACGCCGATCATCCTATTCATCATAATTAGCATCGCTTCCGTGAGGATAAATGTAATCTAAGATTGATTGCTGAACAACACTATTCTCGCATAAAAATGTGTTTCGGGAAAAAAGAGCTACACTTTTTTCGTATATTAGTAATGTTTCAGATTAATGATCTCGTATTCAAAATTATGTTTGTCGGGATGAATTTCGCTGCCGCGTCGAAGCATCATAAATTAAAAATAACAGCTTCCATAAATTGAAATGCATTAGTGAAGAATGAATAAATCAATTGAAATAATGTCCCCGGCCGGTTCTTGGGAAGCACTTTCGGCAGCATTGCACGCCGGAGCAGATTCCATTTATTTCGGCGTGGAACAATTGAACATGCGCGCCAAATCGTCAAACAATTTTACCATTGATGACCTTTCAAAAGTAGCGGAACTCTGCACTCAGCATAACGCAAAATCATATATCACGCTGAACACCATCATGTACGATCACGATCTGCAGCTGATGCGGAATATCGTCGATGCAGCGAAGACGAACGGCATCACTGCCGTCATCGCGTCGGATCACGCCGTACTGATGTATGCAAAAAAGAAAGGTCTGGAAGTACATATCTCCACGCAGACGAACATCACGAATATTGAAACAATCGAGTTCTTTTCCGTTTTCGCCGATGTTGTAGTACTTTCCCGCGAACTTTCCCTTTCTCAGGTTTCCGATATCACACGCGAGATTAAACGAAGAAATCTTTGCGGTCCTTCGGGAGCATTGATCCGCGTGGAAGTGTTTGCTCACGGTGCATTGTGCATGGCCGTCTCGGGAAAATGCTATCTCAGCCTGCATACGCATTTCTCCTCCGCCAACCGCGGTGCATGCATTCAGAATTGCCGGCGCGACTATATCGTTACCGACAAAAACACCGGATATGAACTTGAGATCGACAATGAATATATCATGTCCGCAAAAGATCTCTGCACGATCGGTTTTTTGGACAGGATCATCGATGCCGGTGTTGGGGTGTTAAAGATCGAAGGACGCGGCCGTTCCGCAGAATATGTGCATACGACAACAACGTGTTATAAGGAGGCGGTTCGTTCAATTACCGACGGAACGTATACGCCAGAAAAAGTCGCTCAGTGGACCAAAGAACTCGCCACCGTTTTCAACCGGGGATTTTGGGATGGGTATTATCTCGGAAGGACAATGGGAGAATGGAGCAGTTCCGAAGATTCCCTCGCAACGAAACGCAAGGTGTATCTCGGCAAGGGATTGAATTACTATGAAAAACCGAAGATCGGGTATTTTCAGATCGAATCGCAATCCATTGCCGTCGGAGATGAAATTATCATCACCGGACCGACAACAGGTTTCGTTCATGCGTTTGTTTCCGAACTTCGCGTGAACGATCTGGTTGTGCAGCACGCGTCCAAAGGTGATTGTGTGACGATCCCCATTGATGAAATGATCCGTCCATCGGATTCGATCTACAAACTGGTGGAGAACAGATCCGGAAATTCACAATAGGGTTCGAATGGTCCGTATCATTCACTTCAGGGAAAAATGTATCGGCTGTAATGCGTGCGTGGAGCTCGCTCCCGACCGCTGGAAAATGTCGCGGAAGGACGGAAAAAGCGTCCTCGTCGATGCTGAAGAGAGAAATGGAATCTATACGGCACTTGTCGGTGACGACGAATTGAAGAAGAATCTGACCGCAGCACGGACATGTCCGACCAACATTATTAAAGTAGAAAAGGTACAAAGAAAATCGTAGATTGAAGATATTCATTTGAGGAACGCATCATGACCCTTTCAAAAGACTTTATCCGCTCTATCCCAAAAGTACTCCTTCACGACCATCTTGACGGCGGTGTTCGTCCACAGACAGTAATCGATCTCGCAAAGGAACAAGGATACGATAAACTGCCGACGAGCGATCCGGGAGAACTGGACCAATGGTTTCAGCGCGGTGCTCAGCGCGGAAGTCTTCCGCTGTTTTTGGAAGGTTTCGAACATACCTGCGGAGTAATGCAGACCGAAGAAGCACTTGAACGTGTTGCTTACGAAACGGTCGAAGATATGAAGAAGGACGGCGTCGTCTATTTTGAGACACGTTTTGCTCCGATGTTCCATACCGGAAAAGGTCTTTCGGTATCACGTATCGTCAAATCGGTATTGAAAGGTTTGGAGCGGGGGAAAAAAGATTTTGGGGTCCATTACGGCGTATTGATCTGCGCCATGCGGCATATGGAACCGACTGTTTCTCTTGAAGTAGCAGAACTTGCCGTTGAATTCCGCAATCAGGGCGTTGTCGGTTTCGATCTGGCGGGTGAAGAAGGGGGCTATCCTCCAAAGAAGCATGTCGATGCATTCCATTATATCCAAAGAGAAAATTTTAACATCACGATCCATGCAGGCGAAGCATTCGGAAAAGAATCGATCTGGCAGGCGATCCAATGGTGCGGAGCGCATCGCATCGGTCACGGCACACGGCTGATCGAAGATATGAAAGTTAAAGATGGTGAAGTACTTTCGATGGGCACATTGGCGCAATATGTCCTCGATAAACGTATCCCGATTGAGATCTGTCTGACGAGCAACCTTCATACCGGTGCCGTGCGGACCATCGAAGAACATCCATTCCCCATCTATCACAAGTATAAATTCAGACTGACGCTGAATACCGACGACCGCTTGATGAGCGGCATTACGCTGACGGACGAATATCATCTGGCGCATCAAACATTCGGACTTGATCTTGCTGCACTGGAAAAAATAACTATTAATGCCATGAAATCTGCATTTATTCCCTACAAGGATAGGATCAAGCTCATCTATGATATCCTGAAACCGGGTTATGCTGAAGCGCGCAAGCG
>CAJBTU010000398.1 GCA_903958625.1 uncultured Ignavibacteriota bacterium | reverse complement strand
TTCATAGAACTGCTCTTGGGAGATATCGTGCCAGCCCGTAAAGTCCATATCCTCATATCGCGGCATCCAGCCGATAGGACTTTCAATAGCAAACGTTTGACCATGCACGCGTTCAACGATCCATTTCAGCACGCGCATATTATCACTAAAACCAGGCCATAAGAAATTGCCTTCTTCATCTTTTCTGAACCAGTTCACATTGAATATTCTTGGCGGATTATAGATCTCTCGGCCAATCTTCAACCAGTGGTTAAAATAATCCCCCATATGGTAACCGCAGAACGGCAGCATTGCAAATGGATCACGACGAACTTCACCAGTAGCTCCAACAGCAGCAGCAGTTGTTTCTGAACCCATCGTCGCCGCCATGTAAACGCCAAAATTCCAATTGATCGCCTGTGTAATAAGCGGAATTGTTGTACTGCGGCGTCCGCCAAAGATAAATGCACTGATCGGAACTCCTGCAGGATTTTCCCATTCTTTGTCGATTGCCGGACACTGGTGTGCCGGTGCGGTAAATCTGGAGTTTGGATGAGCCGCTTTTTTTCCGCTTTCCGGTATCCAATCATTCCCCTGCCAATCGATGAGCTTCGACGGGGGAGTTTTTGTCATCCCTTCCCACCACACATCGCCATCTTCCGTTAATGCAACATTCGTAAATATTGTGTTCTTTGTGATTGCTGCCATCGCGTTCGGATTTGTCTTTTCCGAAGTTCCCGGTGCCACACCAAAAAAACCTGCTTCCGGATTAATGGCATATAATCTACCATCATGTCCAGGCTTAATCCAAGCAATGTCATCACCGACCGTTGTCACTTTCCACCCGGCAAATGATTTCGGGGGTATAAGCATTGCAAAATTTGTTTTACCGCATGCACTCGGGAATGCAGCGGCAACATATGTTTTTTGTCCATCGGGAGATTCGACACCGAGAATCAACATATGTTCAGCAAGCCAGCCTTCATCCCGTGCCATTGCCGATGCGATTCGAAGCGCAAAACATTTTTTCCCCAGCAATGCATTGCCTCCATAGCCACTTCCGAACGACCAAATACTTCTCTCTTCCGGGAAATGGACGATATATTTGTGATCTTTATTGCATGGCCACGGAACATCTTTTTGACCCCCAGTAAGCGGCATACCTACTGAATGGACACAGGGAACAAATTCCCCATGCTCACCCAGAACGGGATAAATCGCTTTTCCCATTCGTGTCATGATCTTCATGTTTGTAACGACATACGGCGAATCGGAAACCTCAACTCCAATATGGGCGATACCCGAACCCAAAGGCCCCATACTGAAGGGAATGATATACATTGTTCTTCCCATCATACAACCATCGAACAGTTTGTTCAATGTTGTTTTCATTTCTTTAGGATCCACCCAATTATTCGTCGGACCTGCATCTGTGCGGCGCTTACTGCAAATGAACGTACGGTCTTCAACGCGAGCAACATCCGATGGATCAGAAAATGCTATATAACTATTCGGACGTTTTTCCGGATTAAGTTTCTTAAACGTACCGTTTTTCACCATGAGATCGCATAATTCATCATATTCTTTATCCGATCCGTCGCACCAGTGCACCTTGTCCGGTTTTGTCAGTGCTGTAATTTCTTTGACCCATTGTTTGAGCCGTTCATGTTTAACGTAGGAGGGTATTTCCATTGTTAAATTCCTTAGTGAAAAGAAGTTTTAAGATAAATTTGTCTGGGAAACATACAATAATTTCATTGTGAATTCAATAAAAACAAAAATAAGGTTTTTTTTGAGTGATTTTATTGAATCACAGGACAAAAACTGCAGTAAACCATTGAAATTGAGGATAGTAATTACTGGTTGACAACGAGGCGGAGGGACGAATGATACGGCAAACAACTAAAACATTATATGCCAAAGATCTTTACATACTCTATGGATTGCTGCACAAATGGTTCCGCAACACTCATCGGCAACGATACTTTGCCGATCTTTAATGGGAGTGTCATTCTGATGGATCCGTCTTTCACTTTTTTATCTTTTTTTATTGCGGTAATAAGCTTGGAGTATTTTAATTTCAGTGGAGCAAGAGAGGGGATGGGTATTCTTTGGATCATTTGTTCGATACGTTCTTTTTGTTCAAACGATATCATTTTCAATTCGAAGGCTATTTGCGTTTCGGCGATCATTCCATACAGGATAGCTTCACCGTGCCTGAGAAATCCATAGTGGCCAGAATGTTCCAAGGCATGGCCGATGGTATGTCCAAAATTCAAAATCGCGCGAAGATGCCCTTCTTTTTCGTCTTTCGATACAACGACTGCTTTCAATTCACAACTTCGTTCTATGATATGCGTCAATATTTTTTCGTCTCCGGCAAGCGCGTTCACTAAATACCGTTCTACATACTCGAAGAACTGCCGGTCCATAATAATACCATACTTTACCACTTCCCCCATTCCACAGATCAGTTCGCGTTTCGGCAGTGTCCGCAGTACCGAGGTATCTGCAAGGACAAAAGCGGGCTGATAGAAAGCACCAATCATATTTTTTGCCAGAGGATGATTGATCCCTACCTTGCCGCCGACGGAGCTGTCTACTTGCGCAAGCAGTGTTGTCGGTATCTGTACAAATCCTATTCCACGCTGGTACGTGGCCGCAACGAAACCGGCAAGATCTCCGATCACTCCGCCGCCGAGGGCAATAATGGTAGCACTGCGTTCAATATTCCATAACAGCAATTGCGAAAATATTTTCCCTGCCGTCTCTAAACTCTTCAATTTCTCTCCGGGCGGAAGAATAATGGTCTGCACCGAATAATTCTTTTTTTTCAGACTCTTAATTATTGGATGAAGATACCGCCGGGCTACATTTTCATCGGTCACGATAATGAGCGTCCGTCCGATATGATGCCGGATGAAATATTTCCCGGCATTCTGCAACAAATTATTCCCGATATAGATCGGATAAGTACGATCACCCAAAGGGACGGTAACGGTATGTGCGGTTCTAGTCAATATAGGGAGAGAGTTTTTTGGCAAGTTCGTCAATGGTATATCCGATCTTTTTATCATCGGTTGTTACAACAACATCGGCTTGATTATAGAATTTTTCGCGCGTTGAAAGTAACATTTCGATCTTCTTGATAAGATTGTCACCATCAAGCAGTTTCCCATCGTCATCACGCAGCATCGGTCTGTCACTCTTTGTCTTTAAGCGCTGGTAAATATGCTCAACGTCGGACTTGAGATAGACCAGCACGCCATGATGTTTTACTAAATTCAATGTCTCGTCGTTGGTTACCGTGCCTCCGCCCAACGAAACAATGGTTGCCGTATTGTTCAAGATCTGTTTCAATGTGTCACGTTCCAGCATCCGGAATTTCGTTTCACCCTCCGCCTCAAATATATGGCTGATCTTTTGTTTCTCATTTTTTTCGATGAGCACATCAAGATCGATGAAGTGATAACCGATCGTATTGGCAAGAATCGGTCCGACGGTGCTCTTCCCGCTTCCCATGAATCCGGTAAGAAAGATCAATGACTTATTTTCTTTCAGGTGCTTCATTTTTATCGAATAAAAAACAAATTCCCGCCGATGTTGCAGCGGGAATTTACCAAATATGGTTAATGGATAACTCTATAACGTAACAAACAATCCTCCGGCATAATTAACGCCGAACAGGTTTATTTTCGTGACATATTCCCCCTGGGGTAGCTGAATTAGTTTGCCTTGATATTCCGCGCTGCGTTGGTCAAACTTTGTTGTCACATCAAAATGCGGGTCACGAAACTTTATCTCAAACCGCACTCCGATCCGGGAGAATAACTGATAGTCAATTCCGGTCATCACGTGAATGCCGATATACGTTACTGTTGAAACGGTAGCCGCTTTAATTTTTGCGATAGAAAAATTTCGATCGCCGTCATATGTACCAAATCCGCCCCCCAGATAAAATTTTATGCTTTCACTGCTGATTGGCACGACATAATATCCGCTTAGTTCCATCGCGGTCAATTCGTATCCTTCGTCGAAAGGAATCGGTATATCACTTTGCATATAATAGACCGGAACCATTTCATGTGCGCCGATCTTTTCGACGGAAAAACCAAGAAAGAAGCGATCCCACACCATATTCCACCGCACGTCCATACCGTAGCCAACATTCGATGAAAGCATTCGCTGTTCACCATACGAATCCGGACGATCGATGTTGTAGAGGAATCTTGTGCCGGTGGTGAATGAACCTTTCAATGAAAACGAAAGATCCCGTTCATTTGCCGCCAGCATTCCAATACAGACCAGTTGCAGGAGAAAAAAAATCTTCATTCTGCCCCGCCCGAAATAACATTAACGGAAGAACATATCCCGATTATCTTCGATATTTGCCGCTTCCTTCAACTTCTCCAGCCATTGCGTAAGAACACGCTGTCGCTTTTCCGTCACCATCTGTGTTGAAAGCATGTTCTTCATTGTGCGGTAACCGGCTGTATCAAACGGAGTTTTGGAAACGATCTTCATTAGATAAAAACCCCGTTTACCTTCTACCGGAGGAAGAATCTTGCCTACATCACCATTTTTTGCCACTCCGCTGAAAGCATATTCACGGCCAATTGTAGGAATTCCACCGCCATACGTAAAATCCCCGGTTGTTTGCACAGAAACATTAGGATCGGAGACAAGAGTATTCAGATCGCCATTTTCACCAACCGATGAATATTTTTGTTTAACAATCTCTTTCATTTGGACCATTTTCTTTTCACGCAATGCTCGTCCTCGAAGTGATTCCTTCACTTCATCAAACGGACGAACACCCTCTTTCTTCACTTCGGATATTTTTGCAACGGCGTATCCATTGTTCACCTGATAGGCGTCGCTGATATCTCCAAGTCCTTTATTAAACGTGAACTTATTGAGGGATTCGAACTGCCCCAAGCCGGGGATAAAAGATCCTTTGGGAAACTCAGCCGTTTCAAGAACTTTGAGTCCTGCAGATTCAGCATCTTTCTCAAAATTGCCTTTTTTTGCAATGTAGGCAAAATCCTGTGCACGCTGGAAAGCTTCTTCGCGTGTAGAGGAACTTGCTTTGATCGGAATGGTGATTGTGGCAACTTTTAATTCCCTTGAATCACGCCCTTCGATCTTGATGATGTGTATACCAAATTGCGTCTTCACTGGTCCAATGATCTGTCCGGGACGTCCGGCCAATGCCGCAGTTTCAAATTCTTTCACCATTCTTCCTTTGCCGAACCAGCCAAGCGCCCCGCCGGATGTTGCCGCCGCAGGTTCGGTGGAATATTGTCGTGCAAGAGCAGCAAAATCTTCGCCGCCTTTGGCACGAGCGATCAATTCTCCGGCAAGTTTCTTTGCCGATGCTTCCTGCGCAGGATCAGCTGCTGCCAGCAGAATGTGCCTTGCTTTAACAAATGTATCACTGCTTTTCTTTTCTTCCAGAACCTTGAAAATGTGGGCGCCTTCATAGTCAGAAACCGGTCCGACAACATCCCCAATCGTTGCAGAAAATACAGCCGTTTCCTTTTCCTGTGTCAATTCGCCATGCTTAAAAAATGTCGGCTGCGGCGATGTCTCTGAATAATCCTTTTGCACTTCAAGAAAATCGATTCCGGATTTTACGCGTGAGAGAACGCTATTGATCTCACTCAAAACGTCAGCAGAATCTCTGGATGATGCCTGGTCGCTGAAAAAAACATATTTCAATTTCCTGGCGGCAGGCTGTTTGAATTCTTCAGTATTCTCATTATAAATTTTTTTGATATCATCGTCGGAAAGGGTGACGGCATTATCTGCAATATATTTGTCCGGATCAAAGAATGCATACATCACATTTGCTTTCATATTCTGATCAATATAACGGTCTCGGACCTCACCATCGGTGGCTCGGACCGAAGCAAAAACAACGCTCTGCATTTTTTCCGCAAGACGCTGTTGACGCAATGCGCCTTCAACCTGAATCCATATCTCGCGGTTCCGCGGATCGTTCAGCGCCTGATTATATGCATCTCGACGGAAATTACCGGTTGAATCACGGAATTGCTGTACGAGAAATTCCGGCGGATTTTCGCCTCTCACCCAATCGATGATTTCCTGATCGGTTACCGTAATACCGGCACGCTTTGTTTCGCGATCAAGCAGTGACTGCGTTACAAGGTTATTCCATACCTGTTCACGGATCTGACGCATCAGATTCTCATCAGGTTCCTGTTTGGATTGTTTCTTATACTGCTCAACCTGCTGCCGTACAAGCTCGGAAAATTCTTGATAAGAGATTTTTTTTCCTTCAATTTTACCAATTGTGTCGCTTTGACGGGACATACCGAGGTAATCCATACCCCACTCAAAAACGATTGTGATGATAAAAACAATAACCAAACCGATCAAAATGATCGGCATATTGTTCCGCATTCTCGACATAATAGCCATACTGCCTAATAACTCCTTACTGCAATATTGTGAAATTTTGAAAATTTTCGTGTTTGTAAATAGAAAGATAACCGAAATAGGCCTGAAAAACAAAGAAAAATTACAGGAAAAATCGATGCTGAGCGAAGTTCATAAAGGGTTTTGATGGGGATTTTGTTCGGTTAGTGCTTCATCCGTTACGAAATATTCCAGTATCTTTTGCGCTGTTTTTTCTCCCACGACCTCACTCAACTGTTCGGATGAGGCAAACTTAACACCTTGGACCGAACCGAAGACTTCCAGAAGTTCTTTTGCCCGTTTTTTACCGATTCCTTCAATTAAATCCAACTCTGTTTGCAGTGTCCTCTTGTCTCTCAGCGAACGGTGGAAGGTTACGGCAAACCGATGCGCTTCATCGCGCAGTTGCTGCAGCAGACGTAGGGCTGATGAGGACTTTGGAATAGGAAGCGGATCACTTTGGTTTGGGACGAAAACTTCTTCCAATCTTTTAGCCAGACTAATGATGGGATGATTCTCTAATTTCAGTTCCTTCAGTGATTCAAGAGCACTTGAGAGTTGTCCTTTACCGCCGTCCACCATGATAAGATCCGGCAGTTCCATCGCTTCATCCAAAACTCGTTTGTAACGCCTATAGATCACTTCCTTCATGCTTGCGAAATCATTCACATCGGCGGGGGCTACTGTTTTGATCTTGAACTTCCTGTATTCGCTTTTCTTTGATTTGCCATCCACAAACACAACCATGGATGCTACTGTTTCCGTCCCCTGAAAATGGGAAATATCGAAGCATTCTATCCTGCGCGGAGGCTTTTGCATGCGAAGATCGCGCTGCAGGGAACGGACTGCAGAAGGGACAAAATCCTTTTGTTTTAACTTTTGCAGTTTTAGTTCATCAAGAAGGAATTTTGCGTTGTTCTTGCACATCGCGATCAATTTTGCCAGTTCTCCCCCTTCCGGGAACAAGAACGACACTCCCCCGTTACGGCGCAGGGTCAGCCACTGCTGTATTATTGTTCTGGATTCAATATCGAACGAAAGAATAATTTCTTTCGGTACATCAATCGCTTCCAGATAGTAGCGCTGCACCAGTGTTTCCAGTATCTCACTGTCGGTCTTTCCTTCTACACCGTTCATGTAGTAGTGCTGACGGCCGATCACTTTCCCTTCACGTATCTTGAAGATCACTCCGCACGCATCATCGTCCTCGGTTGCGACGGCAACGATATCCCTATCGCGCAGTTCAACATCAACAACCTTCTGTTTGGATGAATAGATGTCCAGTTCCTTCATCCGGTCGCGGAAATGGGATGCATCTTCAAACTTCAATTGTTCTGCAGCAGTACGCATTTGCTTTTCCAGCGACTCCATGACAGGATTCACTTTCCCATTCAGCACCTGCTCAACATTTGCGATCATGGTATTGTAATGTTCTTTCGATACCAATCCTTCGCACGGCCCTTCGCATTTTTTTATGTGGTAATCCAAACAGACCCGAGTCTTTTTTCTGGCTATAAATTCTTCATCGATCAAAAAATTGCAGCTGCGGATCATAAAGATATCGCGGACCGTTTTTAATGCAGCACGCATTGTCACCACATCGGTGTACGGACCGAAATAGCGGGAACCGTCGCGCCGAATTCTGCGCGTTACGAACACACGGGGATACGGTTCGTTGGTCACGACGATGTACGGATACGACTTATCATCTTTAAGGTTTACGTTATACCGCGGTTTGTGAAGTTTAATGAGATTGGCTTCAAGAATGAGCGCTTCCACTTCAGAATCGGTTGTTATGATTTCCAGGTCGGATATTTTGGCGATCATGGAGGCGATCCGCGGCTCATGATTGCGCGAAGTATGAAAATACTGGCGTACGCGGTTGCGTAAGTTGACCGCTTTACCAACATACAATATCACTGCCTCTTTGTTCTTGAACTGGTAAACGCCGGGACTTACCGGCAGGTTGTTCAATTTATCCTGGAGATCGAACTGATCAACAAACGATATTTGTATTGGCGTATTTTCCATCAACTCATATTCTAACAATAATTGCTAATTCATTAACATTATTTTTGATCTCGCTTCATTGGCTTCGGGGATAGAAGTAAGAATGGGGATTCTTTCAGGTTTCCCTTACTTTATTTTTTCGCAGAGTTCTATCAGCACACCATTGGCAGACTTTGGGTGAATGAATGCAACCCAATATCCGTCTCCTCCTTCAGAGGGAACTTCACTGATGAATTGAAAGCCATGATTCTTCAATCGTTCGATCTCGGATTTGATATTATCCACTTCCAAGCAGATATGATGGATTCCTTCTCCGCGTTTGTCTATGAATTTTGATATTGCCGAATCTGTAGAAGTTGATTCGATCAATTCAATTGAGCTTTCGCCTATTGGGAAAAAGGCAATTGTCGCATTTTGTTCTGGGACCATTTCTGTTTGCAGAACGGTTTGGTTGAAAAGTTTGGAAAATACGTCAGCGGACAAACCGAGATTTTTCACCGCAATACCGATATGATTAATTTTTTTGATCATGCTAATAATTCCTGAATTTAAAAATTGTTTCGGTCATGGGAATTAACCGCTTCACACTAATTCATGATGCGTCCGGTGATTTTGTCATTTTGATATTTTCGACTACGCATTTTAATTCCGATTGCATATCGAGAAGCTAACCAATGACATAGGATAAATGGAATTAAAGAAAATATGCTAATCCAAACTCGGCTACCGGTGTGACATAATAACGCATTCTGCAATTTAATTCACCCATAATCCAAATATTATCGTTGAGTTTTATTTGAACTGCACCACCAAATAGTCCGGAAACGTCGGATCTACTATCTTTCGGAACAACATACAGAGGGAATTCCTGATATTTTCTTACGAGTTCATCTTTTCGCTGAAAAGAATAGCCAATCCCAAAAATCATTTCAAAGCGAACACCATTGAAGGAAATAAACGCATAACGTCCTAGTGATGTGATATCAATAATGTTCATCCGTGGGTCATTTATCGGAGAATTATACCATTGCTTGAAATCAAAACGATGTGTGGAGTATACTAATAAAAATTCAACAGCAAAGGAATTGCTGGTTTGCATTCCGGCGCCGAAGCTTACTATTGGACCGATCTTCCAATTTTCATCTCCACCACTACCAGCTAAGTTGCCAAAATAAACAGAGCCATAGTGTGAAGCGCCTGCCTTGAGCATTAAAAATACATGATTATTCGCTTCTGCAGGCATAGCTACCGATATTATTGACACTAACGCAAAATATATTTTCTTAATATTCATTTGTTTCTGCTACTGAACGAAGAGAATTAATCAACCTGTACTCACAAAGCAATGCAACGACAATTTTGTGTGAATCTGTCTTGCCAAACTTTATCACTCCGAATTTATTGAACAAAACCATTAGACCGCAAACTGTAATACTATATTCTCAACGCCGAACTTATTTTTTGTCCCTTGCGATAAACATATTGAAGATTGACGTGCAGAGGAAATAGTGCTTGCTCAAGAAACTACATCAACCCGCGTTCCATCATGCTCGTATATCCGTTTCCGGCAATAATGATGTGATCGTGCACGGAAATACCGATGATCTTCCCCGCTTCAACGATCTGTTTGGTGATGGCAATATCTTCCCTGCTCGGTTCAAGATTGCCGCTTGGATGGTTGTGCAGTAAAATTACACTTGCTGCATTCTCAAGGATAGCTTCACGGAACACTTCACGCGGATGCGTCAGCGAAGAGTTGAGCAGTCCCCTGGTGATTATTCTGTCCCGGATTACCTTGTTCGAGCTGCTCAGACTTAAGACCATAAAGACCTCCTGCTTCAGGTCCCGCAGCTGAGAACCGAATCTGTCCTTCACATGTTCCGGAGACCGGATCGGTTCATCGTTTCCCGTACCAGACGAAGATATTCTGCGTGCAAGTTCGAACGCAGCAACGATCGTTACTGCTTTTGCTGTTCCGATCCCTTTATTCTTTTTCTGCCGGAGATCGGCAACGGAAAGTGAACTGATATTTTTCAGTGATCTGTAATCGTACAACAGTTGTTTAGCAACATCCACTGCGGAAAAATTTTCCAT
>CAJBTU010000397.1 GCA_903958625.1 uncultured Ignavibacteriota bacterium | reverse complement strand
TACGAGTCGTAGACCGAACGAAGCCCCAAAGGGGCAAGTGAGGAATCTCGATCTTATTATTGAAGGTAAAAACAAGATTTCTCTCCCGACAAACAAGGTCGGGATCGTCACAAAGTGACCCCTTTGGGGAAATGACATTGACGTAAGATATTTCAGATGTATCTTAAATTTATTTTGCAGCAACTTTTGCCATGAATTCTTTACACGATGTTCATCCGGAGGAATCGCTTGAATATAACGATAGATTACTTTCAGTCTTTATCGTTCATCCCGGAGAGCCGCATCCAAGGCATTGTAGAGTTGAATCCTCCGACCTTCACTGTTTTAATCTTATTTTATTGCATCACAATACGTCTTCAATATACCGAGAAAGAGAATTTCCACGGCCCCCTCTCTCGTGATGAAAATTGTGCTGTAAATTAGAAATATTTTCTTGATTGTCAAACCAATTGAGAGGTATCTTGTAGCATGATACTTTCGCTCTATATTCTCAAACGTCATGGCGCACCTTTCTTCGGTTCATTCTTTTTTCTGATGTCCGTCTTTGTCCTTCAATTCGTGATGAAATTCATGGATCAGCTTGTAGGAAAAGGATTGAGCGGAGCGGTAATTGCAGAATTGATGATGTTGAACCTTGCCTGGATGGTGGTGCTTGCCGTTCCAATGGCGGTGCTTGTCGCCACATTGATGGCGTTCGGTACGATGGCCTCGACCAACGAGGTCACCGCAATGAAAGCGGGCGGGGTCAGTTTATTTAAGATGATGTTTCCGGTCGCTATCGCGGCAATGATCGTTACGTATTTAATGATCGAATTCAATAATAAAGTGCTCCCCGAAGCAAACCACCGCTCAAAATCGTTGACGATCGATATCCGCAGAAAAAAACCGACACTCTCCCTTGTCCCTGGTTTATTTAATCAGGATATGCCCGGTATGAGTATGCTTGTGCGTAAAACATTTGAAGAATCGAACGAACTTGAAGGGGTGACAATTTATAACCACTCCGACCCGAATAAAAATACGGTGATCACCGCAAAGCATGGGAAGCTCTCTTTCTCCGAAGATTACCGGAAACTAATAATGGACCTTGATGACGGCGAGATCCATGAAATTGACCATTCACGCCCCAAGATGTACCGCACCATTCAATTCCAGCGGCAAAGGATAACGACGGTTACCGAAGGATTCGATTTTGAGCGGTCGGCGGTCGATAAATTTTCCAGAGGAGACCGTGAACTCAGTTCCGGCGAAATGTTATACATGGTGGACAGCCTTGAAGGATTGACGCGGGAGATTCAGGACCGGATCAATAATTACACCATGGGACTGCAGGACAAACTCTTCATGGGATCCGTCAGTCCCATGTCGCCGGCGAAGGATTTCTGGAAGAATATCGAACAATATTCCGATATGAAAAGTCAAATGATGTTCTATCGGAATAACATAGAAAGTGAGATCTCAAATTACGAATACCAGGAGAAACAGATCAGGGAATTCCTTGTTGAGATCCATAAAAAATATTCCATTCCCGTTGCATGCTTTGTCTTTATTCTTGTCGGCGCGCCGCTGGGCGTCATGGCGCGACGCGGCGGATTCGGAATTGCGGCTTCACTCAGTTTGGGATTTTTCCTTTTATATTGGGCATCCCTTATCGGAGGGGAAAAACTTGCCGACCGCCATGTGATAGAGCCATGGGTCGGAATGTGGGGTGCGAACATATTCATCGGCGCACTCGGTATGTACCTTACCTACAAGGTCGGGAAAGAGAACATTGAATTGAACTTTGACTGGTGGAAGAAACTTGTGCCGAAAAAACTGATCGAACGGATGAGCAGATGAAGATCTTCGATAAATATCTCCTGAAACAATTCATTATGACGACAATCTTCGGATTGATCACATTTATGGCGATCTTCGTGATCATCGATCTGATGGAGAATCTGGACGACTTTTTGGACAACAATGTCGCCAATCCGATCATCATCCAATATTATATTGCCTTCCTTCCGGAAATCATTAAACTGATGACACCGGTGGCCGTTTTATTGGCGAGTCTTTTCACCACGGGAAAACTTGCATCGAACAATGAACTAACGGCGATGAAAGCCGGAGGTATGAGCATCTACCGGTATATGTTCCCGTTGGTTACCGTTGCATTCGTTGTGAGCCTGCTTTCAGTCTATTTTAACGGATGGATCGTACCATATGCAAATCAGCACAAGTTCGCGATCGAACGGAGATATTTGAATAAAAATCTGGAGACCTCGGCACGGACAAATATCTATCTTCAGGATGGAAAACGGCGTATCGTCTATATCGCATACTTCGACAGAGCAAGCGGAAACGGAACGCGTGCTTCTATACAGGAATTCAGCGATACAAGTCTTATCAGCATCTCACAGCGTTGGGACGGTCTGCAATTCTCGTGGGATAGCACTCAGCAGAAATGGACGATGCGGATCGGGCAGCACCGTGTCATCAGCCATAACGGAGAGCAACTCACAGCATTCGATTCTTATACTTTCAATGATCTCTCCTTCTCGCCCAAAGATATCATCAAAAAAGTGGAGAAGCCAGAAGAGATGAATTACACAGAATTGCGGGAGTTCATTACGCGACAGCAAAGCAGCGGTAATGATGTTGCCCGTTGGATGGTGGATTACCACGGCAAAGTATCGTTCCCTTTTGCCAGCGTTATTGTCGTGCTGTTCGGTATACCATTCTCATTTGGAAAACGGAAAGGCGGAATAGCCATTCAGGTCGGGATCTCTGCTGCCGTCGTTTTCATCTATATGGTCTTTATGAAGATTAGCAATGTGTTCGGTTATAACGGGGATCTCAATCCTTTGCTGACAGCCTGGTTGGCGAATATTATTTTCTTTACGGCCGGGGTAGTGAATATTTTGCGGGTGAATAAATAAACGGATAATTTATCTTTTATAAACTTTTTGAATAATGCGCGACCATCGAGATAAAAATTACTTCGAGCAGGTTTTACTTTTTCTCCGATTGGTATGACAATCGTAGAGATAGAATTCGCTTTCATTTGTAATTTAAGAACTGGTAAAGTAATTACTTAAGAACTACACTGATCTTCAACTCCGATAACAACCTCTTCCCTTCGATCCCGTCTACCGGTTTCAGATCCAGCGATGCAGTGACTTCATTATTGTAACTTTTTGTCGACAAATATGCGTCCACCGCACTGAGAACGTGGTTAATAACAAGAGCGCTTACAGCAAAACTTGCTGCATAATAGTAGTCGTTCGCCTTTCCTCTCTCCACCGCATAGTCTTTTAATTGCTGCGGGATGAGATCGTCATATCTTCCGCCGTCGGAAGCAGGAATTCCATTGGCGTCACGGGGATATTCATCCCAGCCGAATTTGAATTGGTTGTATTTCCCGATCAGTTCATAGTATTGTTGTTCCCGGAATTTCGGCAGTTGATGGGAGAACCCCAATTTATGCGGTCCCTGTTCCCATTCATTGATCTTGGAAAAGTTTTTTGTGCTGCCGATGAAATCATAATCGGCTTGCGTAAAGGTCACATTCGTTGGCCCATACTCCGCCTTGCCGTACGTTTCGATCCATTTTGCATACCGAACCGCATCCCAGTGCGCCTCTGCATAGAGTTGAAATTCTCCGTTTTTTTTGTCGCCGTTGTGGTTATTGATAACAGCATACGTTACCAGTGCGATCTCCGCACATAAAAACACCGCAGCTTTTGTATATCGCCCGGTCTGGAATTGACCAGCGCCCGGAAGCACAAGGGAATACAATCCATTCATAAACGGATTCTCTTTCCGTGCCGAATGAACGAAGACAGAAGAGCCTGACGAGACAGTATCCTGACGCTGCTGAAGAATATCCCATCGAAAATTTCCCGTAACCTTGTTTTCACCGCATAACGAGAAATCAACGCCGGTGATGAGAAGCAAGACAAAGAATCTAGTACGCATCAAAATCCCTCACCAATCTTTTTATGTCGTTGCTAAAATCAAAACCAAAGAGAACGCCGAAATAGAACCGCCATTCTTTTCCGTAATTTGCGGTTACGTTGCGCCGATTGTAAGTAAAGGCATCAAGCCCGTATGTTCCGTTAACAAATATCCTTGTCGGATATGCATACCAGGAAAATGCATCAAGCCGCAGTTCAAATCCGATATCACGTTTGAAGTCGCGGATATCAGGTAAACCAGTCCACGCATCACCGTAATCGGCATGGAATTCGCCGTAGAGGCGGTCGAAATATAATTGAAGGATCCTGAAATCAATGTTTTCCCATATAGGAAAACGGTAGGCGATGTTCAGCGTTGCTATTTCGTTTCCGCTGATGGAGTAGAACGGATATCCTTTCATTCCGACAAGGCCGCCGGCATAGAAATCAAAGAAATCCGGCACTTTCCCGCCAAACACAGTGCCGCCCCTCAGCGTAAATGAAAGAGTATGTTTCCACAAAGGCAGTTTGAAGTGTTCCGTATACCGCATCTCTGCCCGGCGGATCGTAAACGGTATTAGCTTTAACTTTATGCCCGTATCGGTCGCTTCAAATTCCGAAGCACCGGTTGAATCTTCCGAGACAAAGTCGGCGAATTCGTTATCCAATTTCAATGAAAATGAACGTCCGACCGGATTGATCTCGCTTGTCCGTGACGGAATTATTCCGGAAAAATTATACTGCATCGATAGATTTCTTCCGCTGAAATAAACTTCGGATGAAGCGGGAACAAGAAGTGAACTGCTTTTCACAAGGAACGAACTTAAAGCACTGCTGTACTGGCTGTACGTGAACCCTAATGTGAGAAGGTCAAATGTTCCGAAAATATGCTGCTTCAGGAAAAGGTCCACTTCAAACAAACTATAGGTCACATCGGCAGTCGTTTCTTCGAACTGTTCCACGATGGTGATCTTTTCATTCGTCCGTTTGCGCGATACATTGTAGATTTCGAGAGAGAGGGTCGGATGCCATCCAATCTGATGGAAACCGATAAGGCGGTCGCGGTATTCAAAGATCAGGAACAGGTCACGTTCCAGTATATGGTTGATCGCCGCTCCGCCGAACATATTGAACTTTTCCAGCATGTCGCCGGAGACAAAATAGAAACCCGGTTTTAGGAAATCCAGACCGCTGCTTTTTGTGTTATAATTATCGATGCGCAGGAACGGAATAATGGAAAGACTGCTGAAGATATTTGCGTAGGTTCTGCTCTCCTTGCCAAGGAGGTCAGTATCGTCGTATTTTCTCAATGACGGAAAATCAAATTGATTGCGCGGCAGCGCGGCATCAATTTCTGTTTTCGGTACCGGTTTTGTATACGCGTACGACGCGCTGGAAAAATCCTTCGGACGCGGATCATCAAGCATCCGTAGTTTATATCCTTCGGAAGTGTAACCGGCGTAAATAATGGAACCGTTCCGGTCCACCGTCGGCATGAATGTTCCGCCAAGAACATTGGTAAGCTGCGAGATCGTTCCGTTTGTTAATTCCAATCGATACAGATTAAATATTCCGGTCCGGTCGGAAGAGAAAATTACTGCTGAACCATCCTTTGTATAAACGGGATCGCGCGAATCGTCTTCGCCGGGGATGAGAAACTCTACCGCTCCGCTGTCACACGGAATGCGCGCAACATCCTGTCCATCCTTTACCGAATATCCGAATACGATCAATTTGCCGTCCGGAGACCAGTTGGGATGATAGGTCTGCTCTCCGTTGACAAATGGAGTGAGTTGGCGAAAATTGTTTCCGGCGCTGTCTACAGTTCCGAGATTCAGCGTCCCGTCATGTTCAAAGGTAAAGACGATCTTCGATCCGTCCGGCGACACCGACGCGCTGATGGCACGCCTTCCAAAAGTAATCCGTGTCTCCTCGTCCTGTGCAATATCATAGACATAGATATCGGATACTTCGGAGCCGTTTGGATTCTTGTTGGAATGTTTCGTGTAATAGATCTTTTTTCCGTCAGGAGACCAGGATAATCTCGAACGGACACCGCTCACCAACTGTTTTTCTTTTTTTGTTTCAAAATCTGCAAGAAATACTCCCGACGTGCCAAGATAATCCTGGTCCTTATTTGAAGTATAGACGAATTGATTTTCAACAGGTGAAAACGAAGGATTGAGATTTCCAAAACCAATTCCTGTGACAATGCTATCCTCACCATCAAGAAAGAATTTGCGTCCTTCAACAAGATTCTGTGCGATCGAAGTGGTTTGCCGATGATAGCGCGCTGTCAGCGTATCTTTCCATTCATTGTACAGAGCCTGGCCGCTGATTCCCAGTGCCCGTTCGATGGCCTGATCGATCATGACGTTGTTGAGGCGGGAAATATTCTTTGCTATCTTCGGTATCGCATCCTGTCCGTACTTCTCCGATATATATTTCGTCAGCGCAAAACCGGCGTTATAAGAAGATTCGTTTCCGAGCGAAGTTTTTCCGAACACGCTCATCTCACTCCATGAGAGCATACACGAGTCCAGAACATAAGAACGGAGGATCATATCGCGGTGTGAATCCCAAAAATCATAGTTCAATTCAGGGCGGTTATATTGAGAAACTCCTTCAGCAAACCAGCTTGGGATGACAAATCCGGACAGCGGATATGAAACAACGGTGTTCGGATATCCATACAAGACATCTTGCCGTCGCTCTTCTTCATAGTTGAGCCATTGCAGATAGAAACCGGGGAAACGTCGTCCGAACTTCATCGACGTCTGTATTTGAATGATGTGCGTAAATTCGTGCGTAATAACATTGCGCAGCCAGTTATGTGCACCGCGGAACGGAAAATCCAGTGAGGGGGCCCAAATCTCTATCTTGTTATCATAAAAATATGCAGCGCCGTTGGAGTAATCATCAAAATCTTTGATAATAAAACTCACCTTATGATCCGGTTCGTGCTGATAGAGCGATGTTACGGGACCGTAGATGTCCTCTGCGATCTTGGCAATAACATTTGCCGTCCGTTCTGCTCCAACGTGATAATTCACAAAGAAATGTTTTGTCTCGATCGTTTTCCATTCCAGCTCTCCGTGGTTGTAATGATTCTCCTGCGCAAAAAGAATGGAAAAAGGGAGAAATGATAATACGATCATGAACCGAAAGAATAATGTTTTCGTCCTAACAATCATTTCACCACCGCTATTTTCACGATCTGACTCATCTCTTCCCCGCTCCCCGTAGCGGTGATCTGTGCAAAATAGATCCCGCTCTGAATGTTGGTAATGTTCCACGGCACTTCATTATCAAGCCCGACATAATTTGTTCCTTGAAGTTCTTCTACAAGTTCACCGGCAAGGTTCACGATCTTGATATTCACGGTTGCAGATTTTCCAAGGAAATACCGGATGTTCGTTGTACCGGTATAGACCGGATTCGGCCAGTTGTATGCAAGTTTTTTCGGAAGCAGTTCGGACGATTTGGGATTCGACGTTGCGGGAATATTCAAATAATTACTATGAGAATAATCAACTAAAAAACCTTTCCAATAGATTTTTGACGTATCGACCAATCCCGGGATCCTCCAAATGTAAACGGAACTATCCGTTGAAGCCACAGCAAGAAGGTCATTCCACAGCAATGGAGATGAGACAACTCCACCGGTTTGCAACGGGAATCCAGATGCTAATTTTGCTTTTGAGTCTATACAATAGATCTGTCCGTTCGACGAACCAAAAATGATCTGAATGTCATTCCCGTTTTTCTGTTTCGCAATAACCGGACTGCCGACGACCAACCCGCCGTCTTTGGTTTGGAAAGGGAAATTTTCAATCAGAACACCGTTGGAATTGTACGCATAGAGCTTATTTCCTGCACCGATAACAAAATCAGAACTTCCGTCATTATTGATATCATAAACCGCAAATGAACCGGTAACTTTGTCCGGAACAGCATAGGTCTTCATTGTATTTGAAACCCCATTTGAGAGAATAGTTCCGAACGTATTATCATCAAAGAGTATGTCGTTGTTTACCTGGTATCGCGAAGCAACGGCTTTAATCTTTTTTCCCTGAAAGCCGGTCTTGACCCCTGAGAGAATGACTGAATCCTGAGAATAGGTGATCGCAATCGATTGTCCGATTACAGGAGATCTAAAATACGATGCAGAATCCTTCACCCATACCAACGGAATTATGTTCGCAAACATGACCTTCCGGCCCGCACTGTCGCCTGCAATAATTAGGCTTTGACCGGTTTGTGCATCTTGATACGTTGAAGGAGGCATCGTCAAAGCGGAAGATAATGTGAATGTTCGAATCGTATCGGCGAGACCATCAGCATTGTTGTCTTTAGAAGAAAGGACATACAGTTTTTTGTCCTGCACACCGATCAAAGCATTTTCCGATGAGGAAAAAATTCTCAGCGGAGCAGGTTGAAACCGCCCCCCTGCCGGCGAAAATAATCCGGTCGCATTATTGAGATACGGCGTTAAATCATCTTTCAACGCAAAGATCGAATCACCGCTTGTGTAGATAAATTCCTGTTTTCCGTCGCCGTTCAGATCCGCCGCAATCGGCGCATCATTATTATTGAATTTCAGATTCCGGCGTTTGATCACTTTCAACAATTGAACATCCGCACTGCCGACATTCACCTCAAAGGTCATGCGGGGCGAACGGGCCGAAAAATTTTTAATGGTAACATGAGATCTTGACGATGTATTGGTGAGGGAATTCGGATTTGTTGTTTCCGAAAATTCGTTCTTGTATTGCGGGAAGATATTTCCGCTGAACCAATAATCAAGCGGCGATCCATCCTCGCTCCCCGATCCGGGGGTACCGAAATCATATGTCTGACCGATATCCTGCGATCCGTCCGCCTCTTCAAGATCGATGCCGCGTTTCGCCGGATCAGCATTGATGCTGTTTGCGGCAAGGTTTTTCTCGATGATCGTTTCATCAATATGCCAGACAAGTATCCCGCCTTTATAGGAATTGTTCGCATTGATCAAACCGGGAAGACTCCAGTCCAATTCATCAACATCCAGAATAACACCGAAAGCAGAATCGATATTCGTGTTGGTGAAATAATCCTCATCCTGCGAAAACTGCTTCGTGATCGTCTGCCCGTTCCATCTCATAGTAATAGAGTGGTTGTTTTCCTTTGCGTCGCGGTTGCGGTTTTCAACAAGATAGTATTCCTTTGCACTGACCGGTATTCTGTAAATCGTGTCATTGCCTGTTGAGTATAGTCCTGCGGCCGGTGCGCTGATTCTCTTTATTCCGTAGAGCTCGATCGGCGTTGTCCACCCGAGATAGATCTTTTCCCACGCGCTCGGTTCAGGAGGAGCAATACCGGAAAAACTGAAGATCGCCTGGCCATCCATCAGCCCGAATCGTCCGATCCCCGATTTGCCCGTCTTCGTATCGAAGAGATCGGGTAATCCTAAATGACTTCCGATACTTGCAACAAGCAGGCCGTTGATACCCAATTTCAAAACGAAATCACCGCCAACAGAAGGGATCCGGCGTACCTCGGTCTCCGGCAGCACTACGCTGTTGGGAATTTTAAATAACGAATTGTTCAGCACCACTCCCTGATACGAATTGCCAAAGACCGACCGCAGCGAATTCAAGTTAAAATAGAGCGAAGGAATATCAAGCGGCGTCGGGTCATAACCAAGTGCGGCTCGAAGGTCGATATCTTTTCCTACACCGGCGTGAACTATTGCAAACATATCATACTGCTGGAACGGATATCCGGGATAGAGCGAATCTGCCGCTCTCCAGGCCTCTTCGATCAACTGAGCCAACGGAAGATTTCCACTGACCGGAGCGTAATCCTTCATCAGTTTTTTGAGCGTAATGACTTTCCCAAGCACGGTCGTTCGCACATGCTGTTTACCATTGGAGGCTTTCGAAAAATAGTTTTCGGCAAAGACGAAGTGATCGCTGACATACGCTGAATCGTGCGGCGGAGCATCGATGATCCGTTCACTGGAGACAGAAAGATCGAACTGTCCGTTCCCTGATGTCCGCGAATCGTTGTCCGTCTGGAACTGCACGCGGATGGCAAGAATATCCAATGTGTCGGGAAAGGCATTTGATGCGGCCCTTGAAACTGAACCATTGAACGCCGCCCGTACCGGATGCGATAACTTCTGTGAAAAAAGCATCGTTGACAATAGCAGTGCCGCAAGTAGGATTTTAATTTTCATTTCGATTTAGCGTTGATAGGACATTACAGCGGCGCGCTCTTAAAGCCGCGCCGCGAATTTTCACGGAAGAACATTTATAAGATCTCGTTCCACAGAATGAGAAGCGTAAACCGAAGGGTCTCTGACAGCGGATGATTTTCTTCTTTTGCGGAAATATAACTGAAATCGAATCCGTAGATATCATACCGGATGCCGGCGCCGAATGTCATGAAATTACGGTTTCCGTTCAACGGATCCTCAAAGAAATAACCCATGCGAAGAGCAACCTTCTTATCGTACCAATATTCCATTCCAACGGAAGTATTGATATACTTGATATTCTGATCGAGCGAATTTTGTGAGAACGACGTTATGATGGACTTCGGAAGTTCGTGCGATGCTCCGTTCGGTTCACGATACACAAGAAGTTTTGCAAAATCGACTGCCAGCGTTAAACTGTTGAACTGATCTTTCATCGGCGTGATACCAAAGCCGACGCGCAACTGTGTTGGTAGCGGATCAGCCTGTGCGGCATCGATGTATGTCACTTTCGGACCAAGATTTGTCACATTCATGCCGACGCTGAAAAGACCGCCGATATCTTCATCGACCACCGGTATCACCAGCGACTTCGGACGATATAAGAATCCAAGATCGAAACTGAAATCATTGGCAATGCCCGAACCTTTTTCCTGTGCTGTGCCGATCGGCGAAAGGCTGGAATTGATATACCGGAGATTCATGCCCAATCCGAAATCATCGGTAACTTGCGCGCCATAACCTATCGTTACGGCAAATTCAAATCCTTTGAATTTATCAACGGCATCCGGACCTTTTTCCGTTGTCACAACGAACTCGCCAAGGTTCAGGTACGTGATGCTGGCGCCGAATGTTCCGCCGTATTCGGGCATCTCTTGTTTGATATTAAAATAATCGTAAAACAGGTCTGAAAGATTGAACTGCGGAAGCCAGTTTGAATGCGTAATGCTCACTTCGCCACCTTTTTGGAATGCCAGACCGGCCGGATTCCAATGGATGGATGCGGCATCATCCGCGATACCGGTCCCTGCTTCTCCCATACCGCTTGCGCGTGAATTGGGCGATATCATCAAAAACGGAACAGCTGTCGATCCTGCCTGGGCAAACACCGATTGCGTAACGCTGATCATTAAAAGTACCGCACCGACAGTACTGAACGCTTTTTTCATTTTGTAGCTCCTCAATGGTTGTAACATCTTAAAATATAGTTAATAAAAAATTTTAATACTATAGCTGCTTTATTGCGCGCACAACATGCATGTTACCGGACGATCGCCATTTTCCCCACGGCTTCGCTCGAATATTTTCCGTCAATAGTCTTGGCGATGACCTTGTAGAAATAGATGCCGTTCCCTATCTCGTCCCCGTCGGAATCACTTCTGTTCCAATCGATCTTTACAAAACGATCCGCAAGTGCAAACCGTTCGATCTTTCGTATCAACCTTCCGGAGACGGTATAGATATTTATCGTCACATCGATCGGCATCAGTTGATTGTGCTGGAATGTGAACGACGTTGTTGTGAAGACCGGATTCGGGAAATTATACAACTGCTGGATCGAAAGTCCGCCGCTCGACGCTACCGTAAAATATGATTCCGCCGTCGATGAGTTGTTGTGAACATCCCAGGCCCTTACTTTGATCGTATGGTTTCCGGTTGACAGACCACTCATTTTGTAATCAGCAGAACCTCCCTGATAACTATCGACCTTCCCTTTATAGTATTCCGTCAGATCAACACTTTTTGCATTCCCGTCGATCCACGCTTCCAGACGGTGCCCGATGCTGTTCGTTGAAGAATTGATACCGCTGCTGTCGCTTAAATTCACGATCAACGTTGGGTCTTCCGTCACAACATCTCCGGCACGAAAATTACTGTTATCAAAATATATGGCGATGTTCGGACCGAGCGAATCGGGCTGCACATTCTTGCTTGACCCGCCAACAATGAAATTCTTTGTATATCCCCGGCCATCCGAGGCTGCATCGGAAAAATAGATCGATATCCGTCCGCTCGTATTCTGATAGGCAATATCTTTGGGGACAATGAACGTCGCATGCATGACGCCGTTCTTGATGGAACTTTCCCCTTTGTAAATGATCCCGCCGTTCTCTTCATAATTCCATCCCGGCATCGTCGGAATGGTTTTTTTCTTGTCAGCATCAAAAACCGTAAGCAGTGCATTACCGGAATAGCCTGCGGCAGTATGATTGGCCGTATCACGGACTGTGGCTGTTATGGTGACTTTTTCCAATGCATGTATCGTATCGGCTATTGATGCTGATGCCGTTTGAAGTGAATCTATGACGATGACATCCGAAGGGACTGCAAGGCGGAGCGTGGGATCACCCAGTAAAAAATATTTTTGGTTGTTTTCAAGATCGTTCGGCACATTCATCGTCAGCATGTAGGCATCCCCAAGACGCATGACCGGCTTTTGAGCGAAAAGAAACCTGTAGAAACTCTGGTTTGTTTCCGCGTTATAGCTGGCATACACCGCCCGTGTCGCGCTCAATACGCCGATTGCTCCCCCTTTTTTATTGAACATCACTTCTTCTGCGGAACTGGATTCGCCTGCTTCCTCAAATCGTCCCCAGTCGCACGTGGCCGCAACGATAAACGTCAGTTTGTCCTGATTGAGAAATTGATTCCGCACATCGTCGAGCGTAAGGATGCTTTCATGGGCCCATACTTTCGGATTTCCATGGCCGATGAAATTAAGGATCAGCGTGCCGTTGTTCACCTGGTCGAGCATCGCCTTACGTGCATCCGGTTTTCTTCTCCCCGAGGAAGTATAGACGACAGGATATTCTTCCATAAAGATCTTCTTTATTTCAAAATCTTTCGGCGTACAAATTGTCGCAAGGTCTTCTGCCTGAGAAGTATGTTCCCCTTCATTCTGGCTATCCGTAGACCATTTATCGTCGGCAACAATGGTGATCAGGTTCTTCCACGTCCCTTTCGGAGGCGACGATTCGTACGTGATGATCTTGTCAACAAGCAGTCGGGCATCCTCAGCCGTTCGGGGTGTCAGTCGTCCTTGCGCAATAGAAACTTTGTTCTGAACATCGATGTATGTAAAATAGTCCTCGTTGTTCAACGTTGAGATCTTGTTGTTCGATTCCAGTGTCTCATACGTTGGAACAAACGAACGGTCGTTCTGCAGAATTGAACGGTAGTCATAACTTGCGTCACCGAAGAGCAGAACATATTTTGGCTTCACGTTCCAGTTGTTCGATGCATGCCTGACAAAATCACGCAATGCGGTAGGATCCGGCATGCCGATGCCGAATTCATTATAGATCGTGTCCACATCAACGACCACTGTGGTAATTTTTTTTGCTCCCGGAAGATTTTCTTTATGATTTTTCAACCGAACAGCTTCGGATTTGAAATCAGCATGCGTGATGATGATGAATTCTGCGCCGCTGAATCCGTGCAGATCCGAATTGGGGATCTTCACGACGGATTTTGGTGAAAGATATTTTGCTTCTGTTCCTGCCCAGTATTTTCGAATCGATCCTGCCGTCAAAGTATCTTTGAACAGGATCGAACCAAGTGCCAGATCGGAACGATAGGAGATCTTGCGGAGACTGTTGACAACGGACACCTCGAAAACATTAACTGCATTTGTGGAAAATCCTCCGGCCGAAAATTCGACAACTCCGCCGGAATCAGGAGCTGAGAACTGGAGCAGATCGGACGATGCCGTCAATTGCTGCCGGTAGAAGATATTCACCCAATCGATAAAACCGGAGGCAACGGTGGACGGCACAGAATAGGTCAGTTTAAGATTGCTCCGTTCGTCGCTCAGAACGGGAACGATCGTTGCTTGACGCACACCGCTCACCTCGGCATATGTTGCCGTCGGGGAATTCAGGTTGTCATCCGATTTCCCGGGAATGGTTTCTGCCGATACCGGAGTGCCGGATTCATCCAGAATGAATTGAGCGTAGGCGTTTGAACGCGACAGCAGGTTGTATTGATACGTCACCGGTGTTCCCGCAATCCTTCCGGTCAATTTATTGCTTAACACGCGAGACTCATTTGCATTCATCGGCGGACTGAACCACTGCTGCCCGGATGCAAATAAATTGAACCTTTCCTCATCGAAGAATACTTTCCCGAGAGTCTGATTCAATGTTCCGCCGGCAGCAGCTGAGATCGAAACCGAAGGAATTTGTTTAACAGCGGCATTTGCGCCAACGGCAAGAAAATAATAGTTGCTGAATGTATACGGATTGACGTAATGCTGGAATTGCTTCTGGACAGGATCATAATACCATCCGTTCACACCCTGACCGTAGAACAGGATATAGTCATCAGTGTCGAATTTTGAATTGGAATTTTTATCAACATACTCCACGGCGAGTTGCGGAAGATCAGACGGACGGACAGCTCCCAGGCTTTCGGGAATGCGCTTTCCGTCTGCACCGAATATTTTTACGTCATAAATTGAAGATAATGTGCCAGGGTCAATTCCCAGTCCGCGCAGGTATGCGGCATTCACTTTATACATTCCCTCTTCGTTTACTTCCATCTTGAACCACGTTCCGGAAGAAAATACAGAACTTGTCGCGGTTGTTTTTTTAAGAGCTGCAGGAGCGCTCCATTTTTTTGCGATCGGATAATTCAAGAGCGATACTTCTGCCCATTCATCACTCCCCGAATTCTCCATCGCGACACTCTTTGCGCCGAAATCGATCCGGATGACGATGCGGGAATACCGTTTCAGCGTACTTGTGGCAGATTGAAATTGATACGGAGCAATAACGATATTTCCCGTCAACACGCCCTTCACCTTGCCGATATCCTTCAAGTCTGCGATGCGTGCCGGATAGAAATTCAGTTTAGAAATAAAATTCGATGAGTAGCTGTATTTCGCTGCTCCTAAATAATCGTACGATTCAATGGCGGGGACAGGTGCAAGGGAAAATGATTGTATCGTTTCAAAATCGGAGGCGGTCACGGAAAGCGTGTTCCCCTGATACGACGGAAGAGCTATGGAAAGGATCCTTGTTCGAATATCTTCCCTGCCGGTTTCGCTGCGCGGAGCCGGAAGACTGAATTTGAACTGCGGAATCTCGTACGTTTTCCCGTCAGCGGTGATCGTGCTGTTGGGGAGATACTGCGGACGGAATTCAAGCGTGATCCCCTTCTCATCGGATTCAATGACCCGTACGTCGGAATACACCGAAGCATTCTGCGAGAAGAGAACTGCACTAAATAAAACGATGAGTAGAATTGTTTGTTTGAACATAAATAAAATACCGAACAGTGAGTTGCAGGGACACCTTCACGTTCGGTACAATAAAAAAGCAACGAGTATAAACGTTAAAGGTGTCAAAAGTACATTTGCTGACCTACAACCTTTAACAAAAGATCTATACTTGTTGCTCCTTATGTTTGATTACCTTCACCTACAAATATAGAGAAGCCTGTTTTGTTTGTCAACTGTTTTTTCAGGGGAATTTCTGCTTGCGCTGTGATCCAGCTTTCTGTAGATTATTCTAATTTGTTTCGATGACATCCGAAAACCGTGAGCTGATACCGACACGCAAAACAATTAGCTTATTACTGACGAATGTCTCTGTTCTTGTATAAGGCAAATTCTATTTGCCGATATGAAAGCAGGTATTTGATCATGCTTCCCTTCTGTCAATTTTTTTTGACATTTTTCGATGAAAATAATCCTTTTTCTCCTCATTGTAAGTACGCTTATGGCAAACGCTCAGCCTTCGGTCTATTATAGACTCTCAATGCCCAAACCAGAAACGCATCTCTTTGAAGTAGAGATCCGGTTGAATGCATCCAAATCAAAAACGCTCGATCTGCACATGCCCGCATGGCGGACCGGACGTTATCTTCTGCTGGACTTCTCCGGCGGAGTGCAGGAATTTTCCGCTGAAGACGGGAAAAATACCGTTCTTTCTTTCAGGAAAACCGATAAGGATACTTGGAGAATTGAAACAAAAAACGCGAAATCGATTGTTGTGCGGTATAAGGTGTACGCAAATGAATTCAATATGCGTACTCGCGAATTGAACAGCGAACATGCTTTTGTCGATCCACTTTCCGTTTTCATGTATGTTGAAGAATTGAAGAATGATCCGCTTGAACTGACGGTCGTTCCATACAGAGACTGGAAAGTGACGACCGGACTTGATGAGACAGCCGGCAAGACATTGACATTTTCAGCGCCGAATTTCGAATATTTCGGCGACTGTCCGCTGGAGATCGGTCATCAAAAAGATTTCAATTTTTTTGTTGACGGAAAACTTCACGTCATCAGCATCTACGGCGAGGGAAACTGGAACAGCGATACGCTGATCAATGATATCACAAAGATCGTTATTGCCAATAAAGAATTTTGGGGCGTTCTGCCGTACAAAAAATTCATATTCCAGATCCACTGTCAGCCGAACGCAGGGGGCGGAACGGAGCATATCAACTCGACCATTATTGGTGTACGCCCTTTCATCTTTTCAAATCCAGGGGCCTATCGCGGATTTCTCGGATTGGTATCGCACGAATATTTTCACACCTGGAATGTAAAACAACTCCGGCCAAAGGCAATTGCTCCCTACGATTTTTCGAAGGAAAATTACACCGAGGAACTATGGGTCAGCGAAGGAACAACATCGTATTATGATGACCTTATTCTCTTACGGGCGAAATTTTCAGATGCCAAATCGTACCTCGGTTATATCGGTCAAATGGTTACCAGCGACCGGGCGCGGCACGGCAATACTGTTCAGTCCATTGCCGAAGCCAGTTTCGATGCGTGGATAAAATACTGGCGCGGAAGACAAAACTCCCAGAATGCCGAAAGCGATTATTATGAAAAAGGTTCGCATGTAAGTTTGATCCTCGATCTCGAGATTCGCCAGCGTTCAAAAAATAAATATTCGCTGGACGACGTGATGCGGACAATGTTAAAACGCTACCCCCCGGCCAAAGGATTCACCAATGCCGATCTTCAAAAAGTGTGCGAAGAATTCGGCGGCCAAAGTTTCGAAGAGTTCTTCCGGAACTATGTCTTCTCCACCGCACCGCTCCCGTGGGATCAGACACTATCCTATGCCGGTCTGGAAGTGACCATACGGGACTCCGTAAAAAAGGTCGGTGCGGGATTTTCAACTCAGGATTCCGGTGATAGAACAAGGGTCATTGACATTGCTCCGAATTCTCCCTGCGAAAAAGCCGGACTCGAGATCAACGACGAGATTGTTGCAATCAATGGATACCGTGTTCGAACTGCCGAACTGAATGAACGTATTGCTTCGATGAATTCAGGAGATTCGGTCTCACTGACGGTGTTCCGGAATGACCGGTTAAAAGAAATTGCGGTGAAGTTGGCATACTTCGGTGCGACGAATTATGCCGTGAAAAAAATTTCAAGACCGGCAGAATTGCAGCGGGCGATCTATGAAGAGTGGCTGAAGGAATCGTG
>CAJBTU010000396.1 GCA_903958625.1 uncultured Ignavibacteriota bacterium | reverse complement strand
GATGGTCGATACGTCCGGTGTTGAATGAACTGCTGCGGCGTATAACGCCGTGCACTTCATATCCTTTTTCCAGAAGAAGTTCAGCAAGATACGAACCGTCCTGCCCAGTGATACCAGTGATAAGAGCTACTTTAGCCATGGCTGTTTTATCCTTGTTGGTTCCAATATTCGATGAGTTCTGTTAATGTTTGCTTGAAAGGAATTTCCGCTTTCCACCCAACACTATGGTTCATTGCGTTGGGACTTCCGGCCAAAAGCTGAATATCATAGCCGCGCAGACGTTTTGGTTCTACGTTCAGTTCAAATTTTTCTCCGACGATTTCTTCGAAAAGGAGGATGATGTCTTCAATGGAAAATATTCTTCCCGAGCACAGATTGAAAATATAATTATGCTTGTTGTCAATCTGCGAGAGCATCCAGTATCCTTTAGCAATATCGCGCACATCGGTAAAATCGCGTCTGGCTTTAACGTTTCCGACGCGCAGAATTTTTGGTGCTTTAGTTTTTTGAATCGTGACAATCTGCTTCGCGATCGATGAGCAGACAAAGTTCGGTCTCTGCCTCGGTCCGGTGTGATTGAACGGACGGGCGATTACGATATTCAACCCTTCAAATTTTTTATAGGTTTGTGCAATATAATCCATGCTTGTTTTGCTCGCGGCATATGGATTAACCGGCTGCGGGATCGACTGTTCGGTATGTAGTCCCGGTAGACCGAATGTCTCGCCGTAAATTTCTCCGGAGGTGACCACGATGATTCTCGGTGAGATTTCTGCAGCTTTCACCGCTTCAAAAATATTGATCGTCCCGATGACATTGGTCTTGAATGTGTCGGCTGCGTGTTCGAACGAACTGGGTACAAAGGCCTGGCCGGCCACATGAAAAATAATGTCCGGTTTTACTTCTTTAATGATCATGAAGATCGACTGGAAATCGGTGATTTCACCTCTCGAAAGAATGATTTTGTCGCCATGCTGTAAGAGGTTATCATCTTTTTCGGAATCCCGAAGGACGCCGTAAAGTTCAGCGGATGTGTTTGCAGCGATGTAGTCCGTTAGGTGACTTCCTGCAAAACCACCGATTCCTGTGATGAGAACTTTCATGAGTCTCTTTTCCAATCATTGATAAATCGAAAGTTATTTTTTGAATGGGTATTAAGATACCAATTTTCTTTTTGTCAAAGAAATAAAAAATACAGCGTGCCGCCGATTTTTATTGATGTTATACCGTAACAGTGGTTCCATACAAAAAAAAATCCCGCCTCGCTTGCGCGGACGGGATTTTATAAATTAAATCAGGCATCGACCTACTCTTCCACACAGTTACCCATGCAGTACCATCGGCTCAGCGGGGCTTAACTTCTCTGTTCGGAATGGGAAGAGGTGTAACACCCGCGACAAAAACACCTGAATTAAAAATTCAAATTGAAAAGAAGTTCATATGATGATCTTATAAGTTTATTGATGCACGAATACATGTGTATTCAAAAAAGAATTGGCAAGTCTCACGAATTATTAGTACTACTCGACTCACACATTACTGTGTTTACATCTGTAGCCTATCAACCAAGTCATCTACTTGGATTCTTTAGGGGGCAAGCCCCAGGGAAATCTTATCTTGGAGCGGGTTTCGCACTTAGATGCTTTCAGTGCTTATCCCATCCGGACGTGGCTACTCTGCAATGCCACTGGCGTGACAACAGATTCACCGTCGGTCCGTTCATTCCGGTCCTCTCGTACTAAGAACGAGACTCCTCAAATTTCCTGCGCCCGCATAGGATAGGGACCGAACTGTCTCACGACGTTCT
>CAJBTU010000395.1 GCA_903958625.1 uncultured Ignavibacteriota bacterium | reverse complement strand
CCACGGATCTGTTTTCCCTTCCCAAGCCGCAAGGAACTTCTTCGCATCAATACGGTTTTTTTTCAGGTCAACGAACGGTTTCAGGCGGTCGATATAGTACTTTTGCAGCTGGAACAGCATCGACGACGTGAGATTAACATTGTAATGGATATTGGGATACTGCTCCAGAATCGACGCCATGTCGTAATAATCCTTTGTCGCATGAGTCCGGACCCACGGGCCTTGCAGCTGATCGGTTGCAGGATCAAGATAGAGAGGCTGGTGTTGATGCCAGATCAAATTGACGTAGAGGGTTCCCCCGCTTTTTGGATACGTGTCGTTCATAATTCCCTGAGGTGTTGGTTGATATCCTTCGAGTGCAATTTCGTTATTTTCTTTGAGAGTAAAAACAGAATTCTTGCTTGAATTATCATAGTTTTCTATTACTGCCGCATTCATTTCATCAAGAACATACTTTCCGTCCGCGTAAAACTTGTATTGATAGATCCCCGGCTTCATTTTTATGACGGCGGTAAATACGCCGTTCGAGTCTTGTTTCAACGGATTTGCTTCTCGTGTCCAACTGTTGAAGTCACCGCAGACTGAAACATTGGTCACCGGTTTTTGGAAAGTAAATAATACGCCATCTTTGACAATTTTGGGCTGGGGGAAAAGAAGGGGAACAAAAATTAACAGCGCAATAATAATTTTATTCATAGTAATATTTCCGGAGACCGTATGAAATCATCCGGCCAGTATATTATTTGACCAACATCATTTTTTTTGTTTCTGTAAAACTCCCTGCCCTCAGCTGATAAAAATACAATCCGCTCGGCAATCGTTGTGCATCGAACGAAGTTTGGTATGTTCCTGCCTCCTGTCGTTCATTCACCAATTTCACCATTTCTCTGCCGACGATGTCAAATACTTTCAAAGAGACAAAACTGTTGGCTATTAACTGATATCTGATCGTAGTTGTTGGATTGAATGGATTCGGATAATTTTGCGATAATGAATATTTCTCCGGAATCACCGCACTTGCAATTTGGTGTACGGATGTGAATTTAGGCACGGTGACCTTCCGAACCGAATCCGAAACGATTAAAACAGCAGTGCCGAATGCAGGAACATTCATGGAAAAGTTCGCCAAACCACCGGTGAATTTTATCTCGTACGTTGAATCGTTATACACATCATTCACAAAGTACGTTTTCCCGTCGGTTGGATTGCTGAACAGGAGACTCGGCGTACCGCTGATGGAAAGATTCAGTGTCACCGTCCGCTGCTGTTCTGTGATGTTTGCGAGAGTGATTGCATTATCATTGTAGTACGGACGAAGAATACCATACACTGCGCCGTCATTGGTTCCAATACGGAAGAATGCCTGCGTTGCAAATGCCGCAAACGCGCCGCGTATCCATGCAAGACGCTGGTAATGCGGAGTTAAGATCGGTTTACCTTGATACTCCCAGGAAATTGTACTGCGGTTTCGCGCTTCTTTAGATCCCGATATTCCGTACCCCCATCCTACCTCCTGACCGTTCCAAATCATTGGAAAGCCCGGCACAGAAAATATTACAGATGCCATTGGCTTTGACCGGTTAAATGTTGTCGTAGCATCAAGTGAATTGCTGTTGGAATAAAAATATGAAATACGGTCCTCATCCTGAGATTCCATAAATCGCATATATAGGGAGTTCGGTCCGGGATAAAATCCGCCGTTGTTCAATTCGTTATGAAGATTATCCACAGCCAGTGCGTTGAAACCGAATCCGCGTATTTGATTGAAATACGATTTAAAATCATACGATGCATCCACCCCGCCGCCTGTTGCATAATCGGCATAGATCGTTTCTGTTCCTGAACCTGTGCCGTCATCTTCTGCTAACAGGAAAATATCCGGTTTGATGTGTTTCAACGCTGCACGCATCGGAATTCCCATGTACTGTTCACCATAACGGCGATGCGGTCCCCAATAAACGTCGAAGCGGTAGCCGTCAAGTCCGAATTCCTTGATCCAATATTTATAAACATTGATCATCTCCGTCCGGGCATCAATATCCGTCCAGTTATAATTCAATAATTGATCGCTGAAGCCGCTGTAGTAATTGAATCCGTCAGCATCGAACGATTGTCCAAGACCATTCGTATTGTGCACAATTGTGGTATGTTCGTACCAGTTCCAGTAGCGGGAATCCTGTTTGAACAAATGTGCATCCAGCGACCAGGGATGGAAGCGTGAAGTATGATTCGGCGTAACATCCAGGATCACTTTGATCCCAAGCGTATGAGCCTGAGAAATAAAATTTTTGAAATCCTGATTCGTGCCGTATTCCGAGGCTACATTATAAAAATCGGTGATGTTATATCCCGGACCATAATTCTGATCAATGGGATAAGCGTTCTTCATTACCGGCATCATCCAGATAACGCTGAAACCGAGTTCCTTAATATATTGCAAACGCTGAGCTGCTGCAGAAATTGTTCCTTGTGCGGTGAACGATTTCGGGAAGAGAAAATATACCCTGGCTTGTTTTGCCCATTGCGGATTTGAGGCAATTGCCGGATTCTCATACGTGCCGTCTTTTTTAATTGTAAAATAAAAACGTGCAGTATCGGCGGCACCGTCCTTATCGGTAGCGATCAACGAATAATAATACTCCCCCGCTTGCAGGGGTTTGGTGATCTCAACCGTTTCTGCGGTCTTGCCATTCAATCCCAGAGGAACAGCAATATCATCCTGCCACTTGTAGGTCATTGCTTTTGCATCCGGATGAGTGCTCCCGGCTGCGCTCAATGTTATTGTAGAACCTGATGAAAATGAAACAGAAGCTTTTGCATAAGGAGAATGATTGACGACATAGGTATACGTGACCGGATCGGAAGCAACTAAAATACCTCCCGTATCAACAACTGCTTTAAACGTATTCACACCATCGGTCAGGGTATCGGTAGCAATGAAAGAACCGCTTGTAACAGGAACGCTTGTTGTATCTGAAAGATTACGCACAATTTTCACAACGCTCACTGAATTATTTTGCACAACACCGCGCAGCGTTCTGAGAGAACTTCTGGTCGGATATCCTCCCTGAGAAGTGATCTGAACAAAACCAGCTTGCGTGGTAAAACTGACCGTATCAGCGTTTGTCGCACTTGCGGATGATGAAACACTAAGGATTACTGTGTGACTTCCATTGGACAGAGAGTTTGGAAAAGGGAATGTAAGTTTCTTTGATGCTGCATCATAATACCTGCCGATATGGGAGAATGCAGTGCCGTCAACGGTTACAATGATTGATGACGTATCAATCGTGGCGCCGACTTTCGGAAAAAGAAATGCTGAAATGACCGGGCTGCCGGTGAGCACGATGGACTGGCGTTGGTTCGGCAGTAGATGATAGATCGTTGGGTCTTTCGTAAAAATGTAGGTGTTTAAATTATCCTTCTCGTTCTGTTTATGGTTCAACGGATCATTCGGCCATTGACCGACGCCAGCGTAATAGAATTTATACTGCCAGGCTCCGGGAACACCAACCGCCGGCGGATTTGGATTTCCGCCGAGTGGTAGGCGTACTATTCGTTCCCATTGATTAGCGGAAGTGTATTGCATCGGCATTGCACCGTTGTTCCAGCCGTTGAATTCTCCGACGACAAAGACCGTAGGAGTTGAAGAGGCATTATACCGGAATGTTACGTCAACACTGTCCTGAGCATTCACAAATATTGAAATAGCAAACAACGATAATAAAATATTTTTCATACAATTTCATCCTTAAAAGATCTTCCCTTGCATATCATTATTAACGCATTGTTAAAACATGCACCCGCACAATGGCGATTGGATCCAATGCTATTCATCATCAACGGTATTGATAAATATTCTTGCAGAGTGACTAGGAATATCGACCATAACATTTCCCTCGACAGGCGTATAGATTTTATCCGTGAATTCGTCACGAAGTTCTTTTATCTGTGCATTCACCTTAAGTTCTATGCTCATCGGTTTGTCCCTGCGATTGATGGCAACATAGGCAAAATGGGCATTCAGGTGACGCTCGAATGCAAACACTCTCCGGTGATTATCCGCGGCCAGCGTTTTGAAATGTCCGCGTCTTAATGCAATGGATTTCATCCTGATCCCGATCATCTGCTGATGAAGAGCGAACATCTCGGTATCCCATTTCTTCTCATCCCAGACCATCGTTCTTCTGCAATCTGGATCCT
>CAJBTU010000394.1 GCA_903958625.1 uncultured Ignavibacteriota bacterium | reverse complement strand
GCCGCTGAGTATATGTTCCCAGCGTACCGATGCCTTGTTTCCCCTGATTAAAATCCTTTTGAATTCTTCCCACGCCATAGTATGTGGAAGGTTCGACTTCCGCCTCGGACCGAAAACTGCCGGCGTTGTACTGAGCGTACTCCCGTTCCGTTACGGCATGTATCATTCCGACGTTCCATCCATCGTCGATCTTGCCGGTCATTTTCCCGGCCCCGAGAATCCTGGTGGCAAACGGCCTCTCAATAAAATCATATGAAGTCAGCGTATCGTTTCCATACGGAGAACGGCCAATGCGCCTGCTATAGAACGGTGTTGTGTAAGGGAAATTAAAGTTCCAAAAATTTTTTCCGCCGCCTTGTCCATAATTCGTAAAGATGTTGGCTCCTTCAACAAAGAACGGACGTTTCTCACTGAAGAACGATTCGACATCCGTAAGGTTCACCACGGCCGGATCGACTTCTACCTGACCAAAATCCGGATTGACTGTTCCATTCAAAATAAGATTACTGCTCAGGCCGTACCGAAAATCCGCACCAAATTCCGGACTGTACCGCGAACCGTTATTGAAAGGATTTCCTGGTGCAGGGTGAGTGTATTCTGCTTTCGTGGTGGCAAACGGAAGTATCTCCAATGCATTGGCAGGCTTAATTCCTACTATCCCGATCAGTTCAGGAAATCTTGATACATAACCGCTTTCCATTCGCGGCGTATAGACAAGATAATCGGTTTCATTCTTCCGGCCAATGTCGCGGCGAAAATTAATTCCCCATACTTGCTGTTCCTTTTCCTGAAAACGAAGCTGAGAGAACGGGATCCGGATTTCCACCGTCCATCCATCTGCATCGATGTTCGATTTCCCTTCCCATACTCCATCCCAGTCGGAGTCGTCCCAGTCATCATTATACATCACGCCGTCGGCAAGTGTTCCGGACGGACCAACGACAAAGTAATTGCCCGACCGTTTGTCATGATAGGGATCAAGAAAGACACCAAACCAATCAGCGGTGTTCAAAATATCTCGGCGGTCAAGAAAAGCCATGATAGAATCCGGCGAGGAATCATACAAACGGGCCGCTACGTACAGTGCATCATCGTCATAAGCAACCCACACTTCTGTTTTTTCGCTCGGCGTTCCGCCTTGATTTGGTTCTTTTTGTATCAGGTCGGACAATGGAGCAACGGACTTCCATACGGATTCCGTGAGTAATCCATCGACCGTTACCGGATGAACCAATTTGACGGCTTTCACTTGTGCCGCGTGAATCAACAGACTGCACATTAGCACGATCGACAACATACTCAATCTCATCATGACTCCTCTATACTCAAAAGCGGCGTTAGACTATTTGCTACGCCGCTTCAGAGATTTTGTTGCATGACAATTGTTCAGCTATTTTTTCTTGATGTCGATAAATCCGTTCACCGTTTCCAGTGTAATTGTTTCTCCGCCGCCGTTGAGCAGATACCGCGCACGTATCTCCTGACGGTCGTCATCTTTTTGGTATGACTCGGCCTTGAAATCCGAACGGACCTCATACTTTGATTTTCGTGAAGACGAGCCCCAGTTTTCATTATCGCGAAGGCGGATCGTTGCCTCGATGGTTGCTTTGGCATTTTCGGGGATAAACAGTTTCACATCACCGCCTGCTGTTTTCAATTTGCTGCTCCCTTTCCCGTCTGGAATCAATTCGGCAATGACATTTCCGCCTGCGGTACTTGCTTCAATGGAACCGGTGATATTTTTCAGATCGATATCGCCGCCGGCCGTTTTTGCCTCAACAGTACCGGAAGCACTTTTCAACTTTAAATCGCCGCCAGCTGTGCGCAGATATGCATTACCGCTTACTTTCCCTACGCGGACATCGCCGCCAGCCGTTGATAATGAAGCATCTCCGCCTATATCACCGACCTCTATGTCGCCTCCGGATGTCCGTGCATCGAGTTTCTTCCCTACTTTTTCGATGCGAATATCTCCGCCAGATGTGCTGATGGTTGCTTCACCGTTAACACTTGCCAAAATTATATTGCCGCCGGAAGTCCGCAAATCGGCCTTTCCATCAATATCGCCAGCCCGCACATCTCCGCCTGAGGTGGACATGCGAACCATTCCCTTCACTTTTTCTATGATGATATCACCCCCCGCTGTGGAACCGACCGCATCTCCCGTAAGACTGCCCTGCAGTTCTATGTCGCCGCCGGAAGTGCGCAGTTCAAGTTTGGTTTGTGCGGGAACGGTGATCACAAAACGGCCGTCGTTGTCATTTCCCCATTTTGGACGGTACGAAACCCGGACCTCATCGCCGGATTGTGTCATCTTTAAATACTCCACCGCATCTTCAGGAATTCCTTCCGCCACAACGTGGATTTCATTCTTGTCGGATGTTTTTATCAAAATGGCACAACCGGTAACGGATACATCGAGCGAGCTCCCTTTCCCGACACTGAACGTCTGCTCCTTTTTCGATTGAGCAAGAGAAGAACCGGTGTTTGATGATGAGCCAGAATTAGCATACGATTTTCCGGATGATCCGGTCGATTCCTGACCGCCCGCAGAAATTAGCGAAGCAGCAAACAGTCCGCACACAAGCAGTGATTGAATACGTGTAGTTTTCATTGATAGATCTCCTTAACGAGGTTGACCGTGCGATTGCGCACATAATTATTTTTTTCTTTTCCTATCTGGTTTTTCAGAGCATTGATCGTTGCATCATCAAATTTTATTCCATCCATTTTGGCGATCTCGAGCGCATTGATCGCGGCAACACGGATGCCAGAATTGCCGTCCTTCGAAATGACCATTAACAACGCATCGCGAATATCATTGTCAAAATCATATTGCTGAAGGACCCGCAACGCTTCTCTTCGCACACCCGGATTCATATCGAATCGTAATGACATTATCAGAACAGCCTTTATCGACTGGTCAGTCATTTTATTATTCACTGTATGATCGCGAAGTGCATTGACCGTTGAAAGACGCACACCGGCATTCGATTCATTCAATAATGCATGAGTCAATAATTTTTGCACTTCCGGATCGTCTATCCTGCCTTTCACATGCATTGGCGCGACGGCGTCGAACTCGAACTCTACTTCGCCGTCGGAAGCATCGCTATCGATGAACCGGACATTCGTGATGGATGTTCCCGGACCAGTCTCCGGCGAACTTGAAACGGGCCGGATAACAATTTCTCCCTCTTTTCCCGTCGGAGAAAAAGAGCAATAACCGATGAGCATACCGACCGAAAGGATGCCCGCCCCGCTCAGCGCAAATTTGGGATGAAGGAACTCGCCGAAGAAATTACCAATGTACACAAGGATGGAACTTTTGCTCCGTTCTTTCCGTAATTCCCCGCGCAACTGCCGCCGCGCATCGTTCAGTAAACCATCGGAAGTCTTTGACGAGGTGTTTTTCAACATAAAAGCTCTGAACTTTTTCAATTCCTGAAGTTCTTTTTTCATCTCCGGATGTCTCTTGATATAACCATCAAGTTTTTTTTGATCATCCTCACTCAATTCTCCATAAACAGAAAGATGCATCAGTTCTTGATATTCTTCTTTTTTCATTGTTCACCCGTTAAGATCTTGTAATTGAATTCTCATTTTTTGCGTTGCTTCAAAAAGATACTTTTTTACTGTCCCTTCCGCACAATTCATCATCACGGCAATATCTTTCAACTTATAATCCTGGTAATGACGCAGTGTAAAGACCAGTTTTTGCCGGGGTGATAACGCCTGTAACGCCGATTCGATACGGTCCGAGATCTCGTTTCCATACACCAGCGAGTCGGCCTCACCCTCACCGGAAGGCTGAACTGCTGTTTCGCTTCCATTCTCGTCCTCCCACGACACAACCATTTCTTTTTTTTTCTTTAGTTTATGGGTCAAACAGACATTCGTCGCAATACGGAAAAGCCATGTTGAGAATTCACTTTTCTGCTGAAATTTCGGCAATCCTTTGAACACACGAATGAATGTTTCCTGATAAATATCCTTCGCATCTTCCGAACTTCGTGTAAAACGGGCAGCAATAGTAAGCACATTCTGATCGTAACGATAAATAAGCTGCTCAAAAGCCACATAATTACCGGCTTTGGATTGCTCTATTAGATCTTCGTCTGTTTGTGTCATATGACCGCGTTTATATGTTAGACTTCAGGTATGACTCAATGGTTGTGGCCTTCACCCAAAAAATATTTGCCGTGGGCAATATACATCCGACCCAAATACGATAGGGCTTTTCAATATGAATTTCGCTTCAAGGCTTCTTTTATTCTCGTCGGGCGTTCGAAGGCTTATTCTTCATCCAGCAATACGCATATAACATCACCGGGAACATGCTCACTATTATGAATGGAAGTGCATTTCTTCCTGCTGCATTCCCAAAGAAGAAAAGGGCGTTTACAACGACAATAAGACTTCCAACCCGTTCCCACCTTAACGAGACCAGATAACCAGCGAGCAAAAGGAAATGTGAAATTTGTCCAAACCACATTCGGACAGGCGGAATATCCATCCTCGCCATGGAAAACCAGGAGAGATGATTGAGAAAAACGGAACCCCAAAGAATGAAGAGAAGAATGCTCAGAACTCTGCCGGCAGTGCGGTAGACTTTATCCGGATCGGTATAAATTTGCATGACCACTCCTTTTTACCAGAGTTGAAATGCGCTGCACAACAAACAAAGAGCTTGTCCGAAATATTTTTATGAAGGTAACAGACGGAAATATGGCGTAACTCATATTCCCGTCTCTCAACGGAATAAGGACCAATCCCGTTAATTCTTGCGAACCGCCGGATTAGTCGATTCAATCAGTAACAATCTGTGTTTGGGAAAATTCTTCATGTCCTGCAGTTGAAACTGCACGTCGAAAACAACCTGTGAACTGCGCTTCTTGCCATTGAGCGTTTCCGGAATCCATTGAATTTTCCGGAGAATAGATTTCACGGAATTACTGAAAATTCCTGAGCCGCCAAATTCGACAGAGACAACTTTACCAAGAGCGTCAATTTCCACGTTCACCCTCGCAACATCTTCAATTCCGGCACGCCGTGCAATTTCAGGATAGACGATCAGGCTCTTTAACGAATCCCAGCCGATCACCGGTCTTGCTTCCACAAGATTTTCCTGTGAGTACCCCAGTGTAATTATCGTAAGAAAAGAAATGAAAAATGCTTTCATTGGTAGCTCCTTGTGAATATTCATGTGAAATGTCCTTGATTTTCGACAGAGAGTCAAGTCTAAAAATCAACGCTTTCATTTTGCTTCGTGTTCAGCTATATTTCAATAAAATTATCCAAGAAAATCAACGGAGAAATAATGGCGTACGAGACTCTTTTACTCACCAGGGAAAACGGTTATGCTCTTATTCAGATCAACCGACCGCAAGCAATGAATGCACTAAATTCGAACGTATTAAAAGACCTCTATAATGCCTTGTTTGAGATGGATCATGATGACGGAGTAAAATGCTCTATAATAACAGGGAGTGAAAAAGCGTTTGCTGCGGGGGCCGACATAAAAGAGATGATGGATAAAAATTCGCAGACAATGTTCGGCGACAACCAATTTGAAGCATTCCATAAGCTCCGCACCATAAAAAAACCGATGATCGCTGCCGTAAGCGGTTTTGCTCTCGGCGGAGGATGTGAACTGGTGATGGCGTGCGATATGATCATCGCAAGTGAGACGGCAAAGTTTGGTCAGCCCGAGATCAATCTTGGTGTAATTCCCGGTATGGGCGGTTCGCAACGGCTTACACGCGCCGTTGGAAAGTACAAAGCAATGGAACTGCTGCTGACCGGAGAGATGTTCTCCGCTGAAGAGGCGCTAAAGTGGGGTTTGATCAACAAAATTGTACCAAATGAATTTTTACTGGAAGAGGCAAAATCTTTGGCAAAGAAGATCTCCGGCAAACCGCTGCAGGCCGTCATCGCTTCGAAAGAAATGGTGAACAAAGCGGACGATCTTTCGCTGGACGATGGTATCAAATATGAGAGGAGAAGATTTGCCGATCTGTACGATACAGAAGATCAAAAGGAAGGGATGAAAGCCTTCGTAGAAAAACGGAAAGCGATATGGAAGGATAAATAACGGAGCGGCATCGCCGTTTCGCATGCAAATATCTGCAAATGATGTTAAAAATTTCCTGAACAATTTCATTAACAAACATTAATAGGAAGTCTCGCTTTCTTTTTGTATCTTTAAGAGTTGCAAATATGCAACGCCGCATCTGATCCACAGAACATTTTCCGCACGCACCAAGTTGTAACGCGGGTAACGTCGGAAGCGGTAACAACGACACGCTTCTCTGACGGCATTTTCGATTAGGTTCTCCTCTCGCAATTCCTTCGCACAGCAGCGAGTCAATTTTAACATCAATAGTTATTCACCGCAGATTCCGCAGAGGATTTTCTTTTCCATTCTGCTCGGCGCACTCCACGGGGAACAAACCACTTAAGGAACAACAATGGCTTTTAAAGCTCTTGGTCTTAACGACCGGCTTGTGCAAGGGATTCTTGCGACCGGATACTCCACTCCCACAGAAATTCAGGCACGTGCAATACCGCTGGCTGTAGCCGGCAAAGATATTATCGGCAGCGCACAGACGGGAACGGGCAAAACCGCAGCGTTCACACTGCCAATTCTGAACCGCCTTGCGGAACAGACAGAAAAAACGCATCACATAAAAGCACTGATTCTTACCCCCACGCGCGAACTTGCTCAGCAGATTGAAGATGCCGTAAAACAATACGGACGTTTTCTTTCGCTGCGGGCACTTTCCGTCTATGGCGGAACGAACATACAAAACCAATTGCGACAGCTCTCACGCGGTGTGGATATTCTTATCGCGACGCCCGGACGGCTGATCGACCATCTGGAACGCCGAAGCGTCAACCTTTCACATGTGGAAGTGCTTGTGCTGGACGAAGCGGACAGGATGTTCGACATGGGATTCATTGACGATATGCGCCTGATCATTAAACAAACGCCGGCCACACGGCAGACGCTCTTATTCTCCGCAACAATGGGGAAAGAGGTCCGCGCATTGGTAAAGAACATTCAAAAAAATCCGGAATTGATCGAGGTCGGACATCAACGGACACCGGCAACCACCGTAACACAGCATTTTTATTCCGTAAATGACGATAAAAAATTGAGCCTGCTCCTGCATATCCTTCAATCGAAGGAACTGGACAGCGTACTCGTTTTTTCGAAGACAAAAATCGGCGCCGAAAAAGTTTCGAACAATCTCTACAAGAACGGTATCAAGGCTGTGTCGATCCATTCGGACCGAACGCAGGCGCAGCGTCAGCGTGCTCTTGCCGGATTTAAACAGGGACAATACAAAGTGATGGTCGCAACCGACGTTGCCGCACGCGGTATAGACGTAGAAGGAATTTCTCACGTAATCAATTACGACATCCCCACGTATGCGGAAGATTATATCCACCGCATCGGGCGGACCGGCCGTGCGCTTTCAACAGGCGATGCGCTGACGTTCGTTACACGCAGCGAAGCGCGTCACGTAAAGAAAATAGAACAGTTCATCGGGAAGAAATTCGAGATAAAAAAATATCCCGACTTTGATTACAATAAAGTGGAAGAAAAACCGGTGAAACAAGCTCATCAGCCGGACGGCGAACACAAAACCGACGACGAACAAAATTTCAACCGCGAGCCGCGGGGCGAGAGCAGAGACCGTTTCAAACGCGACGACAGACGGACAAGCAGCCGTCCGCGATCGGGCGGAAGTTCAGACCGGCGCGAAGGATTTAAACGGGATGACCGGCGTGGCAGCGACAGATTCCGCAGCGGCGGAGATTCACGCAAGCGCGAATTCCCGAAATCCGATTCATTCGGAGGAGAACGGAAGTCATTCAGCAATGAGGAACGAAAACCATTCGGCGGAGAGCGGAAGTCATTCAGTAATGAGGAACGAAAACCATTCGGCGAAGAACGGGGCAACCGCGATTTTTCGAAACGGAAACCATTCAGCAATACCGGAAGCGACCGTAATTTCAAAAAACGGGAATCGTTCGGCGGCGAACGGAGTTTTGTGAAACGCGATTCATTCGGCGGAGGCAGACGCGATGGCGGATCTGCAAAACGAACGCCGTTTAGCGGCGATCGGAAAGAAGGCGGTTACGGAAAACGGGATATTTTCGGTCCGAAGAAGCATGATTCATTCGGCGGACAAAAACGGGAACATACATTTAAGAAACAAGAATCGTTCAGCGAAGCGGGTAGCTACAGCGGACCGAAACCATACGGCAGTCCACGGCCGCATAGCGGTCCGGATTGGAAACAGCTGATCCCCGAAGAACGCGAATACAAACCGCGCGAACATAAAGTGGTAAAAAAGATGGTAAGCAGAAAGAAAAAGGATTAGTAACCCTGTTGATTTATGCTGGTGGGCCGCTTCATCGCTCTGCGACAGAGCGGCCTAACGAAATGAGAGAAGCAACCGTGAATGGTTGCTTCTTTTGTTTTAAAGCGGGATACTTGAACTAATTCAACATCAATAACAGTCTGCATCCCCTCTTCGTGCAGCAACGTCAGCCGCTAAAAGTGGATGCATAAAAATAGGAACCGTTCTATGGAATATTCTACAATCCTGTATTCTGTTTCCAACAACATACTCACGGTCTCATTCAACCGTCCCGATGTTTTCAACGCAGTGAACGAGCAGATGAAAAAGGAACTGCTTGATGCGTTCAAACAAGCGGAAAAAGATCCGGCCGTTCGATGCATTGTGCTTCGAGGCGCCGGCGAAAAAGCTTTCAGTTCCGGACAGGATCTGAAAGAGTATAAAGAAGCCAAAAGCTCAATGAAAGAGATGCTCGAAAAGGGATACAATCCGATCATCAAACAAATGCGCACGATCGAAAAACCAATCATCGGCATGATCAACGGCGTTGCGGCCGGTGCTGGATTCAGCATTGCGCTTGCGTGCGATATGCGCATCATGTCCGACAAGGCAAAATTGATACAGGCATTCGTCCGCATTGGTCTGGTCGCCGATTCCGGCAGCCATTGGTTCCTTCCCCGCCTGGTCGGCACCGCAAAGGCATTCGAGTATGCCGCCACAGGACGGGATATTGACGCTGTTGAAGCAAAAGAGGTAGGCCTTGTAAATCATGTAGTAGCGCACGCGAACATTGCGCAATTCACATACGAACTTGCGGGGACACTGGCACGAGGGGCAACAAAAGCTATCGGCATCATCAAACGGACACTCAACAGATCGCTCACGATGTCTTTTGATGAACTTCTCGCCTACGAAGCGATGATGCAGGAAGTGGCCGCACAGTCCGCCGACCACAAAGAAGGAGTTGCGGCATTTATTGAAAAGCGTCCGCCGGTGTTTGAAGGAAAATAACAAAACGATCAACAGCGTTTTCAATCCAGAGCAAAAAAAATATTTTTCATGGATATTGATACTCATCTTGAACAGATCCCGCAATCGCAAAGCGATCTGCTGCTTCGGGCGTGGGGATACGACCTTGTGCGCGAATATTTTTCCGTAGCGCAGCAGCTTCCGCAGAGCAGTGCACCGGTGGTGGAATTGGCGACCGGTACGGGGCGAATGAGTGCAGTGCTCTCGTGCATTTTTCCTTCAATAATTTCAGGTGATATCTCGTTCAACGACCTTCCTCGCGTACTGCAGCGAATTCCGAAACCGAACGTCGAACGGGTTCATTTCGTACAATTGAATATGGAAAACCTTCCTTTCCAATCAGACAGTATTCATACCGTTGTCTGTATGAATACGCTGCATGAGGTCTCTAATCCTTATCTATGTCTTCTGGAAATGATCCGGGTCATCCGTCCCGACGGAACGCTGGTGATCGGCGATTTCAACCGTACGGGATTTGATGCCATGCAGAAGATCCATCAGACGGTGTATCATAATGATCACCTAGAAGGATTGATCTCTCTCGACGAGATAGAAAGATTGCTCTCTTCATCATTCCACACCGTACGATCTTTTTCGACAACACTAAATGTCACCTGCATTGCCTCGAACAAACAATAATTTTCACACCTTAAGATCACCATCTCCTCTTTTTCGGAAACATCAAATTATGTTTGTTTTTCGCTCCAATTTTTCACAATTTTGACTGTACAATCTTTACAGAAGCAGTCATAATAGAAAAATATCCCGTTGAATCGTTAATATTACTCTTACTTCATTAGCATTACTGAAAGGAAACACTATGCGTATCGGAATACTCACCGGCGGCGGAGACGTTCCCGGATTAAATCCCTGCATCAAGGAAGTTGTCTATCATGCAGAAAATGCCGGAGCCGAAGTCTACGGCTTTCGTCGCGGCTGGGGCGGACTTTTGAACTTCAACATTAACGATGTGGATGATCAGAAGAATTGGTATGTTCCTTTAACGAGACAGAATACTCGTACCATCGGACGCTCCGGCGGCACTTTCCTTCACACATCCAGAACCAATCCGCAAAAAGTAAAATGGTCCGATATTCCGAAGTTCCTGCAAGATCCGAAGCGTCCCCCGCAAGATGGAGACCCGATCAGCGATTTTACACCGCACATACTTAAGGTGCTTGAGCACCTCAAAATTGATGTGCTGATCGCCATCGGCGGCGATGACACGCAGAGTTTCGCCGTACGTCTGCACGATGAAAAATTTCCCGTCGTCTCGATCCCGAAAACAATGGATAATGACGTGTACGGAACCGATTACTGCATCGGATTTTCCACTGCCGTAACGCGCAGCGTTGAATTCATCACGAATCTGCGGACATCCGCCGGTTCGCACGAACGCATTGCGGTGATCGAACTGTTCGGAAGAAACTCCGGCGAGACGTCGCTTATTTCGGCATATCTGGCAGGAGTCGATCGCGCGATTATTTCGGAAGTGCATTTCGATCCCGAAAAACTTGCATCGCTATTGATGGAAGACAAGAAAGACAATCCGAGCGGTTACGCCATTATGACGATCTCCGAAGGAGCACAGATGGTCGGCGGCAAAGTTGTTGAATACGGACAAGCCGACGCATATGGACATAAAAAATTAGGGGGAATCGGACAGATCACCGGAGAAGCGATACAAAAGATTACCGGAGCCCACATCATCAACCAACAGGTTGCCTATCTGATGCGAAGCGGCGAACCGGACGCGCTGGATAGAATGGTGGCAATGTGCTACGCCAATCTTGCCACCGATCTTGTCCTAAAAAAACATACCGGACGGATGGTTGCACTGCGTGACGGAAAATATACCACCATTCCTTTGAAATCGATCATGGACGGAACGAAACGGGTTGATGTCCAGGAATTGTATGATACGGAGAACTATCGTCCGCGCGTGTTCAACGTGATCGGAAAACCGATGTTCCTGTATTAATTGTATGCCGGGACCTCCGAGATCAAAATAATTTCGGAGGTCCTTGTTTTTTAAAGAATCGCCCGCCGCATGCTTGACAAAATTGCAGTCACTATTGCAAAAGTCACACCGCTTTCAATGTTACGATTGTAAGCACACATCCCGGAGTCAACAATGATCATTTTGTCCCGCAGTTTCATTTTTGCATTAATATTTCCCCTCATGATGACACTATCATACGGGCAAGCCGGCAGCAGCGCCGTACCGTTTCTTTTGATATCGACGTCTGTGGAAGCGAACGGCATGGGAGGCATCATGACGACGGCGAATTCAACAAGTCAGACATCGATGATGTTCAATCCCGCACATCTCGGCATCAGCAGCCAAACCGAATTTTTCAGCACGGAGACATTTTCTCGTAAGACACAATGGCTGCCGCAATTCGGATTGAGCGATTTGTGGATCAATAATTATTCAATGATGTACGGCGTACGGTTCTCCGGCGAGAATAGTCCGAACATCAGTGTCGGCATAGGTTACTCGCGGGTATTCCTGAATCTCGGCAAATTTATTGTCACCAGCGAACTAGGTCCGGAACCAACGGCAACTTTTGACGGTTACGAAACCAGCGACAATTTTTGCATCGGTGTCGGAATTGACTTCGGCGTGACGTTAGCATTCGGATCAACAATAAAAAAAATTACTTCACAATTGAGTCCTATAGGAACAGCCCAGGAACGACCGGCAAACAGTGGCAAGGCATGGGCATCCGATCTTGGCCTTATTGTTAAATTTCCTCTGTTTTCTCTTATTAAAAAAGAGTATGAACATCGGCTGCACACACTTACCCCTTTTTTCGATATCACAACAGCATACGCTCTGAATAATGTCGGGGGACGCATTTCTTATCTTGATGCTGCTCAGTCAGATCCGCTTCCGCGCACCGCACGTCTGGGATGGGGAGCCGAAACAGGATTGCATTACCGTTCGGAACAGATTGATGTTCCGTTGATTACCCTGACCATTGCAAGGGAAGCGGAAAATCTTTTGTTCCAACGGGACAATAACGGATCATGGAACTATGATGGTCTTCCTTTGGGGAACATTGATATCTATAAAAATCTTATTGCAAGCAAAGCGGACGGATATATTTCGGTGCGACGGGGATTTTCGGTGAATGTATTTGAGACGGCAACATTCCGGCAAGGTTCCTTTGAAGGAGACGGGAATCTTTCGTACCAGACTTCGGGGTTTTCGATAAGCACACGCGGATTTTCTAAAATCATCAGTTCTTCGCTCCCCGCTGATACGGGATTCAATCCAATTGAATTCTTTTTTATGCATCTTGAAATCCGGTACAGCCATAGCGAATATTCGGGAAGGAGTCCGTTGAATGGAACAAGTTTTGACAATCTTATCTTTACATTCCACCATTGACCGTGAAAAGAATCCGCGAATAATTAAAAAGCCGTCCTGCGTGGACGGCTTTTGTTATTTCACACAGCAGCATCTACGCATGATGCGGCGTTTTCAGTTCCTTCTTTTCTGCTCCATTAGTTTTCCATACAAGCAATCCGCGCTGCTGATACGATGTATGCAGCAAATGATGAGACATCTCGCCAAGAGGTTCTTTCAGGAATTCGCTGTACAATGCCGCGACGTTCGGATTTTCGTGCGATTTGCGCAACGGTTTATTAGCATCTTCTGCGTAGATCGATTCAGCTCTTTTCCTTCTGGTCTCCCACGTGGTGGGAATGGGCTGTCCGCCGCCGCCGAGACATCCGCCGGGACAGGTCATCACTTCGATGAATGCATACGGCGATTCCCCTTTTTCGATCTGTTCCATCAGTGTCCGTGCATTCTTTAACGTATGCGCAGCCGCAATTTTTATCTTCATACCATTCAGGTCCACCTCGGCTTCCTTGATTCCTTCCATGCCGCGCACTGCTGTGAAATTAATATCAGCAAGAGGATTTCCCGTTATAACTTCGTATGCCGTGCGCATCGCCGCTTCCATTACACCACCGGTGGCACCGAAGATGACTGCTGCGCCGGTTGACGCTCCGAGCGGATTATCGAATTCTTCCACCGGAAGGGACGAGAAGGTGATGCCTGTTTCTTTGAACATCCGTGCCAGTTCGCGCGTTGTCAGGACATAGTCGACATCATAAAATGCATCCTCGCTGGACCAGGCGCGTTTATCCTTCCAATAATCGAATGCACCGCTCATTTCGGGACGGCGCGCTTCATATTTCTTTGCGGTACACGGCATCACCGAAACAACAACGATCTTTCGCGGGTCGATCTCCATCTTAGCGGCATAGTACGTTTTTGCCACGGCACCGAACATCTGCTGCGGTGATTTACAGGAGGAAAGATGACCAAGCAGATCCGGGAAGAAATGTTCCGCAAACTTTATCCAGCCGGGAGAACATGATGTGATCATCGGAAGTTTCCCATTGTTCTTTATCCGGTTGATCAATTCATATCCTTCTTCAAGGATCGTAAGGTCGGCAGTAAACTGGGTATCGAAAACCTTCTTGAATCCGAGTTTCCGCAGACCGGCCACCATCTTTCCCGTTACCAGACTTCCCGGTTCCATTCCCATTGCTTCGCCGATACCGACGCGGATCGCCGGCGCTGTCTGCACGATAACGTATTTATCGGGATTGGACATCTCTTCAAAAACGCTGTCCGTATCGTCGCGTTCAACAATTGCGCCGGTGGGACAGACAAGTGCACATTGACCGCAATACGTGCACGCCACATTGCCGAGACCTTTTTCCATGTAGGTAGAGATCTTGGATTTGATCCCGCGGCCGGAAAGTCCGATAGCAGAAACCGTCTGCACATTCTGACAAACGGAAATACACCGTCCGCACAAAATACATTTGTTCGGATCGCGGTGTATGGCGTTGGAACTTGTATCGCATTTTTCGATTTTCTTCGTACGGACGTATCGTTCTTCTTTCACTCCCAGATCCGAAGCAAGGGATTGCAGTTCGCAGTTTTGATTACGAAGGCATGAAAGACAATCCTTCGGGTGATTCGCAAGCAGAAGTTCGACGCTTGTCTTCCGAGCATCGCGGATACGGGCGGAGTTCGTAGCGATCTCCATTCCCTCATACACGCAGGCTGTGCAGGAACGAAGGAGAGATTTTGCTCCCTTCACTTCAACAACACAGACCGCGCACGATGCATTCTTAGAAACATCTTCAAGATAACAGAGCGTCGGGATTCTGATACCTGCCCGCTTGCACGCATCGAGTATCGTTGCGTTGAGCGGGGCCTGATGATTGTCTCCATTTATTTTGATATTGACCATTGTCGTATTCATAGGGGATCCTTACTGATCGTTATATTCATGGCATTTAACATCGCACCGCAGGCAACGGGTTGCCTCAAGCAATGCTTCTTCGCCGGTATATCCGGCGAGAACTTCCTGAAAACTGGAGACGCGCTCTTTGACGGAAACCTTTTTCGGTTCTATCATTTTCGCTTCCTCCGGTTCCTGTTCTACCTCATCCTTGTATTTGAATTCTTTGAAGAGTTTGTGGAACCGTTTCTCCTTCATCAGGTCGTTGTCGATCGCTTCCGCAGCATTGCGTGCGATTCCCATCGCTTCCGAAACCGTTGCCGGACCGGTCACTGCATCTCCGCCGGCGTAGACATTCGGAAGATTTGTCCTGCAGCTCGGCTGATGGATCTTTACCGTGCCGTTCTTGCGCAGTTCCAAACCTGCATCTTTTCCCGCCTCAAACTCGACTTTTTCGCCGATCGCGAGAATGACAGTGTCGCATGGAACAATGTCTTTCTTTGTTGTTTCAACCGGTTTTTTCCTTCCGGAACTATCGAACCCATCGAATTTCATTCTAATGACCTCAAGTCCCGTCACTTTGCCGGTGTGGCCGCCGATGATCCTATGCGGAGCAGACATAAACATGAAGCGGATATTTTCATCCATCGCATCCTTCACCTCATGTTCGTTCGCCGGCATCTCGTCCCGGTCGCGCCGGTAGACGATCGTAACTTCGGAACCGCCACGCAGACAGGATCGTGCGGCATCGATGGCAACATTTCCTGCGCCTACGATCACCACTCTCTTCCCGACGCGGAGACGTCCGCCGATGGCAAGATCTTCAAGAAATTCATATCCCTGCAGAACACCGTCGAGCTGATTCCCTTCGATGTGCAGCTCGATATCTTTCTGCGCACCGACGGCGACGAAGACCGCGTCGTTCTGTTTCTGGATCGTCTTGAATGAAATTTCTTTTCCGATCCTTGTGTTAAAAACGAATTTCACACCGAGTTTTTTGAACAATTCAAGTTCTTTATTAACGACATCTTTCGGAAGGCGATATGCAGGAATACCATACTGAAGAATTCCGCCTGCGCGCGCGTGACCGTCGTATACCGTTACAGCATGACCGAGACGAACAAGATAAAAAGCTGCCGTTAGCCCTGCCGGTCCGGCGCCGACTATGGCGATCTTTTTCCCGGTAGTAGAGAGTTTTTCCCTTATCAGACGCTGATAGATCTCTTTTTCTTTTCCCATTTTATAGATGGTGTCGGCAAGATACCGATGGATCTCTCCCTGATTGACAGGATCATCCACCATATCCCTGCGGCACCGCATCTGGCAGTGGAAATAGCAGATACGCCCGACCGTTCCGGGAAGCGGATTGTCACGGAGTGTGAGTTCGAACGCTTCTTCGATCCTTCCCTCTTTCAGCAATTGCAAATAGCCGGGAATGTTCATATGCAGCGGACAGCTATTCTCGCACAATGCCATAAAAAGATTTTCACAGACGCCGGCCTTGCACCGTTTTTCGATGATATGTTTCTCATATTCGTCGCGGAAATAGCGGAGCGTGCTCAACACAGGATTAGAACTTGTCTGCCCTAACCCGCAGAGCGATGAATCTTTGATGACGTAGGATAATCGTTCCAGCGTATCCAAGTCTTCCATTGTTCCTTCGCCGCGCGTAATTTTGTTGAGAATGGCAAGGGATTGTGACAAACCTTCGCGGCACGGAGTGCATTTGCCGCACGATTCCGCCGCCGTGACTTCTATGAAATATCTCGCAACATCCACCATGCAATTATCCTGATCCATCACCACCATGCCGCCGGAGCCCATGATGGTTCCGAGTTTCGAGAGTGACTCATAATCCACCGGAGTATTGAAATGCTCCACCGGGATGCATCCGCCGGACGGACCGCCGGTCTGCACGGCACGGATCTTCTTCTTTGTTCCCGTTCCTTCTCCCATCTGATAGATGATCGTTTCCAGCATTGTTCCGAGCGGCAGCTCGACCAATCCCGTATTTTTGATCTTTCCGACAAGAGAGAACACTTTTGTACCGGTACTGTTCTGCGTGCCGAATTTTGCAAACGCGTCTCCGCCAATTGCGACAATGACGGGAACATTGAACCACGTTTCCACATTGTTGATGTTTGTCGGCTTACCCCATAATCCTTTTTGCGCTGGATACGGAGGACGCGGAACCGGCCGGCCGGCCCTTCCTTCGATGGAAGCGATGAGCGCCGTCTCTTCACCGCAGACGAACGCACCGGCTCCTTCCACATACGAAAGATCGAATGAGAATTCCGATCCGAAAATATTCTGGCCGAGAAGTCCCTGTTCTTTCGCCGCAGTCACCGCCTTTTTGAACCGCTCGACGGCAAGAGGATATTCGGCCCGCACGTACATCACTCCTTCCGATGTTCCCATCACGTACGCTCCGATCAGCATTCCTTCGATCAGCGCATGCGGATCGCTTTCGATCTCGTTCCGGTTCATATATGCACCCGGATCACCTTCGTCGGCGTTGCAGATGATGTATTTTTGGCCTGTCTCAACTTTCTTCATCATTTCCCACTTTATGGCAGTCGGGAATCCTGCTCCTCCGCGTCCGCGCAGCTTCGATTTTTTCACTTCGTCGAGCACGGTATCCCGCGTCATCTGCGTCAGCGATTTCATCAATGCACTGTATCCGCCGACTGCAATATATTCCTCGATATCTTCCGGATTGATCAATCCCGCTTCGCGAAGCACGATCTTTTTCTGTCCCTTGAAGAACGGTATTTCATTCCACACCGGAACGCTGACGATCCCTGCACCGAACTCGATCTTAGCGGTAAAGAAATCCCATTTTTCTATCTTACAGAGTGCTTTCTTTAACGGCATCAACCCCTTCGAAAGACTCTCCACGATATTCTCGGCATCTTTCGGCGTTACTTTGTGCAGGATCACCAGCGGCATTCCCGGAATGTAACAGTTCACAAGCACTTCTTCTGCGCAGAATCCAAAACATCCCGTCATAGAAAGCCGTACCGATGCATTCTTTGTTTTAATCATTTTTTGCAAAGCATCATACACATCCTTCGCACCGTTTCCGATGCCGCATGTTCCCATGCCGACAGAAATTTTCGGTACATCAGGAAGAATTTTTTTCAGACCATTTTGCCGAAGCACCTCCAGCATTGACTCATCAATGATTTTCATGGATTTTCCTCACTTTCGATATGCGCCGGACAAGCATCTGAAGTTTTGATGTTGTCACATTGCTGTAAATAATTCCATCGATGGCAATCACCGGTGCAAGCGCGCACTGACCGAAACACGCCACCGTGGTAACGGTGAACTGCTTGTCCGGAGTAGTAAAGAACTGCTCACCTTCATCCAATTCTTTTTTGCAGTTCAGGATCAAGCCGAGATCGTCCAGCAGCGTGCGCGATCCTTTTGTGTGACAGGCCGTTCCGCGACAGACGGTGACGGTATGTTTTCCCTGCGGTTTAAGATTGAAGAACGAATAGAACGTGACCACATTATACACTCTGGAGAGAGGAACACCAGTTTTGAGTGCGACGTGGTTCAACGCATCTTCCGATAAAAATTTATGTTCGTTCAGAATCTGGGATTCTTCGAGAATACCCAGGAGTTCGCCATGTTTTCCTTTATAGCGCGAGATAACTTCGTCTATCTCCTGCATTTCCTGCTCTAATGTGCGAGATCCATCCATACTTGCTCCTTTTCAATTTGAGAATATCTGTTTCGTTGTGTGACAGCATCCGACCGGACGCAGCGGTGAGTTCACCGGAAATTACCGGCAAAGCTCTCCGTGTTCATGTTGATAATGATTGTTTAATATCGTGATGTGAAACATTGGGGAAGACATACAAACGTCCTGCACCCTGGGCAAATGGTGAAGTTGAGCGGCGGTTCTTTTTCGCACGTCGGACAGAGACTGCACGTTTGCGCAGTGTGCGGAGATGATGAGAAATGAAGTGCGGAGAATCTACACTTTGAGTGTACTCGCAACGATACTGCTTACGACCGGATAAACTGGATTATGAAAAACATTTTTCAATTGATATTTTCACAGAAGATATCCCGCTTGGTACGAGTTCCTTCATATTCAAAGACGTCGCTTAAACTTCGAGAATGCCCTTGGGCATGGTTTAAATATAAAGAAGTATTACTCGAGAAACAGTAAACGACAACAAAAGAGAAAAATATTTTTTTATAATTAAGACACAATTGTATTTTATCATCCAATAATTTTTGAATTTGATGATTGCTAACCGGCCAATGTTTCGCTAAATTTTTTTATCATTCAATCACCTCCAGATATTTTGCCGGCGTCCTTTCTTCAAATATTTCAATTTCGCCTGACCTCTGCAACCGCGTCAAAGTTTTTTGGCTTCCAATATCTACTGAAAAAAATAAATTGTATAATTTATCAACGGCTCGGTGTATATTTTTTCTACGTTTTTATGCTAACCTCTTTTATTAATGCGCAGACCGTTTCAATAATCGGCCGCGTAATGGATGCAGCTACATCTTTGCCGATCTCTCATGCGACCGTACTGCTGGTTGAAACCGGAGAGAAGAAGGTAAGTGACGCTGAAGGATACTTCCAATTCACCATCAGTCCGGGGTTACCATATTCTCTCACGGTCCATCACATTGCCTTTGCGGCATGGTCGCAAAACATCGCCGCCGATTCCCGTCCTAAGGACACTGCTATAGTCGCACTGCAGCCGAAAGTATATCAATCTGATGATATCGTAATTCTCAGCACTCGATTATCTCTGGAAGGAGTGCGAACACCGTTCCCCGCGCTTGCTATGCTGCCGGAAGATCTTGTCAGGCACAATAACACAACCATCTCCGATGCACTTCGGAACGTACCGGGAATATCCCTTGTCCGTGACGGAATATGGGAAACCTCTATATCCATGCGGGGCATGAGCCGGTCGAATATTGTAACAATGGTTGATAATGCCAGGATTGAAACTGCCAATGATATTTCCGGAGCACTCTCTCTATTCAATGTGCATGATCTGGAAAGGATAGAAACAATACGTTCTTCCGGTGCCGTTCTTCATGGCACAGGGGCGCTTGGCGGTATTGTGCATTTATTGACAAAGCGTGCCGCGTTCACAGATGAACAACAACTGCACGGAGAATTCAGCAGCGAGATCTCCGGCGTGAACAATTGCGCTTCTCAATATCTTGCCGTGGAAGGGTCATCAGAACATTTTGCCGTACGGTTAAGCGGCGGATACCGGAATGCGGATAATACTGCCACCCCTTCCGGAGTGATTCCTAATTCCCAATTCACCGACATGAATCTGAATGGATCACTGGAACTGCGCACCACGGATAGTCAAACATTACATCTTACATATCAGCGTTCTCAAGCGGAGAATACGGGGATTCCGGGAGGATCACCAATTGCCGCTTTCGCTTCTGCAACCTATACACTTATGCAGCGCGACCTTTTCGGACTGGAATATACGATCCCGAATATTACACCGATATTTTCGTCACTCATAGTGCGTATTTCGCAGCAAAACATCATCCGAAATGTTGAGATCATACAATCTCCGACACTGACGCTGACCCCGCATGCAATTCATTCAACGGCAAGCGCTCAAATAGAATCGAAGATCAATGTAGCGGAAAATAATTTTCTTGTTTTCGGTGTTGAGGTATGGCAGCGCACATTGGAGAGCAAACGGGAAAAGATCAATACGGCAAACAATACCATCACCGGCGAACGTCCTCTCCCTCACTCACGTTTTCTCTCCGCCGGCTTGTATGGCCAGCACGAATGGCAATTCGCTCAGGACAACGGTTCTCTTGTTGTCGGCGCACGCTATGACCGTATCCGCATCGGCAATGATGAAACGGTCAATCCGGAATACATCATCACCAACGGAATTCTCAACACTCTTCCCCAACATCAAACACTCTTGTGGAAGAACGGAACGGCAAATAATGAATCGTGGAGTGTGAATGCAGGAATACAATATTCCATTCATCCCGATCTTGATTTACTCTTGCTGGCCTCAACGGCGTTTCGTTCCCCGTCGCTGGAAGAACGGTTTCAATACCTCACGCTCGGGGACGGCATCCATGTCGGAAATCCTGATCTCTCACCGGAACAATGCATCAGCATCAATTCCGGATTCCGCTGGCATGCAGACAATGTGAATGTGCGGGGAGACCTGTTTCTGAACCGACTGCGGGACCTTGTCTCGGATGTTCCGGGGATCTTTGAAGGAAGCGCAGCGTTCATTAAACGCAATATCAGCAAAGCCAGGCTCTATGGATACGAATTGACGGCCGAACATCCGGTAACAAATCACTCTGCACTGAAATACTCGCTGTCATACGTGCGCGGAGAAGATACCGGCAACCGCAAAAATCTTCCGCAGATACCGCCGCTCCATGGCAGCATCGAATTGACTGCTCATTATCAAAACGCCGGATCACTATCGGTCACATCAACATTCAGCACAGCGCAAACAATGACCGCATTAGGGGAGACTCGGAGTTCCGGATATAGTGTTTTTGATATCGATGCCGTTACACGTTCATTCACGTTTGCGCATTTCTCTTTTACCGCACGTGGAGGTATTCAGAATATTTTCAATAAAGCATATCACAATCATCTTTCCACGCTCCGCGGCTTCGTCACTTCGGAGCCGGGAAGAAATTTCTTCCTTTCGCTATCGTTAACACTTTGATAAGAAGAGAATAATAAAGGATACAACTGATGTTCTGGTTCGTTTTGGCAACATGCTCTGCTCTTCTCTCCGCCGCCTCCGCGGTGCTGCAGAAGAAGATACTGTTCCGGCTGAATGCTCTGGAGTTCTCGTTCTCCGTTTCCCTTGCTGTTGTTCTGCTATCATCCTTCATTCCTTTCACATTCGATGTAGTATCTCTACCGTTATCAACACTGTACATCATTATCGGTAAGAGTATCCTTGGCGCAGCGGCATTTTTATTGGTGATGCTGTCGCTTCAGCATAACCAGATCAGCAGCGCACTCCCGCTGCTCGGATTAACTCCGGCCGCCGCAGCGATTATTTCCCTCCTGGTTCTTGGTGAAGGACTTCTCTTTATCGAATGGCTGGGAATCGGTTTTATGATCGCCGGCGCCTATCTGCTGGAAAGGAAACCAGCCGATACGTTATTCCGGCCGATCGGCGGCATTGTGCGCTCGAAAAATTATTATTATATCTACGGTGCGGTCGGACTATTTGCCGTCTCATCCGTGATGGACAAGATGCTCGTAAGCGGTTTCAAGGTTAGTCCGCCGGTGGTCCTTTTTTATCAGCATATAATTTATTCTCTCCTATATCTCGCCGCTCTTATGCTCCGCCGCGTTTCTGTAAAAGAGGTCTTACGGAAAAGTGCAGGTCAATTTCCGCTCATCGGTACCGTAGCACTGTTGACGATAGCATACCGTTTTACGCAGTTGGAAGCTACCGTACTTGCGCCTGTTGCTCTGGTGCTTGCCGTGAAACGGACATCAATATTATACGCCTCATTCTTTGGCGGAAAAATATTCTCCGAAGAACGGCTGGCGACAAAGCTGCTTGGTGCATTGCTGATTGTTACAGCAGGATTTTGTATTCTGAGAAATGCCGGATGACAGAACCAAATTAGCGAGCTTTTCCCTTTGTATTTCCACCAATCATTCTGTAATTTCATTCCGCAATCAACAGAACACGCCAGTATCGTGTCATACCGGTTTTATTCGTAACAATCAATTTTATGGCTATTTCAATAGGAATTGTCGGTGCCGGAACAATGGGGGCTGGTATTGCTCACATTGCCGCACTGAATAAGTTCACCGTCTCTCTCTATGATATCAACGAAGAGGTCATCCGCCGCAGTGTCGAAAAGATCAATTTCGAGATGAAGCGAAGCGTCGATAAAAACAAGATCTCCGACGACGATATGAAACAGGCGCTCACCCGCATTAAAAAGCGGACGAACATCAACGATCTTGATACGTGCGACATCATCATTGAAGCGGTGTTGGAAGATATCAAAGTAAAGAAAGATCTTTTTAAAAAACTTGATCAGATCGCGCATCACACGGCGATCCTGGCAACAAATACCTCTACCCTTTCCGTCACATCCATTGCCGCTGCAACAAAGAAACCTGAGCGCGTGGTGGGAATGCATTTTTTCAATCCTGTGCACGTAGTAAAACTTGTGGAGATCGTCAAAGGAGAGCGCACGTCGGATGAGACGATGAAATCAGCTGCGGCGATCGCCGAGCAGCTTGGCAAGAAGGCCGTGCAGACAAAAGATACGCCGGGTTACATTGTGAATCGGGTTTCGCATCCGTTCTTCAACGAAGCGCTGAAGATCCTCGGTGAAAATGCAACAACGCTTGAGGAGATCGACAGGATAGTGAAAAAGAGCGGCGGGTTCAAGATGGGACCGTTCGAATTGATGGACCTGACCGGAAATGACGTCAGCCTTTCCGTTGCGGAATCGATCTATGAACAGATGTATCACGATCCACGTTTTCAGCCGAGCCGCATACAAAAACAAATGGTAGAAGCGGGAATGTTCGGCAAGAAGAATAAACTGGGATTCTATAATTACGAAGAAAAATGAAAAAACAAGTCAAAATTAAAAAACTAAAAGTCACGGTGCCGGTTCAGAATAAACCGAAGGCTCAACCCGTGAAAAGTAAACCTGCTGAAGTAAAGCCATTGATCTGTCTGCTTGGGGATGAACAACTGGTTAAAGAATATTCCGCAGCATTCCAGGAAAAAGGGATCGCGGTTCAGGAGCTGCAGAATCTTGCCTCACTGAAGAATTCCGCGAAGAAGATCACCGCTGCGTTTGAATTGACCTTGACGGCAAACGAACAGAAGAAGAAAAACCTGCACGCCTTAAGCGAAGCATTATCCGAAAATGTGCCGATCATCTCATGCGCTGTTACAGAAACCATCCTGTCGCAGTCGCATCTGCTGAAATATCCGGCCCGGTTCATGGGCATTGCTGCTTTCCCGACACTTTTTGCGAATCCGCTTGTTGAACTTGCACCGTCGTTGAATACATCCAAAGAAATTGCCGACAACGTAAAAGCATTGTTCGAATCGTTGAAGAAAGAGACGGCGATGGTGCAGGACAGCGTCGGTATGGTGATGCCGAGAATACTCTGTCAGATCATTAACGAAGCGCTATTCACTGCGCAAAATGATGTCGCCTCGCCGCATGATATTGATGAAGCGATGAAGCACGGAACAAATTATCCCCGCGGACCGATCGCCTGGGGCGAGATGATCGGTTTTACCAATGTCGTTGCAGTGCTGGATGCGCTCTACGACAATCACCACGAGGAACGGTACCGCGTTGCCCCTCTGTTACGGCAGATGGCAATCGCCGGAGTATTCTGGAAAACGAAGGAATAACTGATCATTACTCGGTATTAAAACACAAAAAGGCTCATAGGGAAACAATCCAATTTCACAACTTGGAGGCTGCCATGAAGATCACCTCATCTGCGTTTCAAGACGGCAAATTAATCCCAACGAAATATGCTTACCACGGAGTTGACGGAGGAAATAATATCTCTCTTCCGCTTTCCTGGAGTGATGTTCCAACCGGTACAAAATCATTTGCGCTCTCCATCGTTGATCCTCATCCTGTCGCAAAGAACTGGGTACACTGGTTCGTCATCAATATTCCCGCCGGCGCAAACTCGATTTCGGAAGGTGCATCGAAAAGAGCTATGCCGATCGGATGCAAAGAATTGCTCAATACGTACGGCTCGCCGGGATACGGCGGACCGGAACCGCCGAAATGATCGGGATCCCATCCGTATGTTGTTACGATCTATGCATTGAGCGTGGAAACGCTTGATCTTTCTGAAAAGAGTTCCCTGTTGGAGTTCAACGAAGCGTTGAAAGGAAAAGTGATCGTCACAGCGAAGATCACGGGGTATTTCGAGCGATAATTATGAAAAAGTTCCACGCACCGTTGCCGCGTGGAACTTTTTAGAACGTTATAATTTTCCGCCGGCGGCTTTCAGCGTATTCACCATCAGCATCGCAATCGTCATTGGACCAACACCTCCCGGTACGGGAGTCATTGCCGATGCAACTTCCTTCACTCCTTCAAAGTCCACATCGCCGACAAGTCTGGTGCCATTCTTTGCCGATGCATCTTCGACACGATTGATACCGACATCAATCACAACAACTCCGGGCTTCACCATCTCTTTGGTAATTGCCTTTGCTTTCCCTACAGCAGCGATCAGAATATCTGCCTGTTTTGTATAATAGGAAATATCTTTCGCTCCGGTATGCGCAATGGTCACAACAGCATTTGCCCATTCCTTTTTTTGAACGAGCATATTTGCGATCGGCTTACCGACAATATTGCTGCGTCCGACAACGACAACGTGCTTTCCTGAAGGATCGATATTGCTCCGTCTCAGCAACTCAACGATCCCGTATGGCGTGCAGGGAAAGAACGTATCAATACCGATCATCATCTTACCCACACTCGCCGGATGAAAACCATCAACATCCTTCAACGGCGAGATCGCTTCGATCACCCTCTGTTCATTGATATGTTTTGGGAGAGGAAGCTGAACAAGTATCCCATGGATCTTTGAATCATTATTGAACCGGTCGATCAGCGACAGTACTTCGCGTTCAGTTGCCGTTGCCGGCAATCGTTCCGTAACAGAATAAAAGCCAATGTCCTCGCAAGCTTTTCCTTTGCTTTTTACATATGATTGCGAGGCTGGGTTTTCTCCTACAAGAATAAAGGCTAAACCGGGGAAAAAACCCTTTTCGAGATTGAATTTGCCGGCGGCCAATTTCACCTCGTTCTTAATGTCCTGCGATATCTTTTTC